>CAIXWQ010000821.1 GCA_903923175.1 uncultured delta proteobacterium | reverse complement strand
GGCGGGGGCGGCGGCTCGGGGAGCGAGTCCTCGATCATCGCCACGGCCTCTTGCGCCAGCGAGCCGATCGAGGACTGCCCCTCGGGATAGCCTTCCTCCTCGAGCTGCACCGTGCGCGGGTCACGGACGAGCTTGCGCAGCTCGACGAGCGCCGCGGGGTCGCCCAGCATCGCCAGCGCTTCGATGGCCGCGGCCACGACCTCGGCGTCCTTGTGGCCGAGGTAGCCCTTGAGGACGCGCGGACCGCCCGGCTCGCCGACCTCGGCGATCACGAACGGGAGCTCCCGCAGCGCCGGGTTCGCGCCGTCGAGCCGGACGACCGCGCGCTCGATGGCCTCGGCGACCTCGCGGAAGCGGTCGAACGCGAGCTCCTGGAGCGCCGTCCCCGCCGAGGCGCGGACCTCGGCCTCCTCCGAGCCGACCAGATCGACCAGCAGGTCGCAGACGTCCGGCCCCTCGAGCTCGCCGAGGACCTCGGCGATCGGGACGAGCGCGGCGGCGGCCTCGGGGCCCTCGCCATGGCCGAGCCCCACGAGGATCGCCTCGCGGAACGCGTCGAGCGAGGGCCCACGGGCGGCGGCGGCGTCGTCGATGAGCTCGTCTTGGAGGCGCCGGACCTCCTCCTCCGCGCGCTGCAGGCGTTCGATCTTGGCGTCGATGGCTTCTCGGTTCGGGGCGTCTGACACGTGGCGTCGCTAGGTGAGCGCGGCCCGGGCGGCAACGGCGGGTCGCGTGGGGCCGATTTTGCGCCGGCGCATGGGGGGCGCCGGTTGGAGCGCCATCCCTCTTAACCCGAACTCCGGGCGGTCCGCAGAAGTCCGTAGATGATTCGTGGAGACGAGAGAGCGCGCGCCGACGATGAAGGCGCCCCGCGACGGCCCCGCGTGCTCGTCGTCGAGGACGATGAATCCGTCCGGCGGGCGATCGTCCGGCTGCTCTCGGAAGAATACGACGTCGCGAGCGAGAGCTCGGGGCTCGATGCGTTCGAGCACCTCGACGCAGCGGTGCGCGCCGGCGGCGCCGAGCCGGACGTCGTGCTCACCGACGTGATGCTCCCCGGGCGCGACGGGTTCGCCATCCTCGAGCGCGTGAAGGGGGATCCGCGCCTGCGCGGCGTGCCGGTGCTGATGCTGACGGCGCGCGCGTCGCTCGACGATCTCGTCGACGGGCTCGGACGCGGGGCCGACGACTACATCGGCAAGCCCTTCAACGGCGCGGAGCTGCGCGCGCGCGTGGCGGCCGCGTACCGCGCGCGCACCCTGCAGCGGGAGCTCGCGCAGCGCACGCTCGCGCTGGAAGCCGCGCTGGCCGAGCTCGCGGAGGCACAGCAGCGCGCCACCGAGCGCGCGAAGCTCGCGGCGATCGGCACGATGGTCGCGGGGCTCGCGCACGAGCTGAACAACCCGCTCGGCATCGTGCTGGCGCAGGCCGACCGCGCGCTGCGCACCGAGCTGCCGCCGCGCGCGCGCGACGCCTTGGCTTCGATCCTGCGCCAAGCCGGGCGCTGCGTGTCGCTCACCCGCTCGCTGCTGTCGCTCTCGCGCGACGAGGGCTCCGCCATGGCGCCGGCGTCGGTGCAGGTGGCCGTCGAGTGCGTGGTCGAGGCGGCGCGGCCGCAGGCCGAGGAGGGGCGCGTGGAGATCGTCGTGCGCGCGGCCGACGACCTTCCGCGCGTGCTCGCCTGCGAGGGCGATCTCGAGACCGCCATCGGCAATCTGCTGCGCAACGCGGTGCAGGCCTCGCCGACGGGCGCGCAGGTCCAGCTCTCGGCGCAGCGCTCGCCCGCCCGCGGCGCGGGGGTCGGCGCGGGCACGGCGGGGGTCGAGATCGTCGTGCGCGATCGTGGGCCCGGGATCCCGGCCGCGCTCCGCGAGCGGCTGTTCGAGCCGTTCTTCACGACCAAGGAGCCCGGAAAGGGGACCGGCCTCGGGCTCTCGCTCGCGCGCTGCGCGGTCGAGCGGTGCGGCGGCTCGCTCGCGCTCGAGCCCGCCGACGACGGCCTCCTCGCGCGCATGTGGCTGCCTGCCGCGGAGGCCTCGTGAACGCGCGCCGCACCCGCATCCTCTTGGTCGACGACGAGCGTGACTGGCTCGATCTCTGCCGCGAGGCGTTCACCGACGAGGGCTTCGACGTCGCCACCGCCGCGAGCGGCTGGGAGGCGCTCGAGCTCGTCGAGCGCGACGCGTTCGACGTGGTGCTGAGCGATCTGCGGCTGCCCGGGCCCAACGGCATCGAGCTGCTCGAGCGAATCAAGAAGTGCTCGCCCGAGACCGAGGTCGCGATCGTGACCGGGTTCTCCGCGCTCGACGTCGCGCTCGCGTGCCTGCGCGGCGGCGCGTTCGACATGGTGCGCAAGCCGGTGAAGACCGCGACGCTCGTCGAGCTCGCGCGGCGCGCCGACGAGCGCAGGGTCCAGCGCACGACGGCCGATCTGCAGCGGCTCTGCGAGGCCATCTCGTCGAACGCCGCCCCCGAGCGTCTGCTCGAGCGGATCGTCGGGGTCGTGCGCGACATCATGCAGGCCGACGTCGTGTCGCTGATGCTCCCCGACGCCGACGGCACCTTGCACGTCGCGCACGCGATCGGGCTTCCGAACGCCGGGGTCGAGCAGCCGGTCGCCATCGGCGCGCGCGTCTCCGGACGCATCGCGCTGGAGCGGACGCCGGCGCTCCTCGACGGCGACGTGTCGCAGGACCCGCGGTTCGAGGGGTGCGGGTCGCGCGCGATCGGCTCGAGCATCGTCTACCCGCTCTACCTGGGCCCGCGCCTCGTCGGCGTGCTCAACGTGCGCCGCGGGCGAGAGGCGCGGCGCTATCGCTCGAGCGATCTCGACCGCATGTACCTCTTCGCCGCGCAGGTGCTCCTCGCGCTCGAGAACGCGCGCCTCGTGCGCGAGACGCTGCTGGCCGAGCGGCTCGCCTCCACGCGGCTGCTCGCGTCGACGATCGCGCACGAGATCAACAATCCGGCGAGCTACCTGATGTCGAGCCTCGAGCACGTCCGCAAGGAGGTCGCCGCGTCGGGGCTCGAGGGGCGAGCGCGCGAGGATCTGCTGAGCGCGATCGGCGACGCGACCGAAGGGGCCGAGCGGATCTCCGGCATCGTGGCCGACGTCGGGGCGCTCGGGCGCTCGGACGACGCGGGCGTGGCCTTCGACGCCGCGCTCGCCGTGCGCCTCTCGCTGCGGATCGCCGGCGCGCGCCTGGCGACGCGTGCGCGGGTGCGCACCGACATCGCGGCCGATCTCGTCGTCTCCGGGAGCATCGGGCGGCTGTCGCAGGTGCTGGTGAACTTGCTGGTCAACGCGGCGAGCGCCTTCTCCACCGCCGACACGACCCGCAACGAGATCGTCGTGCGCGGCTCGCGAGACGGGGCGTTCGTCGTCCTCGAGGTGCGCGACAACGGGCCGGGGATCGCGGCGGCGCACGTCGCGCGGCTGTTCGAACCTTGGTTCACCACCCGCACGGCGCAGGGCGGGACGGGGCTCGGCCTGTCGATCGCGCGCGACCTCGCGCGCAACCTCGGCGGCGAGATCGAGGTCGTGACCGCCGCCACCGCGGGCACTTCGTTCTTCGTGCGCCTGCCGGCCGCCTCGCCGTCGATCCACCCGCCGTCGTCGTCCGCCACGCGGGCGAGGCTCGGTCGCGCGCCGCGCGTGCTCTGCATCGACGACGAGCCGGCGATCCTGCGCGCGTACGATCGCACGCTGCGCCAGCACTACGAGCTCGTGCTCGCCGACGGCGGTCAGGCCGCCGAGCGCGCGATCCTCGCCGACGGGCCCTTCGACGCGATCGTGTGCGACCTGCGCATGCCCGACGTCTCGGGCGACCGGCTCTACGCGGCCATCGTCGAGCGTCGGCCCGAGCTCGCGAGGCGCTTCCTGTTCGTCACCGGCAGCGTCGACGACACGCGCACCGAGGACGTGCTGCGCGCCTCGGGCGCGCGCATCCTGCACAAGCCGACGCAGGTGATCGCGCTCCGCCAGGCGATCGACGCGATCGTGCATCTCGGCGAGGAGTAGGCGCGCGCGGCCTCGTCGGAGGGGACCCGTCGCGGCTCGCCCACCGGAGCGGTCGCAGGCGCGCTCAGCGGCCGCGCGCGAGGACGAACGCGACCAGCCCGAGGACGACGACCGCGATCGCGACCAGGTACGGCCAGGCCCGCCCGCGGAAGCGCGGTGGCTCGGAGGACGCGGTCGGCAGCCCGAGCTCGTGCTTCTCTTGCTCGATGAGCTGCCGCCGCAGCGCGCGGATCTCGGAGGGGCGCGCGACGAGGCTGCGCTCGTCGTCGACCTCGCCGGCGGCGGTCCGCATGCGCGCCGCCTCCGTCGCGGTCGGCTCGGGTGGCGGCTGCGCGCGCAGGGGCGCCGGAGGCTCGAGCCTCGGTCGAGTCGGCGCGTCGAGGTCGACGCCGGCCGGCCCCACGCGCGTCTTGGCGGCGGGGGCGCGGCGCGTGGCCTCCTCGATCGGGCCCCTTCGCGCGCTGCTCTTGCGGATCTCGTCGAGCTCCGCGTCCGAGCTGACGAGCGTCATGTCGCCCTCGATCGGCGGGAGGCTCGGGGCCGTCTCGGGCTTGAAGATGCTGCCGCCGAGGTCGACGCCGGGCAGCGCCTGGGCGAGCCGCTGCGCGAAGGTGAACGCGTCGGCGATCCGCTGATCGAGCTCGGGCTGCATGCACGACTCGACCAGCGCGACGATCTCGGCCGGCACCCAGGGGGCGAGCCGCGCGAGCTTCGGCGGCGCGTCGAGCATCAGCTGCTTGTAGGCGGCCTCGAGCGTCTTCGCGATCGGGTACGCGGGTCGCCCCGCGAGCAGCTCGAACAGCACGCAGCCGAGCGACCAGAGGTCGGTGCGCGCGTCGAGCGGCGCGCCGCGCGCCTGCTCGGGCGACATGTACTGGAGCGTGCCGACGACGGTGCCGACGCGCGTCAGCGCGGTCTCGATCTGGCCGTCCAGCTGGTCGATGGTCTTGGAGATGCCGAAGTCGACGAGCTTCGCGACCGTGGTGCCGTCGGCGACCTCGTGCAGGAAGACGTTGGCCGGCTTGAGGTCGCGATGGATGACGTGCGCGGCGTGCACCGCGTCGAGGCCGAGCGCCATGTGGTAGGCGATCGTGCACGCGGTCTCGACCGGGAGATCCCGCTCGCGCTTCAGGCGCCGCGCGAGGTCCTCGCCGCGCAGCAGCTCCATCACCAGGTACAGCCCGTGGTGCGGATCGGTGTCGACGTCGTAGATGCGGACGATGTGGTCGTTCGCGATGCTGCTCGCGACCTTCGCCTCACGCCGGAAGCGCCCGCCGACCTCGGCGTTTTGCGCGAGCTCGGGCGCGATGACCTTGATCGCTACGCGACGGCCGAGGCGCAGGTTCTCGCCTTCGTAGACGGAGCCCATCCCGCCCTCGCCGAGGCGGCGCACGATGCGGTACTTGCCGTCGAGCACCTGGCCGAGGAGGCCGGTCGAGATGGTCTCGGATCGCAACGATGCCACCGTTCCGCCGACGTGCGGGGCGCACGCGGTCGGGCGAGACTACCAAAGCGCCCGCTCGCCGTCGCGGGAGCGTGACGCACGACGCGCCGCTCCACTCACATCTTCACGCCGTTCTCCTGGCCGGTGACCGCCGGGGCGGGCGCGCTCGGCGCTTCGCTCGCGCTCGGCGCCGGCGCGGCGGTGCCGCTGGCATCGAGGACGACGACTCGGCCGTCGCGCACGCAGGCGACCCGCTTGCCGTCGTTGGCGACCGCGCACTCGTGCAGCTGCGTGTAGAGCCCCTCGAGCTCCTTGGCCCGGACGAGCGCGGCCGTAGTGGTGTTGGTCGACTCGTCGCGGCGCAGCACGCCGAAGCGGGTCGGAACGACGACGAACGAGCCGCTCGGCGAGCGCGGCGAGCCCGCGATCCACGCGCCGTCGACCTTCCCGGCCGGCGCGGGGGAGAGCCCGGTCGCGCGGCCGCCACCGATGCCCGCGACGTCGGCCGGAACGAGCACCGGCTGGCCGGCGACGACCGCGAAGAGCCCCTGCGCGCCCCACGCGACCGGCGTGAGCGGCCACGCCGCCGAGCGCCCTTCGGAGCACCGACCGCCATCGAACGGGGGGAGCAGCGGCAGCGGGAGGAGCGCGGTGCCGGTGGGCACGTCGTGACCGGCCACGCGGGCCGCGAGGTAGGGGGCGTCGCAGGCGTCGACGACCGCGCCGAGCCGCGCATCCTTGCCGGGGAGGGTGACCTCCCACGGCCAGCTGCTCACGTCGGTGTCCTGCTCGTCGAGGGCGGGGAAGCCGAACATGGTGACGCCGGTGGACGTGCGGACGAGGAGATTGCCCGACTTGTCGAACGCGAGCGCGCCCCACGCGGGCGCTCCCTTCGCCGGCGTGCTCGGCACCGCCTTCACGTCGCGCGGCGTCGCCCAGACGCTCCCGAGCGAGTTGAGGATGGCCTTGTCGACGTCGGAGCGCGTCTTGGCCGTGCGGGTCACCGGGCCCTGGCCGACGCGCTCGCGCGCGGCGATCGCCGAGAGCGAGTCGCCGAGCGCCAGCGCCGCCTTCACCTCGGCGGCCCCCGCGTCCTCGAGGCCGCGCGAGTGGTTGCAGGCCACGCCGCGATCGCCGGCGACCTCGATCCAGGCGCCGCCGGACTCGCTGCAGGTCGCGGCGTGGAGCAGGCGCAGCCTTCGCACGAGCGGCGCGACGCCCGCCGCCGTCGCTTTCTTCGCGGCGAGCTCGGTGGCGCGCCGGGCGATCTGCTGGAAGCTCGCCTCCGGCTCGGTGCGATCGCGCGAGAAACCCGCCGGCCGATCCCAGAAGCGCAGGCGCGCGACCACGCGCTCTCCCGCCTCGAACGGCGCGCCGCCCCCCTCCAGCGCGAGCGAGATCGTCGGATCGTCGACGCCGTCGCCGTCGCGATCGATCGCCTCGGTGTCGAGCGCGAGGCTGAAGCCGGACGGAGGCTCGGAGAGCTTGGCCGCGAAGCGCACGGACGGGGTGAGCCCGGCGAAGGCGGCGAGCACGTACCTTCGCGGGGCAGGGGCGGCGTCGCCACAGCTCGGCCGCAGATCGAGCGCGACCGTGCGGGGCCCGACCAGTGTCATGGCGATCCGGGCCACGCAGGGGGGCGGAAGCGCGAGATCGGCGCCGCTCCCGCCGCCGCCTACCACGACCGCAGGCGCGAGCCCCTTGGCGTCGCCCCGGTAGAAGACGAGCTCGCCGCCTCCGCCGTTCGGCGGCTGGACGTAGGCGGTGACGTCGCGCTGGCCGTTGCCGTCGAGGTCGTGGGCGATCGCCGCGAGGATGACGTGCCCGGCCGGCGCCTCGAAGGCGAGCCCCTCGAGGCTCCACTTCGTCGTCCCGGCCGGGGCCAGGCTCGCGTGGATCGGCTGGAAACCAGGCTTGCGGCCCGCGTCGACGGACGCGTCGGGCTCGGCCACTCCGCTCTCCGTGGCGTCGGCGGCGCCGCTGTCCTCCATGAAGGGGACGTAGGGCGTCCCGCGCTTGCAGGTCCCCGAGCACGCTCCGGACGCGATGACCAGCGCCAACGAGACGCCGCCGCGCAGCCAGGCGCGGGCGTGCGAGGACGGGGGCGTGGTCGCAGGGACGCGCACAGGAGCTGGGGGGCGGGGCGCAGCCAAGGAAGTCACAGGCGAATTCCCGTAGCTCCGTGAAGAGCCTGGGGGGCGGAGCATGGGCACGGTCACTCGGTAGCGCGACCTTCGTGCCGGGCCCACTTCCATGATCACCTGCACGAGCCTCCCCCACAATGCGGAGCAGTGGGGTAACCTGCCTGCGCGGATGTCAGCCCACCGGGGCCGCGCCGAACAACGCGGAGAGCAACTCGGTCAGGCGCTCGCGCGCGCCCTGTCCGGGGCAGTCTTGGGTGATCGCTGGATCATCGAGGGGCTGATCGGCGTGGGCGGCATGGGCGTCGTGCTCGGCGCGACGGACGGGCCCGATGGCGCGCCGGTGGTGGCGAAGGTCATCGCGCCGCAGCTCGCGCCGGCGCAGTGGAGCGCGTTCGTGAAGGCGTCTCGTCGCGAGGCGCTCGCGCTGCGCCGGCTCTCCGACCGCCGGCCGCCGAGCCCGTACATCGTGCGCTTCTTCGACGAAGGGGAGGTCGAGGTGCGGGTGCAGCCTCGCGCCGACGCGGGCGCGGGCGGCGTCGGCTACGACCTGCTGCCGGTGCGCTACCTCATCCTCGAGTACGTCGACGGCGGTCCGCAGGGGACCACGCTCCACGAGCGCATCCACGCCTCCCTGCGCGAGACGGGGCACGGCTTCGCACCGGCGAGGGCGCGCCGGATCCTGCGCCACATCGCGCGGGCGCTCTCGGACATCCACGCCGAGCGGCTGATCCACCGCGACCTGAAGCCGACCAACGTGCTGGTGGCAGGGCCGCCGGGCGAGGAGGTCGCGAAGGTCACCGATTTCGGCATCGTGCGCGTGCAGGACGACGCCTCGACGTCCGGGGTCGTCGCGGTGTCGGTCGGCTACTCGGCGCCCGAGCAGTACGTGCCCGGCAACACGCTGATCGGGCCGCAGTCGGACATCTTCTCGTTCGGCGCGCTCGCCTACGAGGTGCTCACGGGGTGCGCGCTGTTCCCGCAGGACGCGCAGTCCGCGCTCACCGCGGCCCGCAGGCCCCATCGGCACTCGCTCCTCGACGCCCCCACGGTGCACGGCACCTTCGCGCACGCGCTCGAGCAGGTGCAGGAGATCGATCGGCTGATCGCGCGCTCGACGTGGCCGAAGCTCGACGGCCGGCCCCAGGACGTCCGGGAGCTCTGGCGCGCGCTCGACGCGCAGCTCGCGGCCCTCGAGGCGGTCGTCGCGCCGACCAGCACCGTGCTCGGCGAGCCCACCCACGACGGGACGCGCGAGACGCGCATGTCCCAGGGGACGATGGCGGCGGTGCGCGCCGAGATCATCGCGGGCGGCACGG
>CAIXWQ010000820.1 GCA_903923175.1 uncultured delta proteobacterium | reverse complement strand
GCGCGGCGGCGCGCCGAGCGACGCGTCCTTCGCGCGCGCGCTCGAGGGCGGTGCGGCCGGGGTGATCGTCGCGGCGGGGCCCGCCTCGAGCGCCTTGATCGCGCGCTCGCGGGCGCGCCGCGCGTCGACCAGCCCCTGGCCGAAGTGTTCGGTGAGCCACTCGCCGAGCCGGATCGGGCTCGCGATCACGCGCGCCTTGGCGACGTAGCGCTGCAGCGCGTCCAGCATCGCCGCCGCCGACTCCCAGCGCTCGCTCGGGTCGATCCGCAGCGCGCGGTGCACGATGGCGTAGAGATCGTCCTCGTTGGCGATCCCCTGCGCCGGCAGCGGCGGCACGTCGGCCCGCCGCGCGACCTCCAGCAGCGACTCGTTCTTCGCCTTGTCGACGCGGTAGAGCCGACGCCCCGCGAGCAGCTCCCACAGGATGACGCCCGCGGCGAACACGTCGGCGCGCGCGTCGAGCGGCTCGCCCCGCGCGTGCTCGGGGCTCATGTACCCCGCCTTGCCCTGCACGGCCTGCGAGCCGAGCGCGTCGACGAGATCGTTCGCGCGCGCGATGCCGAAGTCGCAGACCTTCACCTCGCCCTCGACCGACACGAGGAGGTTCGACGGCGACACGTCGCGGTGCACGATGCCGAGCGGATGCCCCGCGTCGTCGGTGCGCCGGTGCGCGTAGTCGAGCCCGCGCAGCGCCTCCATCACGATGAGCAGCGAGAACTCGATCGGGAGCGGGATCTTCTCGCGCGCGCAGCGGCGCAGCATCTCGGAGAGGTCGATCCCCTCGACGTACTCCATCGTGATGTACAGCCGCCCGACGGGCTCCGAGGGCCCCTCCGGCGCGCGCCCGAGATCGAGCACCTGCACCACGTTCGCGTGCGACAGCCGCGCGGCGAGCTTCGCCTCCTGCACGAGCGCGTCGGAGAACTTCGGCGAGGCCGAGAGCTCCGGCAGGATCTGCTTCACGACCACCAGCCGTGAGCCGCCGGCCTCCTGCGTCTTGGCGCGGGCGAGGTAGATCTCCGCCATCCCGCCGCGGCCGACGAGGTCGAAGAGGACGTAGCGTCCGAAGGAGCGCGGGAGCGCGGCGCCGCTCGGGGGCCACGAAGGGGTGGGCATCGGCCGCGCCTCCTTCTCTGCACCGTGGCGGGGGGTCAATCGGTCTCACGCCCGCTGCCCGGAGCGCCAGCGCTGCTGCCCCCGAACCGTCCTGCTGCTAGGTTCCCCCCGCCATGCACGTCCGCCTCGTCCACGAGTTCAAATTCGAGTCCGCGCATCGCCTCCCGAAGGTCCCGCCCGGGCACAAGTGCGCCAACCTCCACGGCCACAGCTTCAAGGTCGAGTTCAGCGTGGAGGGGCCGATGAACCCCGAGACCGGCTGGTTCATCGACTTCGGCGAGCTCGAGGACCTCTGGCGCCCGCTCTTCAAGCAGCTCGATCACCACTACCTGAACGACGTCGAGGGGCTCGAGAACCCGACCAGCGAGATCCTCGCGAAGTGGATCTGGGATCGGATGAAGCCGGCGCTCCCCTCGCTCACCCGGGTGACGCTGTGGGAGACGTCCGACGCGCGCTGCGAGTACGAGGGCGGGTAGATCGTCACGCGCGCGCGGCGCCCCCGCGCTGCTATGCTGCGCGCCGCGCCATGAGCCAGCGGCACTTCACCCTCGAAGAAGCGAACGCCGCGCTCCCGCGCGTACGGGCGGTCGTCGCCAAGCAGATCGAGCGCCGCGGCGCCATCGAGCGTCAGCTCGCGCGGCTGGCCGAGAAGACCGGCTCCTACCCCGAGGCGGTGGTCGAGCGCCCCGACGACTCCGACGACGTGCGCGCGATCAAGCAAGACCTGATCGCGCGCATCCAGGAGTACCAGCGCTCGTGGAACGACCTCGAGGACCTCGGCGTCGTGATCAAGGACCCGCGCACGGGCCTCGTCGACTTCCACAGCCGCGTCGACGGCCGCACCGTGTTCCTCTGCTGGCGGTTCGGCGAGGACGCGATCACGCACTACCACGAGCTCGACGCCGGTTTCGCCGGCCGCAAGCCGCTCGCGGGCGCCGTGCGCGCGCGCCTGCTGAACTAGCGCCAGCCTGCCAGGGGGAGCCATGCAAGCGGATCGCGTCGCCGTCGCCCGGGCCGTCGAGGCGCTGCTGCGCGCGTTCGGTCACGACCCCGAGCGCGAGCCGCACCTGCGCGGGACCGGCGCGCGCGTGGCGGACCTCTGGATCGACGAGCTGCTTGCCGGCGAGCGCGTCGACCTCGCGGGGCTCTTCGCGGGCGCGATGGAGTGCCCGCCCGACGCGCCGCTGGTGGTCCTCGAGCGGCTCGCGACGCACGTGGTCTGCCCGCACCACCTGACCGTCGCCCAGGGGTTCGCGAGCGTGGCGTACCTCCCCGGCGGCCGCCTCGCCGGGCTCGGCGCCATCGCGGCCCTGGTCGACGCCTGCGCCCACCGGCTCGCGCTGCAGGAGGACGTCGGGCGCGACGTCGCGCGCGCGCTGGTCGAGCACCTCGGCGCGCGCGGCGCGGCCTGTCGCCTCGAGCTGCGCCACGGCTGCCTCGAGCTGCAAGGCCCGAAGAAGCGCGGCGCGCGCGTCGTCACGATCGCCACCGCCGGCGGCCTCGACGACGATCCGCTCGCGCGCGCGCTCCTCGCATCGGCGTTCGGCGGCGAGGCGGCCGCGCCCGCCCGAGCGCGCGCGCGGCCGAAGAAGCGGAGCCCACGATGAGCCGACACCCCGAGCCTCCCGCCCTCGTCGCCGTCGTCACCGGCGCTGGGCGCGGCATCGGCCGGGCGATCGCGCTCGCGCTCGCCGATCGAGGGCTCGACGTCGCGCTGCTCGGCCGCACCCAGGACGACCTGGTCTCCGTCGCCGCCGAGATCCTCGAGCGCGTCCCGCGCCGCCGCGCCCTCGTCCTGCCCTGCGACGTCGCGCGCGACGCCGACGTGCACCACGCGCGCGAGCGCGTGCTGGCCGAGCTCGGGGCGCCCAACGTCGTCGTCAACAACGCCGGCGTGGTCGTCCGCGCCCGCGTCGAGGACACCTCGGAGCACGCCTGGGATCACGTGCTCGACGTGAACCTCAAGGGCGCGTTCCTCGTCACGCGGGCGTTCCTCCCCGCCATGCGCGACCGCGGCTTCGGCCGCGTGGTGAACATCTCGTCGATCAGCGCGACGCTCGGCACCGCGCGCATGTCGGCGTATTGCGCCTCGAAGTGGGGCCTGGTCGGCTTCACCAAGGCGCTCGCCGAGGAGCTGCGCGGCTCGGGGCTGCAGGCCGTGTCGATCCTCCCCGGCTCGGTCGACACCTCGATGCTCCACGGCTCCGGCTTCGAGCCGCAGATGACGCCGAACGACGTCGCCAGCGTCGTCATCTACGCCGCGCTCGACGCGCCCGCCGCGGTCAACGGCAGCGCGATCGAAGTGTTCGGGCCGTGACCGTCGCCGCGGCCGCCCGCGCTACTCGCCGATGATCTTCACGAGCACGCGCTTGCGGCGCTTGCCGTCGAACTCGCCGTAAAAGATCTGCTCCCACGGCCCGAGATCGAGCTTTCCGGCGGTGATCGCGACGACCACCTCGCGCCCCATGACCTGGCGCTTGAGGTGCGCGTCGCCGTTGTCCTCGCCCGTGCGGTTGTGCCGGTACTGCGAGGTCGGCGCGTGCGGCGCGAGGCGCTCCAGGAAGTCGTCGTAGTCGGCGAGCAAGCCCGACTCGTCGTCGTTGATGTAGACGCTCGCCGTGATGTGCATCGCGTTGACCAGGCAGAGCCCCTCGCGGACGCCGCTCGCCACGAGGGCCGCCTCCACGTCGGGGGTGATGTTCAGGTACGCGCGGCGCGTCTTCGTCTCGAACCACAGCTCCTGGCGGTGCGACTTCATCGAGGGGCTCCTTGTGCGCCGAGCCTAGCCGCTCTGCCCGAGCGCCGGCTGGTGCATCCCGATCGGCGTCGGCGCATCGTACGGTCGTGTCGTCCTCGCCCTCCGTGAAGCCGCGCCCGCTCGGCGCCCCCGATCTGGTCGCCGCGCTGCGCGAGTTGCCGGTCTTCCCGCTGCCGCAGGCGGTGCTGTTCCCCGGCGCGCGCATGCCGCTCCACATCTTCGAGCCGCGCTACCGCAGCATGACGCGTGACGCGCTCGACACGCACCGCCACCTCGCGATCGCGCACGTCGAGAACCCGGTCCGGCTCGATCCCCACGGCCTCCCGGCGATCGCGCCGATCGCGGGCGTCGGCGCGATCGTCGAGGTCCGTGAGCTCGCCGACGGTCGCTTCGACATCGTGCTCGAGGGGCGCGCCCGCGTGCACCTCGAGGAGCTCGCGTTCGTGCCGCCCTACCGCCGCGCCGCGGCTCGGGTGCTCGAGGACGCGGCGGGCGAGCTCCGGCCCGGCGATCACGCCGCGCTGCTGGCGGTCGCGAACGCCTTCATCGCGTTCATCCAGGCCAAGGACGAGGCGTTCCAGCTCACGCTCCCCGCGAGCCTGCCACCCGGCCGCATCGCCGATCTCTGCGCGCACCACCTGGTGCTCGACGCCCGCGAGCGGCAAGCGCTGCTCGAGACGCTCGACGTCGGGGCGCGCGTGCGTCGCGCCGCCGACGCGCTCGCCGAGCAGCTCGTCGTCTTCCGGCGCGAGCCGCAGGGTGCGCTCAACTGACGCGGGCGCAGTTCGGCGCTAATCGAGCCGCATGCCGCGCATCGCCACCTGCGTCCTCGCACGCGACGTCGCGTCGATCCAGGCGCACGAGCTCGTGCGACCCCTCCACGGCGCCGAGGCCGATCTCTTCGTCGGCCCGGTGCGCGGGCGCGCGATCGCCCTCGGGCGCTTCCAGCGCGCCGCCAGCGCGATCGACGTCGCCGCCGCCTGCGCGAGCGGCGAGCAGATCGTGCGTCGCAACGTCGGTGGCCCCGCGATCCGCGTCGGGGAGGGGCAGCTACGCGTGCAGCTGCTGCTCGCGCGGCCCGATGCGATCGGCGGCGTCACCGACCCGATGCGCGCGCTCAATCGCCACGTGCGCCCGCTCCTCGCCGCGCTGAATTCCTTCGGCGTCGGCGCGATGTACGGGGGCCGCGACGTGCTCGTCGCGCACGGCGCCCCCATCGCCTGGATCGGCGTCGCCCACCGCGCGCGTGACGGGGTGACGGAGATCGACGCCTACGTCGCGCTCGAGGCGTCCTTCGCCGTCGAACCCGCGCTCGATCTCGCCGCGGGCTCGATCGCGTCTCGGTTCCTCGGCAGATCGCCGCGCACGATCGCCGACGTCCTCGGCCGCACGATCGATGCAGAGACGCTCGCGCTCCGCATCGCGGACGCGTACGCCGAGCAGGCAGAGGGGAGTCGGGCGCACCTCTCGATCACGCTCGCGCCCGGCGAGCCTGCGCCCCTTCCCGAGGAGCCTCCCTTCACCGCGATGGTCGAGGAGGCGATCGGCCTCATCGGCGCCCGCTACGAACCCGAGCACGGCCGTGTCGCGATCGGCGGCGATCTCGGCGCCTCCGAGGACGCGCTCGTCGCGCTCGAGCGCGCGCTCTTCGCTGCGGGCCGCGACGCGAACGAAGAGCAGCTCGGCGCGATCGTCGACGCGCACCTCGGCCCTGCGTCCGGCGCGCTCGTCTTCGGCGTGAAGAGCCTGCGCTCGATCGCGAAGGCCGCGCTGCACGCCCTGCGAGCGTGAGGCGACGGTCGACAAAAAAGACGACGACGCGCGGGCCGGAGCCTCGCGCGTCGTCGTCGCATCTACGCGATCAGTTCGAGAGGAAGATGGCCTCGATCTCCGTGCGGACCTGCTCTTCGGTCTGGCTACGGGCGATCGCGATCTCCTTGACGATCAGCGAGCGGGCCGTGTCGAGCATGCGGCGCTCGCCGAACGAGAGCTGCTTGTCGGTCTTGAGGCGGTAGAGGTCGCGCATGACCTCGGCCACGTCGTAGATCGAGCCCGTCTTGATCTTGTCCATGAACCCGCGGTAGCGGCGGTTCCAGGTCTGATTGTCGAACGCGATGGTGCGCTCGCGGAGGATGTCGAAGATCTCGCGGATCTCCTCCTCGCTGATCACGCCCCTGAGCCCGACTGCCTTCGCGTTGGACACCGGCACCATGATCTTGCGGTCGGTGTCGAGGATGCGGAGCACGTAGAACCGCTGACGCGATCCCGCGATGTCCTTCTCCTCGATACTGACGACCTCGGCTACACCCTGCGCGGGGTAGACCGCCTTGTCGCCGACCTTGAACTGCATTTCGGTGCCACTGGACATGCCGTCTCCTTCTATGACTACGCGGAGCATCACACCCCACGCGGAAGCTTCTTCCCGAGTGTCGGGCGGTCTCTCATCGAGAGTGCCGACCGGCTCGGGCGTGCGCGCGCACGCGTCGGGAAGGGGGTAACGTTCGAGTCTGCTCGGTCCTTCCTCGCGCCCGGTTTACGCGCGCTCACATTGGGACTTCGGTGAGCGCATACGGTCTCCGAGGGATGAGCGCCTCCTCGACGTCGAGGATTCCATGCTTGCGATAGGGTCAAGCACCGCGTTCATCGACACGTTGAGCAGACGCCAGCCGAGGTTCCCCCCCCCCGTCCGACGTGCGGACGGAGCGCTTCGATGGCGTCGTCGATTCGATGGCCCAGCCACACGGGCCTCCGTGAGGGGGCTAGGCGAAAGCCGCGATCGACACGGGCATGGACAGCCCCGCGAAGACGCGGCAGGAAAGAAGAAGAGTTGGGATCGCGGAGGCCGAAGACAAGAGCGCCCGACGCGAACAGAACGCGGCGAGCGCGCGCACTCTACTGACGCTGACCCACCGTGTCAATGCGAAAATTGCCGAAACGCCGCTGAAGCTGCGCCTTGGCTCCGCCCTCGGGGAGGTGCGGGCGAGTTGGATGCCGGAGAGGCTCCTCGCGATCCGCGGATGAGCTCAGCCTTGCGCGCGCTCCCACGCGAGGCCGTAGCGCACCCCGCGGTCGCTGATGCGCACGACGCCGGCGCCGAGCGCGCGCGCCGCGCCAGCGAGGACGGCCCCGCCGGCGACGAT
Source organism: uncultured delta proteobacterium (assembly GCA_903923175.1). Taxonomy (GTDB): domain Bacteria; phylum Myxococcota_A; class Polyangia; order Polyangiales; family JADJMO01; genus CAIXWQ01. The sequence goes on along the minus strand of CAIXWQ010000820.1, from coordinate 9,887 downwards.
GACGTCGGCGCGCCCCGGATCGAGCCCGGGCACGCGCTTTCGCACCGAGAGCGGCAGCCGAGCGAGGAACGCGCACAGCTGATCGACGCGCGCGAGCTCCAGCGCGTCGGTCCGCGCGACGCCGCGCGCTTCGGCGTCGATCGCCGCGTAGGTCGTCGCCGTCCCTGCCAGCGCGATGACCGCGGCGAGCTCGACGGCCGGCGGCGCGACCCTGCCGAACGCGTGGGCGATGGTCGCCTCCACGGCGTCTCGCTGCGCGGCGGTGGGCGGATCGCTCGCCATCAGGCGCTCGAACTGGCGCACGCTCCCCACGTCGTAGCTGTGCGACCAGAGCACGCGCGCCTGCGCGGCGCCGCCGCGTTCGCCGCGCGCGCTGCGCTCACCGATCACGAGCTCGGTGCTCCCGCCGCCGACGTCGATCACGCCGATGCGGCCGTCCGGCAGCCCCGGCTCGGTGAGCGCCCCCGCGAACGCGAGCTGCGCTTCGCGCGCGCCCGTGACGATCTCGACGTCGGCGCCCGCGAGCGCGCGCACGCGCTCCAGGAACGCCGGGCCGTTCGTCGCGTCGCGCGTCGCGCTCGTGCCGACGGCGGCGATCGCGTCGACTCCGAGCTCGCGTGCGCGGCCCGCGAAGCGCTCGACCGCCGCGAGCGTGCGCGAGACCGCCTCGTCCTCGAGCCGCCGCGTGCGGTCGACGCCGCGACCGAGCCTCGTGATCTCCGCGAGGTCGATCAGCGGCTCGATCGCCCCGGAGCCGAGCTCCGCGACGAGCATCAATACGTTGTTCGTCCCGATGTCGAAGGCAGCGATGCGCACGCGCGAGCGCTCGCTAGTCCACGTCGAGCTTCATGAGCTCGTTGGCGTCCGGCATGATCGCGATCTCGATGCGCCGGTTGCGCTTACGCTCGTCGGCGCTCTGCTTCTCGCGCGTGCCCGCGATGGGGTCGAGCTCGCCGTAGCCGGCCGCGCTCCAGCGATCCTGGGGGAGGCTGCCGCCCTCCTTGGCCTTCTTGCCGTCCGGAGTGGTCGTGAGGAACTGATAGACCTCGCGCGCCCGCATCACCGACAGGCCGACGTTGTCGCGGAACGGGCCGCTGTACGGCTCGTTGTCGGTGTGCCCGATGACCTGGTAGTTGCGCTTCATCAGGTCGCCGTCGCCACGAACGATGTCGGCGACCTTCATGAGCACGTCGCGGCCGTCCTTCGACAGCAGCTCGGAGCCCGAGCTGAACAGCACGTCGCCCGGCAGCTCGATGACGATCTGGTTGTGCCGGATCGAGACCTTCAGGTTGAAGCGCTTGAGCTCGTCGAGCTTCTTCTTCAGCGCCTCGAGCCGCTTCTTGGCGGCCTCGAGCGCGTCGGCGCGCGCCTGCGCGTCCTTGAGCGCCTTCTCGAGCTGGGCGTTCTTGTCCTTCGCCGAGCCGTACTTCTGCTTCAGGTCCTCGTACGTCGCGACCTCCTTCTTCAGGTTCGCGACCTCGTCGGAGACCTTCTTGATCTCGTCGCGGGTCTTCTTGTGCGCGGCCTTCTCCGCGTCGAAATCGGCCTGGAGCTTCTTCTCCTTGCCGAGCTCCGCCTGCCACTCCTCCTCGGAGTGACCACAGCCGACCGAGCCGAGCGCGCTCGCGCCGATGAGGAAGCTCAGCCCGAGGGCGACCTGTCGCGTCCAGAGTGCCTTCATTACGCGCGCTCTCCGTCTGGGGAGTTCGTCGCGGCGAACGGTCCGCCGCTGCCCCTCGGTCGCGCAAGCGCGCGTGGCCGCAGGGGCCCCGGACCCTATCGAGCCGCCGACGCGGGGGTCAACGCTTTTTGGCGGTCTGAAGCGCTTCCTGACACATGGGCCAACTTTTGTTCAGCCTGTGATTGACACACGCCAGTACGTGACGATATATGTCTCCTCACGTACTGTACCAGGGAGGTACTATCATGGCTGCGAAGAAGGCTGCGAAGCCCGCGAAGAAGGCTGCGAAGACCACGAAGACCGCGAAGAAGCCCGCCAAGGCCGCTGCGGCTGGCAAGGTCGCCAAGCGTGGCGCCAAGAAGGGTGCCGCGAAGCGTGGCGTGAAGAAGGCTGCCGCGCCGAAGCGCGCCGCCGCGAAGACGGGCGCCAAGAAGGGCGCGAAGAAGGTCGCCAAGCGCGGCGCGGCGAAGAAGACGGCCAAGAAGGCCGCCAAGCGCCCCTCCACGCGCAAGGCCGCTGCTCCTGCAGAAGGTGCTGGCCCAGCCCCGGAAGTCCATCACGAGGAGGAGTAGGCGCTCTGCGCGGTTTCGACCGCGCGATCGCGTGGTGACGCCGTCCGGGTTCGGACGGCGTTGCTGCTTTTGTCGCTCGTCGTGAGCGCGTGGCAGCGGCCCGTGCGCGCGCGTCGCAGCGGCGCGGGTTCGACGCCCGCTCAGCCGCGCGGCGAGGGCGTCAGGTACATGCGCAGCGTCTCGGCCGCCGCGCGCTTGTCGAACGCGACCCCGGCGAGCTCTTCGCGCTTGGAGATGCCGTCGAACAGCTCGAGCAGGAACAGGTAGAACGCCTCGCACTCCTGCGTCGCCGTCGCCATGCGCACCGGGTCGAGCAGGTCGGTCTCCTCGAGCGAAGACATCGCGGCGAGGAACGGATCGAAGCGCGGGTAGTCGTGCGTGCGCAGCAGCGGGTAGCCCATCGCGCGGAAGTAGCCGAGGAACTCGCGCACGAAGCCGAAGCTCTCCGAGGCGCTCCAGCGGTCGGCCCGATCGGGCGTGCGCATCACCGCGGCCTTCGCGGCGAAGGCGCGGACGATCTGCGCGAACATCCAGACGTCGCGGCGCAGGCGCTCGCTCCCGTCGCGGCGCGCGGCACGATCGTCGAAGCTCGCGGAGCTGCGCGCGTCGAGCGCGTGAGCGACGAACTCGATGGTCCCCTCGATCGCGCTGCGCAGGTGGTCGAGGGCCGCGAGCAGCCGCTTGCGAAGCTCCATCGGGTTCTGCAGCGACACCGGCGGCAGCTCGCGTTCGAAGCCGCGTCGGAGCTCGAGCCGCAGGCGCGCCGCCACCGCGTCGAGCGCGCCGCGGACGCCGATCAGGCGATGCCCCTCCGCGAGCAGCGTCTCGTAGCGCGGCTGGAGCCCGCTCGCGGTCGATGCGAAGATCTCGCGCTCGAACCCCTCGGCGAGGAGCGCGCCGGCTTGCTTGCGGAGGTGGAGCGCGAGCGCGCGGCCATCGGAGCGCAGCGCCGCGAGGAGCAAGAACGCGCGCGAAGGGCTCGTCTCCATCGCGATCGTCTCGACGACCGCGAGGTAGTGCTTCATGCGGAACAGCGCGAGGAAGGTGAGCGAGACGAGCCTGTGCGCCTCTTCGCCGGGCACCGACTGCACCAGCTGCAGGATCTCGACGCGATCGATCTTGTCGAACTCCGGCCGGAACTCGAGCGCGACGATCGGGTTGAAGAACGCGTTGCGGGCGATCTCGCGCTGCGCGAGGCCGAGCAGCGCGTAGAACGTGCGGAACGAGACGTGCTCCTTCTCGGCGAGCGCGTCGAACATCTCGAGCAGGTGGGCGAAGCCGAGCCGGAGGCCGAGCAGGGCGTCCTCGGGGGTCTCCTGGGTCGAGGAGGCGCCGGAGAGCCGCGCGCGCGCGCCGTCTTCGGTCGCGGCGTGCTCGAGGTAGCGCTGGAAGGCGAGGGTCCGATCCTGCTCGCCGAGCAGCTGGCGCACGATCGCGAGCACGCGCGCCGCGCCGTCGCGCGCCACCAGCAGCGGCTCGCGGAAGTCGACCGCGACGATCGCGCCGTGCATGCGCGGGCCAGGGTGGTTGCGCGGGTTCGCGAAGCACGCGAGCCCCTTCAGGAGCATCTCGAGCTCGAAGAGCAGCTCGGCCTTCTGCTCGATCTTGAGCGCGGCGAACCACGCGTCGCGGGCGATCGCGTGGTCGCGGCGCATGTTGCGCGACGTCGCGAGCAGCGCTCCGTAGCCTTCGCGGGGCAGCGAGGCGGTCGCCGCATCCTTCTGGGCTCGGCTCGGCATCGAGGGGAGCGAGCTTACGGCGCCTGCCGCCGGCCGACGAGCCTCGATCGGCCGCGAGCGCCCGGCGTCCGGCCGGCGCGGGCTCGCGCACGGCCGATCCGAGCCTGGCAGAGGCGCGCCGGCCCTTCGGCGCGTTCTGCGCTAGCACGGTCGGCCGCGCTCGCCCCTCCCGGGCACGGCCGTCGTCGTGCGATGCTGCTCCCCCGCCGATGAGCCCCGCCCCGAGCCCCCCGTCGCGCGCGTCCCCGTCGCGCCCGCTCCGGCGGAGGGGACGCCGCTGCTCTCGGTGCGCGGGCTCGTCACGTCGTTCCGCACCGAGGGAGGCGTGCTGCGCGCGGTCGACGACGTCTCGTTCGACGTGCCGCCGCGCTCCACGGTCGGCCTCGTGGGCGAGAGCGGCTGCGGCAAGAGCGTGACCTCGCTCTCGATCATGCGGCTGGTCCCCGATCCGCCCGGGCGCATCGAGGCCGGCAAGATCCTGTTCCAGGGGACGGACCTGCTCGCGCTGCCGGAGCGCGAGATGCGCAAGCTGCGCGGCGATCGGCTCTCGATGATCTTCCAGGAGCCGATGACCTCGCTCAACCCCGTCTACACGGTCGGGGCGCAGATCGCCGAGGCCGTCCGGCTGCACCAGAAGAAGTCGCGCGCCGACGCGCGCGCGCGCGCCGTCGAGATGCTCCGCGTCGTCGGCATCCCGTCGCCGGAGACGCGCGTGGACGCCTACCCGCACCAGCTGTCGGGCGGCATGCGTCAGCGCGTGATGATCGCCATGGCGCTCGCTTGCGAGCCGAAGCTGCTCATCGCCGACGAGCCCACCACCGCGCTCGACGTCACCATCCAGGCGCAGGTGCTGGAGCTGCTGCGCAAGCTGCAGAAGCTGCTCGGCATGAGCGTGGTGCTGATCACGCACGACCTCGGCGTCGTGGCGGAGTTCGCCGATCGCGTGGTCGTGATGTACGCCGGCCGCGTCGTCGAGGAGGGGGCCGTCGACGAGGTCTTCCAGCGGCCGCGCCATCCGTACACGCGCGGTCTCTTGCGCTCGATCCCGCCGTTCGGCGAGGTGGCCGCGAACCGACCGCGCCGGCTGCCCACCATCGAGGGGATGGTGCCCGATCTGCGCGCGCTCCCCGTGGGCTGTCGCTTCCAGGATCGCTGCCCCGACGTGATCGACGTCTGTCGCAAGATCGAGCCGGAGCTCGCGCCGATCGACGGCGAGCCCTCGGGGCGCCGCTCGCGCTGTCACCGCGCCTCGGAGCTCGCATGAGCGACGCGCCGCGCACCACCATGGAGACCGGCGTCGCGGCGACCGATCTCGCCGCCGCCACGTCGCGGACCGTGCAGGCGGGCACGCCGATCCTGCGCGCGGAGTCGGTCTCGAAGTGGTTTCCGGTCGACGAGGGGCTCTTCCGCCGCGCGCACAAGCAGGTGCGCGCCGTCGACGGCGTCTCGCTCGACGTGTTCCCGGGCGAGACCGTCGGCCTGGTCGGCGAGAGCGGCTGCGGCAAGAGCACGTTCGGGCGCACCATCCTGCGGCTCGTCGATCCGACCTACGGCCGCCTGTTCTTCGAGGGCGAAGAGATCACGCAGCTCGGCCAGCGCGAGCTGCGGCCGCTGCGCCGCAAGATGCAGATCGTCTTCCAGGACCCGTACTCCTCGCTCAACCCGCGGATGACGGTGAAGCAGATCGTCGGCGAGGCGCTGCAGATCCACGGGCTCGCGAAGAACGCGCGCGACGAGGAGGCGCAGGTCGCCGAGCTGCTGCGCCGCTGCGGGATGCGCGCGGAGGCGATGACGCGCTACCCGCACGAGTTCTCCGGCGGCCAGCGGCAGCGCATCGGCATCGCGCGCGCGCTCGCGGTCGATCCGCGCTTCATCGTGTGCGACGAGCCGATCAGCGCGCTCGACGTCTCGATCCAGGCGCAGATCGTGAACCTGCTCCAGGAGCTGCAGGAGGAGCGCAAGCTCGCCTACCTGTTCATCTCGCACGATCTCAAGGTCGTCGAGTACCTGAGCCACCGCGTGGCGGTGATGTACCTCGGGCGCATCGTGGAGACGGCGTCCGCCAAGTCGCTCTTCGAGCGACGTCACCACCCGTACACGCGCGCGCTGATGAGCGCGGTCCCGGTGCCCGATCCGAAGAAGCGGACCCTGCGCGTGCTGCTCGAGGGCGACGTGCCGAGCCCGATCGATCCACCCTCGGCGTGCACGTTCCACCCGCGCTGCCCGCGGTTCGAGAAGGGGACGTGCGACGTCGAGACCCCGGAGCTGCGCGAGCTCACGCCCGGCAGCGGCCACCAGGTCGCCTGCCACTTCCCGGAGGACGCGTGACCGAGGCCGCAGGCACCGGGGCCATCGAGCGCCTCGACGTGCGCCTCGAGCGAGGCGCCGTCGAGATCGACGAGGTCATCGAGATCGCCCGCATGCTGGCGGTGCATCTCGACGCCGAGCACGCGGAGGGGCGCGTCGACGGGGCGCTCGTCCCTTCGCGGATCGAGATTCACGAGGGGCACGGCCCGCGCCTCTCGCCGGCCGCGGACGGAGACCTCGGTCAGAAGGCGTACACGGCGCCCGAAGCGTGGATCGACACGGCGGTGGCGGCCTCGGATCAGTTCTCGATGGCTGCCATCCTGTACGAATCGCTCTGCGGCGGCCGCGCCTTCCCCGGCGACGACAGCATGAAGATCCGCGTCTCGATCAGCGAAGGGAGCCGCGTGCCGCTCGCGGCGCGCGTGCCAGGGCTCGCCGACTCGGTCGACGCCGTGTTCGAACGCGCGCTCTCGATCGAGCCCGCGGCGCGGTTCCCATCGTGCGCCGCCTTCGCCGACGCGCTGGTCGGCGCGATCGAGAAGTCGCGCGACGCGGCCGAGGGCGTGCTCGTGCAGAAGCCGGCGCCGTCGACGCGGGCGCCGAGCATCCGCCCGCCGGAATCCTTCCGTGGCTTCGAGCTCGAGCCGGCGCCGGTCCCCTGGCTCAAGGTCGCCGTCGGCTTCTTCTTGCTCGCGCTCCTCGCCGCTGCCATCACGGTGCTCGGCGGGCGCTAGCGCCCGTGCCCACGAGGTCCGAACGCATGTCCTCCGATCGTCTGCTCTCGCCCGCACACCCCATCGCCACGCTCGTCGACGCGATCGTCGATCGCGCGCTCGAAGAGGACCTCGCCGGCGGCGATCTCACCAGCGAGGCCTGCGTGGCCGAGCGAACGCGGGCGCGCGCGATCTTCGTGGCGCGCAGCGAGCTGGTCGCCTGCGGGCTCGGCGTGGCGATCCGCGTGTTCGAGCGCCTGCGGCCCGAGGGGCTCGAGATCGGGCCGCGGGTCGAGGACGGCCGCCTCTGCAAGAAGGGCGAGCCGATGCTGGAGGTGCGCGGCCCGGCCCGCGCGCTCCTCGCCGGCGAGCGCGTCGCGCTGAACCTGGTGCAGCGGATGTCGGGCGTCGCGACGATCACCCGGCGCTACGTCGACGCGCTCCCCGTGGGCAGCCGCACGCGCGTCGTCGACACGCGCAAGACGACGCCGGGGCTGCGCGTGCTCGAGCGCTACGCCGTCCGCTGTGGAGGGGGCTTCAACCACCGCGACAGCCTCGGGAGCGCCGTCCTCATCAAGGACAACCACATCGTCGCCGCCGGCGGCGTGGCGCGCGCGATCGAGCGCGCGCGCGCGCACGCGCCGCACACCGCGCGCGTGGAGTGCGAGGTCGAGACGCCGACGCAGCTCGAGGAGGCCCTGGCGGCCGGCGCCGACGTCGTGCTCCTCGACAACATGGACGACGCGGCGGTCGAAGCCTCGGTCGCCCAGGTCCGGCGGGCGGCGGGCGACCGGGTGCTCGTGGAGGCCTCCGGCGGAATCTCGCTCGGCCGGATTCCAGCCCTGGCGCGCGCCGGCGTCGACGTGATTTCCGTGGGCGCGCTCACGCATTCCGCCCCGGCGGCGGACGTCGCGCTGGATCTCTCGCTGTAACGCCCGCCTCGCGTATCCTGAGCCCCATGGAGCCGACGGCCTCCGGCGTCCTCGCGAAGACCCCGCTCGCGCACCTCGTCGTGTACTGCCTCGACAAGCGGCTACGCGGCACGCTCGTCCTGCGCGCGGAGGGCGAGGACGATCCGCAGGCGGCGGACTACGTGACGCTGGTCGACGGCCTGCCCGCGAAGATCCGCGTCGCCGAGCCGATCGAGCACCTCGGTCGCATCCTCGTCGAGCTCGGCGCCATCGATGACGCGGCCTACAACGAGTCGCTCATGAAGCTCGCCGGCGGCGGGCTGCACGGGCAGATCCTCGTCGAGAGCGGCAAGCTCGACGCCGTGTCGCTCGAGCGCGGCCTGCGCGCGCAGATCGCGCGCAAGCTCGGGCACCTCTTCTCGCGCCCGTCCTCGACGACCTACGCGTACTACGACGGCGTCGATTTCCTCGGCCGGTACGGCGGCCCCGAGCTCTTCCCGGTCGATCCGCTCCCGACCGTCTGGGCGGGCATCCGCTCGCGCCCCTCCCAGGCCCACCTGGACGCCGCGGTCGAGCGCGTGGCCGACGCGCCGCTGCGCGTGAAGGCCGGCGCCGAGCTCACGCGCTTCGACTTCAGCCGCGCCGAGCGAGAGGTCATCGATCGGCTGACCCAGGCGCCGAGCTCGCCGAACGAGCTCGTGCGCTCCGGGCTCGACGCGCGCACGACCAAGCTCGTCGTCTACGCGATGCTGCTCCTCAAGCAGGTCGAGCCGGTCCAGCGCATCGCTTCGCCGAGCCAGCAGCATCTGCCGCCGGTGAAGGTCGCGGCGGCGCCGGTCTCCATCGCCGCGGCGCCGCGTGGCCCCTCGACCTCGCAGCTGATCGCGGCGGTCACCGCGTCGATGCCGACCGTGTCGGAGCCCGAGGTCGCCCAGCACGAGCTCTCGCTCTCGGCGAGGCCGGCGCCGGCCGCGGCGGCGAGCCCCGAGCTCGCCGCGCGGCGCGCGGAGATCGTCGAGCGCGCGGCCGGCATCGCGAAGCTGAACTTCTTCCAGATCCTCGCGCTCGCCGAGGGGGCCTCGGCCGAAGAGGCCAAGGCGGCGTACTTCCAGCTCGTGAAGCGCTGGCACCCCGATCGCCTCGCGCCCGAGCTCGCCGATCTGCGCGACGACGTCGCGCGCGTCTTCGCGCTCATCGCCGAGGCCTACCAGACGCTGAGCGATCCGGAGCGGCGCACCCGGTACGTGCAGCTGCTCAGCGACGGCGGCGGCACGCAGGAAGATCAGCAGGCCGTGCAGCGGGCGCTCGAGGCGGCCGGCGCGTTCCAGAAGGCCGATTTCTACGTCGGCAAGGGGAACTTCGCCGAGGCGGAGGTGCACGCGAACCGCGCGTACGAGCTCGATCCGAGGGAGCCCGACCACGTCGCGGTGTGGGCCTGGGTGCAGGCCAACAAGCCGGAGCGTCGCGACGCCGGCAAGTACGACGATCTCCTCAAGCTCCTCGATCAGGCGCTCGCGGACGCGCCGCGCAACGAGCGCGCGCGCTACATCCGCGGGATGATCCTGAAGGCGGCCGGACGCATGGGCGACGCGATGCGCGACTTCCGCGAGATCGCCGAGCAGAACCCGCGGCACGTCGACGCCGTGCGCGAGGTTCGCCTCTACTCGATGCGCCACGAACGCGAGCGGCGCACCAAAGACGAAGGGTCGGGGTCGCTCCTCGGCCGCTTCATGAAGAAGAAGTGAGCCCGCGCGCCGCACGCCTGCGCGCGCTCGCCGACGCCTGCGACGCCTCGGCCAGCGCGAACATCCGCGCCGAGCTCGGAGCGGGCGTGGACGAGCTCGCCCTCGCCGCCGCGTGCGCGCTGGGGGCCGCGTACCCGGCGCTGCGCGGGCGCGTCGTGAGGGACTTCGCTTCGATCGCGGGCATCGCGCGCGAGGGGGTGCGCGCGCCGCGGCGCCGCG
>CAIXWQ010000819.1 GCA_903923175.1 uncultured delta proteobacterium | reverse complement strand
GCCCGCCCCCGCGCCCGCCGCGGGAGCAGAGAGCCCAGCCGCGCAGCCGTCCGCCGCCAAGGGGCTCTTCGACCGCGCCGGCGCGCTCTTCGGAAAGAAGGGGGGCTGAGCATGGCCCAGATCGATCGCTTGTTCGACAAGCTGCTCGAGGAGAAGGGGAGCGATCTGCACCTCGGCGTGGGCATGCCGCCGACGCTGCGCGCGCGCGGCGAGCTGATCGCGGTCGGCGCCGCGCCGCTCACCCAGGCCGAGATGGAGGACCTGCTCTTCGAGATCGTCGACGACGCGCAGAAGAAGACGATCGTCGAGGATCTCGATCTCGATTTCGCCTACGCGTACGGCGAGAAGGCGCGCTTCCGCGCCAACTACTTCCAGAAGTCGACCGGGCTCGCGGCCGTCTTCCGCACCATCCCGACCAAGATCCTCACCCTCGAGCAGCTCTCCTGCCCCGAGGCCATCCGCAAGCTCTCCGAGCGTCGCAACGGCCTCGTGCTGGTCACCGGCCCGACCGGCTCCGGCAAGTCGACCACGCTCGCGGCGATGATCGACTACATCAACTCGACCCGCGCCGGGCACATCCTGACGATCGAGGATCCGGTCGAGTTCGTGCACCAGTCGAAGAAGGCGCAGATCACGCACCGCGAGGTCGGTCGTGACGCGCCGGACTTCGCGACGGCCATCCGCAGCGCCGGCCGCGAGGATCCGAACGTCATCCTGATCGGCGAGCTGCGCTCCAACGAGACGATGAAGCTCGCGTTGCAGCTCGCGAGCTTCGGCATCCTGGTCTTCGCGACACTGCACACCAACAGCGCGCCCGCCACGATCGACCGCATCGTCAACGCCTTCCCCGCCGACGAGCAGCCGCAGGTGCGCGGCATGCTCTCGGAGAGCCTCGCCGGCGTCGTGTCGCAGCAGCTGCTGCGCACCTCCGACGGCAAGGGGCGCGTCGCGTGTCACGAGATCCTGATCGGCGGCTCCGCGCTCGCGTCGCTCATCCGCGAAGGCAAGACGTTCCAGATCCCCAGCGTCATGCAGGGCGGCGCCGCCGTCGGCATGCAGACCATGGACGTCGCGCTCGAGCGGCTCGTGCAGAAAGGGACGGTCACCGCCGAGTCGGCGCTCGAGAAGGCGGTCGACAAGGAGAGCTTCCAGAAGATCATCGAGCGCGCGAAGGCGGGCTACTGAGCCTCGGGGCCTTCGTCCGCCCTCAGGCCTCGGGCTCCTCGGCTGGCCGCGGCGCCTCGTCCTGGTAGCTCCGCAAGGCCACCGGCGGCTCGATGAGGCTGCCGCCGTGCTTGCGGCGCCCGAGCCGCTGCGCCGGGTAGATCCCGCGGTGGCCCGAGAGCAGGTACGCGATCACGGTCACGATCACGACGTGCGGGAAGGCCGCGCCGCCGAGGATCTCCGCGGCCATGATCGAGAGCGCGATCGGCGTGTTCGCCGCGGCGCCGAAGACCGCGGCGACGCCGACGCCGGCCCCGAGCTCGAGCGGCAGCCCGAGCAGGCGCGCGAGCACGCTGCCGAGGGTCGCGCCCACGAAGAACAGCGGCGTGACCTCGCCGCCGAGGAACCCGGACGACAGGGTGATCGCGGTGAACACGAGCTTGGCCGCGAAGGCGTACGACGCGAGGTGGGGATCGGTGAACGCGCGCACGATCGTCGGCACGCCGAGCCCGAGGTAGTCGCTGGTGCCGACCAGCTTCCAGAGCGCGACGATCACGAGCCCGCCGAGGAACATGCGCACCGGCAGGCGCGGCACCCGCGCCTCGAGCGCCTTCTTGAGCCGGTGCGTGAGCTCGACGAACGCCATGGTGGCGAGCGCCATCGCCACGCCGATCAGCGCGAGCTTCGCGAGGAGCACCGGTCCGAGCTCCAGCGCGGGCATCGCCGGGTAGGCGGTGTGCACGACGCCGAGGCTCCGCGTGGTGAAGTCGCCCACCAGCGCGGCGACCAGCGCGGGGACGAGGGCGTCGTACTCCATGCGCCCGACCGAGACGACCTCCAGGCCGAAGATCGTCCCCGCGATCGGCGTGCCGAACACCGAGCCGAACCCGCCCGCGATGCCCGCGGCGAGAAGCTGTCTGCGCAGCGCCCGGCCCACGCCGAACCGGTGCGCGATCTCGTCGGCGAGGCTCGCCCCCATCTGCACGGCGGTCCCCTCGCGGCCGGCGCTGCCGCCGAAGAGGTGCGTGAGCACGGTGCCCGCGAGCACCATCGGGGCCATCCGCAGCGGGATCTGCGGCGCGTCCACCGCGTCCTCGACGTGGATGGTGTCGATGATGAGGTTGTTCCCCCCCTTGATCGACTGCCCCCAGCGCTCGTAGATGGCGCCGACCACGAGCCCCGCGAGCGGCAGCGCGTAGACGATCGCCTCGTGCGTGCCGCGGAAGCGCGTCACGACGTCGAGCGCCATCAGGAACAGCGCCGACGCCGCGCCGCAGGCGAGGCCGACGAGCGCGCCGAGGCCGCTCCATTGCGCGAGCGCGCTGGCCCGTCGCTTCATCGAGGCGAGAAGCTAGCAGGCCCGGGCGCTTCTTCGAAATCCCTCGCCGCGGCTCCGCCGTCGCGGCGCGACCAACTTCGCGTCGACCGTGCCCCTCGCGCCGTTGCGGCTACACTCCCCAACACCGATGCCAGAAGCAGGCAAGCCACCGCGCGACGTGATGCTCGTGCACTCGCCCACCGAGGACGGCGCGGGCGCGAACGTGCTCCGCCTCAAGGACGACACGCTCAGCATCGGCGAAGTGCGCCCGGTGGTGGAGGGGCAGCCGCTCAACGACCGCGAGGTGGTGCGGCTCAAGCCGCGCGATGGGGCGCCGAGCGTGTGCGACGTCGAGACGGTCTACGCCCCGCCGCCGCGCGTCGGCGGTCCGCCCAAGGTCGCGACGCGGCAGTTCCGCGAAGGGTGGGACGCGGTGTTCGGCCGCGGGGAGCCGGGCCCGAACGAGGCCAACTGAGCGCCGTCTACGCCCGCAGCCGATCGAAGAACGACTCGAGCATCTGGTAGGTCAGCCCCCAGACCACGCGCTCGCCCACGCGGTGCCCCGGCAGCTCCAGGTGCCGCCCCTCGTGTACGTACGGATAGATCGTGCGCTGCTCTCCGCGCACCAGCGGGGCGAGCGGCACCCAGATGGCCTCTGCGACCTCGTCGCTCGGCCGCAGCTCGACCTCGTCGTGCAGGGCGAACACGTGCGGCGTGATCACCAGCCCGACGCGCTTTCCGCGCGCGATCGCCGGCAGATCAGGGAGGCGGCCGACCGTCTCGCCGTGCTCACGCAGCGAGAGCCCGAGCTCCTCCTGCGTCTCGCGGAGCGCGGTCTTCAGCGAGTCGCCGCCGTCGACCTCGTCGGCGCGCCCGCCAGGGAAGGCCATGTGCCCCGACCACGGATCGAGCGGATGATCGGCCCGGCGGATGAACAGGACCTCGACGCCGTCCGCGCCCGCGCCGCCCGCGCGCTCGCGCAGCACGATCGCGACCGCCGCGCGCGCCCCGGGCTCGTCGGTCGGCTCCGGCGGCCCGAGCTCGGCCAGGCGCCGGCGG
>CAIXWQ010000818.1 GCA_903923175.1 uncultured delta proteobacterium | reverse complement strand
GAGCCCGGTGCGATCGCCGCCGAGGGCGAGGCCGGTCGGCAGATCGGCCCGCTTCGCGAGCGCGGCCGGGGTGCCGTCGAAGAGCACGCGCCCGCCGTCGGGGCCCGCGCCGGGGCCGAACTCGACCACGCGATCGCACGCGGCGATCACGATCGGATCGTGCTCGATCACGACCACGGCGTTGCCCGCCTCGGCGAGCTTGCGGAGCGCGACCACCAGCGGCGGCACGTCGCTCGGGTGCAGGCCGACCGTCGGCTCGTCGACCACGAAGAGCGCGCCGACCAGGGCGGTGCCGAGCGCCGCGGTGAGCCCGACGCGCTGCGCCTCGCCGCCCGACAGCGTGCGCGCGGAGCGATCGAGCGCGAGGTGACCGAGGCCGACGTCGACCAGGTACGAGAAGCGCGCGCGCAGGGCCTCGCACGCGCGGGCGCCGCCGGCGTCGTGGCAGTGCAGCGCGAGGAGCCGCGCGAACCCCTCGGCGATCGAGAGCTTGTGGAACGCGGGGAGATCGAGCCCGCCGATGCGGTAGCGGCGCGACTCCGCCGAGAGGCGCCCGCCTTCGCACGCAGTGCAGACGTCGTAGGCGCGGTAGCGCGCGAGGAACACGCGCACGTGCATCTTGTAGGTGCGCGTCTCGAGCCACTTGAACCAGCCGCGCACGCCGGGGAACTTGCCGTCCTCCCAGGCGCCGCCCTCGCCCTCGATCACGAGCTTGCGCGCGGTGTTCGTGAGCTTCTTCCACGGCAGATCCATCGGGATCTCGTGCCGCTTGCAGAGCTTCTCGAGCGCGCCGCGCTCCCACTCCGCGCTCTTGCCGGTCCAGGCGCGGATCGCGCCCTCTTTGATCGACTTGGTGTCGTCCGGGATGACCTTTGCCCAGTCGATGCCGATGGTGCGCCCGAAGCCGCGGCAGGCCGGGCAGGCCCCCTCGGGGTTGTTGTACGAGAAGATGCTCGAGCGCGGCGGCTCGAAGCCGCGCGCGCACTTCGGGCACGCGAGCCCCGCGCGCACGGGGATGCGGCGCGCGTCGGCCGTCTCGCCGACGATCACGCGCGCTTCGCCCGCGGCGCCGGCCGAGGCGAGCGCGCGCTCCAGCGCCTCGCGCAGGCGCACGTTCGCGGGGCCGCCGTCGTCGACGAGCCCGAGCCGATCGACGACGACCTCGACGTCGGTCGCCGCGGCCGCCTCGCTCGGCTTCACGTCGTCGATGGTGCGCAGCGCGCCGTCGAGCCGCAGCCGGCGATACCCGTCGCGCGCGAGCTCCTCGCGCACCACGAGGTACTGCTCCGCGGTGCCGATCCGCGTCGGATACGTCACGAGCCCGCGCGTCACGCCGCTCGCGCCGCCCGCGCCGCCCGCGCCGCCCGCGTGAGCGCCGACCTCGCGCAGCACGCGATGCGCGAGCGCGTCGACGCCGAGGTGCTCTGCCGTGACGCCGCACTCCGGGCAGGTCGGCGTCGCCTCGCGGGCGTAGAGCGCCGCGAGGTAGGGCTCGAGCTCGGCCATGGTGGCGACGGTCGAGCGCGTGGACTTGATCGGCGCGCGGCGATCGACCGCGACCGCCGCGGCCACCGGCTCGACCGAGTCGGCCGGCGGCCGATCCAGCCGCTCGAGGAACTGCCGGGCGTACGGCGAGAACGACTCGACGAAGCGCCGCTGCCCCTCGGCGTAGAGCGTGTCGATCGCGAGGCTGGATTTCCCGGCGCCCGAGGGCCCGGTGAACGCGACGAGCTCGCCGGGGCGCAGCTCGAGATCGACGCCCTTCAGGTTGTGGGTTCGAGCTCCTCGGACGGCGGTGGCGCGCATGGGCGCGTTAGATGTACGCCTGGTCGAGGCGTCACGAGGAGGCTTTCCGTGCCGCCGGCGGCCAGCCGGGCGGTGGGGAGGAGCCGGGCGCTCCACCCGCTCGCCCCTCTGGCCTACCGGGCCCCGCGGCCGCGGCTGGCCCGCGTTCAGCCCGAGCCGGCCGCGACGTCGCCGCTCGTGACCGCGAGCATGCGCCGCGAAGAGCGCCGGCAGCGCGAAGCGCACGAAGCGGGCGCAGCGGCCCTGCTCGGCGAGGCGCACCTCGACGTCGGTCATGGGCAATCTCCTCGATTTCGGTGCCCGTCGTTGGAGTGGCGTGCAGAAACGAACCATCGAGCGCCGTCCGCGTGCCCATCGGAGCCCTTCGGGCACCCGCACGGCGAATCGCAGCGGCCATCGCGACGCGTCCCGGGGGCCATGGCCGCGCGTCCGGGCAACCAGCGCGCTCGTACGCGTGGCCCTGGCCGCCCTTGCGGGCGACCGCGCGAGGCGTGCGGGCGGCCATGCGGCGCCGTCCGATCGGCCAGCGAGGGGCGTCCGGGCAGCCATGGACCCTCTTTCGGGTAACCATGGGGCGCCGTCCGATCGGCCAGGGACGCTCTTGCGAGCGGCCCGCGGCGGGAGCCTCCTCGCGCTCGGCACGTTGGCGATCTTCCTGCTGCGGCGCCTGATGTTCAGGCTGACGTCCCCGCCGAGCGATCGAGCGCGCCGAACACGCCGAGCGCGAGCCGTCGCCGGCCCCGCGCCGACTCACCGAAGCTTCGTCGACGTGACCGTGAGCTGATGCCGCCGGTGATCCTCCTCGAGCGTCGCCACCTGCGTCGGCTTGCCGGGCACCGCGAGCGCGTCGCCTCGGACGACCACCCTTCGAACGGTCGTGGGCGGCTCGAAGCTGCTCACCTCGGCGCTCACCTCGAGGAGCACGTCGTCGCCGACCGTGTGGCAGACCGTGGAGATCTTGATGCCGACGTCCTGGCGCGCGGAAGGCATGGTCGCTTGCGACGCCGCGCCGGCGGACGAGAGCGCGACGTTCTTGCCGACGCTGACCTCCCCCTTTTCCAGCTCCTGGAGCGTGACGGTGAACGAGAGGAGCGACGGCGCCGCAGCTCCGTCCTCGGTGCTGAGCACGAAATCGAGCCTGTAGACGTGGCGATCGGAGCTCACGACGCGCGGGGGCGCTGCCGCGCTCGGCGCCGCCGAGGCCGTCGCGGCCTGCGCGTCGCCCGTCGGGGCGCACGCGTGGTGTGGCTGCGTGCAGCCGCTTGCGGCCGCCGAAAGCGCGAGTGCGGCCGCCAGCATTCCAGGGATCGATAGGGGCATCCACGAGCGCTCAGCAATCGACGTGCCCATCGTCTGCACACGAA
The DNA here is from genome assembly GCA_903923175.1 of uncultured delta proteobacterium. Classification (GTDB taxonomy): domain Bacteria; phylum Myxococcota_A; class Polyangia; order Polyangiales; family JADJMO01; genus CAIXWQ01. The sequence continues at coordinate 567 of CAIXWQ010000818.1, read as the reverse complement.
TCCATCGGTAAACGGCGACTCGTCGCGCGCCCCGCTCCGCCATTCTGTCCGGCGCCGGCGCGCCACGTGACAGCGGGGCACGCCGCGAACGCTCCGCTCCGGCGCGCGCCAGAGCACGACGTCCGCGGTCGTCCTCGCCGGGGTGACCATGACCGCTGAGGGCTTCAGGTCGCGGCGCGCGAGGCCGTGGGGCTCGCGGAGCTGCAGCGGACGTAGAAGGCGTACCCGAGCGGCGTCTTCGTCTCCGGGCGGCACGCGGGCGCATCGCTCGCGGTCGCGCTCTTCGCTCGCGCCCGGAGAGGCGCGCTTCGCCGAGCGTCGCTCCGCTCCGATCCGCGTGGACGCCACGACCTCTCCTCTCGCAAGATCCCCGAGGGAGCGCATCGAGTCCCCCTTCACGCGCCGAGGTCCACGCGATGTCACTCACGCTCTACATGCACCCGCTCGCTTCCTATTGCTGGAAGGTGTTGATCGCGCTCTACGAGCTCGAGACCCCCTTCGAGGCGCACCTCGTCGATCTCGGCGATCCGGTCGCGCGCGCGCGGTTCCATGCGCTGTGGCCGATCG
>CAIXWQ010000817.1 GCA_903923175.1 uncultured delta proteobacterium | reverse complement strand
CGACGCGGCGCTCGCGGCGGGGACCCTCTACGTGCGCGCGAGCCACGCCGCCCTGTCGCGCACGCCGACGCCGTCGGTCTCCGCGCTCGCGCGCGAGGCGTCCAAGGACGCGTTCCTCCTGTGCCTCTACGCGCCGCCGGCGACGCGCGAGGAGCAGCCGCTGGTCGCGAAAGTGCTCGACTCCTGGGACGCGACGAGCGTCGAGCGCGACACGACGCCCGCGGTGCTGCTGCGCGACGCCGAGGCGGGGCTCCCGGTGCTCGCGCCCGACTGGCTCGCGCGCGTGAAGGCCGCCACGCCGAGCGCGCTCGCGCGTCTGGAGACGACCTTCGCCCACGCGCCGCTGGAGGCGGCGAAGCGCGCCGCACGCGCGCGCTACCTCGTGGCGGTGCTCGATGAGGGGACCGGCTCGCTCGAGCTCGACGGCGACCACGCCCACGACGTGCGCGTCGTCGTCGCCGACCTCGCCTCCGGCGCCGCGCTCCTGCGGCTCCGGCGGCGGGTCGATCCGAGCTGGGTCGCCCCCTCGCGGCGCAAGAAATACTCGATCGATCTCGACGGCTGCGCCCTCGCGCTCGACGTCCGCGCGGGCGCGGCGGCGAAGTAGCTCGCGGGCGCGCGACGCTAGTTCCCGTAGAAGTAGTAGTCCGCCGTGTACGACACGTTCTGGTTGGCGCCGACGGTCGTCGCGTCACAACCGGTGGTCGGCGCGAGGCCGTTCGTCGTGTTGAGGCGCTGGACGTACTTGGTCTTCGACAGCGTCCCGGTGCCCGTCGTCGAGGTCGCCTGCAGGAGCAGCCACGGGATGGCGGCCGAGCCGCCGTCGGGGGTCTCGGCGGCGAGCTTCTGGCCGATGACCGACGTGCCATCGAGCTGCAGCCACTCCGGCGCCGCGGCGCCCGCGGGGCTCGCGAAGTGGGTGCCGATCTTCGTGCCGTGGCAGTCGTTGAGATCGGCCTGCGGGCCGACGAACGTCCACGCGTACGTCGCGCCCGCGTCGCCCGTGCCGGCCTTGCACTGGTAGTTCTGCGTCCCGACGCCGTGGGCGTGGAGCAGCACGCCGCCACCGTCCGACGGGACCGCGAGCGTGCCGTCGACCACCGGCGTGACCGTCCAGCTGGTGGGGCAGCCCGCGTCGGCGCTGGTCTCGTCGAGCGCGTCGACCAGCGCATCGACGAGCGCGGTGTCGGCGCCGTCGGTGGGCGCGTCGCCGCCCGCGTCGGCCGCGGTGTCGGGGAGCGTCGAATCGACGGGCGCCGTGTCGGGCGCGGCTTCGGAGGCGGTGTCGGCTGCGGCGTCGAGCGAGCCGTCGTCGGTGGGCTGGGTGGGATCGCTGCTGCTGCTGCTGCAGGCGCCGAGGAGGAGCAAGGTGGAGACGAGGGCGATGGTGCGCATGAGGCCTCGTCCGCGCGGACGTCGCCGTCGCGCGCGGAGTCGATGCGGGGACGAAGCCCCGGAGTGGCAAACGATCGCGCGACGGCCACGCGCAAAGCACGGCCCGTTCGATCGCGGTCGATGGGCTTACGCGGCCGCGCCGAGGAAGTTACGGCCGCGCTGGTCGAATCTTCGCGGGCGCGGCCGACCGAGGCGACGCGACCCCGAGACGCACGCCGAGGACCTTGCTACCGGTCCGAGGGGTGAGCGAAGCACGACCGCCGATGTGGGCCCCGTGGCGCATGGAGTACATCCTTTCCCCCAAGGGCAAGGACGGCGGCGCCCCGCCGGGTTGCATCTTCTGCGACCTGCCGGCGACCGCGCCCGTGAAGTTCCGCGAGAACCTCGTGCTGCTGGCGGACGAGCACGTCGCGGTGGTGCTGAACCGCTACCCGTTTGCGGCGGGGCACGTGATGGTGACGCCGCGCAGGCACGTCGCGCACCTCGGCGAGCTCACTCCCGCGGAGTCCGACGCGCTGTTCCGCGCCGTGCGCGAGGTCGGCGGCCGGCTGCGCGCGCTGCTGAAGCCTCACGGGATCAACTACGGCATCAACGAGGGGACGGCCGCAGGCGCCGGGATCGCCGATCACCTCCACGTGCACCTGGTGCCGCGCTGGCACGGCGACACGAACTTCATGGCGGTGATCGCCGACGTGCGCGTGATGCCGGAGCACCTCGACGCGACGTTCGTGCGGCTGCATCCGGCGATCGCCGATCTGCCGGGCGCGGCGCCGACGCCCTGACGGCCCGGACTGCGGCGGCTTGCCCCGCGCCGCGCGCCGCACGCACGATGCCCTCATGACGCTGGTCGCGCCGAAGAAGCGCGCGTTCGCCGCGGCCTTCGACGAGCGCCTGCGCCGGGTCGACGAGGCGTTCGAAGAGGCGACGGCGCGCCCCTCGGAGCGCGCGTCGCACCGCCTGCGCACCGCGACGCGGCGGCTCGAGGCGACGCTCTCGCTGCTGCCGAAGCCGCTGCGGCGGCGCGGCCCCTGGGCCGAGTTCCTCGCGCACGCCAAGGTGCTGTTCAAGGCGCACGGCGTCGCCCGGGATCTCGACGTGCTCGCCGCGCGGCTCGCGGCCT
>CAIXWQ010000816.1 GCA_903923175.1 uncultured delta proteobacterium | reverse complement strand
CGACCGTGCGCGCGAGACGCACGCCGCCCTGGAGGCGCTCGACCAGGCGGAGTTCCTCGCGATCCATCGCAAGCCGTTCGCCGTCTTTCCCGGTTCGCGCCCAGCGGAAGACCGCGCCACGCGCGCGCACAAGATGCGCGCACTCCCGAACGAGCACGACGCATGGCGATCGCTCAACGAGGAGTTCTATGCGATCCCGGGCTTCTGCGATGCGGGGTTTACCAGGTACATCATGTTGCACCGAGCGGAGTTGCCGTACAGCAGCCGGTAGGAGGTGAATGCGATGACCGACTACGATGATTCCGAGACCGAGGCCGCCTGGTGTGTCGAACGATTCGAAGAGGTGAAGCGGTATCTGGCCGAGGCCGGCATCCGTCACGGCGAGATCCCCGATTGGCCGGTGTGGCACGTCGCGCCCTACGTCTCCGTCTGGCCCGTCGAGAGCGGCGTGCGCCCAGGGGCCCTGGGCTGGTGGGCCATCTGCGGCGATCTGCCGACGGACTACCTTTCCGGCCACGACGCCGAGAATCCACGCAGCGCGGTGAGGGCGTTCGCGGTCCGGTGGAGCGCGGCTGCGACGTGCATGGCGCGCGGCGAGGAGCCGGAGAACTTTGCGATCGGACCCCGCGGGCAGTGGGAGGAGCTCGCGCCGATGCTGCGCTCTCGAGCCCAGGTCCTCGAGTCCTGGGCTGATGACGACGATCTCTGGGAGGGACTGGAGTAGCTGCCCATGAAGGCCTCTGACCGCATCGACGCAATGCTCACGGCAAAGCTCGCCATAGGCGGCGCCCCGCCGTCGCCGTTCGTTTCAGGCTGCGCTTCCGCTTGGCAGAAGCAGCCAGGCGCCCGACGATGTCGACCTTCGTCACCCGGCAGAGGACCGAACGATGTCCGACATGGTGAAGCTTTATCGACGTTCAGCGGACGGCGAACTCCGCTATCACGAGGCGTGGATGAACGGCCGGGAGGTCGTAGAGCACTGGGGGATCGTCGGAGAGCGAGGCTCCGCCGAGGCGCATCCGCAGCGTGCGGGTCGTAGCGCGGCCGGCACGCTTCAGGACGTACTCGCGAAAGCCCGCGCGGAGGGCTTCAAGGAGATCGACTCCGAGGATCATGCGACGCTGATCATCGAGTACTCGCTCGACAGCTGGGGCAGCGCGGAGGACGCGGACCTCCGCCACGAAGTCGAGTCGCGCATGAACGAGCTCCTCGGCTGGACGGGGCTCGGCAACTGCGATGGCGGGAGCATCGGCTCTGGCACGATGGAAGTTTGCTGCTTCGTCGTCGACTTCGAAACCGCGAAGCGTGTCATCGAGGCGGACCTTCGCGGCACGCGATTCGCCAACTTCACGCGCATCTACGACGAAGATCAGCAATAGGCACCGAGCGCGCGCAGGCTCTTCCACCGGGCCGACGAGCCGGCCGGCCGCTCCCTCGTCATCGAGAACCACCTCGGACGAAGCGGCGTCCGCCGCTATGAATTCGGCGGGCCTTCGAACGACGCCGCACTCGATCGCGCATGCCACTCTTCGACCAGCGTCCGGTACACGCGCATGTTCGGCCGGTACCGCCGGAAGAACTCCGCGTCGTCGCCGTCTAGACACTTCGCCAGCGCCGCCGCTACACCCGGCGAGCGCGAGACGCCGGCATCGCAGTGGACGACGACGCGCTCGAGCCCCTCGAGGTGCCGCTCCATGAAGTCCCAGATGGCTCGCGCGTGCTCCGTGCCGAAGATGGCCGACGGGTCGTCCGTGCCGGGCTCGTCGCGGTCGGGGAAGACGAGCCGCAGCACGCCCAGCGAGGCGTCCGATGTCGGCAGTCGCGCCTGATCGTCCGCGGTCGGGCGCTGGAGGCCGGGCAGCACTCACACGACGATCACTCAGCGCGCCGGTCGTTCACCGAGCCAGAGGTCGTCGTCCGTTCCTGGCTTGCCGTCGGGTCCGTCGCTTCCGATCGAGACGCCAGCTCCGCCGTTGCACACGATTCGGTAGACGTGCCGCCAAGGATCGAGCGGCGCTTCCTGGACGATCTTGTCCGCCACGAGCAGGTCGCCGGTAGGGCACTCGCTCTGTCGATCGGGATGAGCCATTCGCCATTGATCGGCAGCGGCACGCACGGTCTTCGCGTTCGTCTCCGCCGTGGTCGTCTGCGCCTTGAGGTACTGCGGAATCGCGTAGATCGCGACGCCGACGGCAATGAGGGCGAGGATCGCGACGACGATCAGCACTTCGACGAGCGTGACCCCGCGAGAACCGCGACGCCGTCGGCGCGTGACTCGGTCGGTCTTGGGGGACGGATTGGCGAGCATGGTGCGCGACGAACGCTCGCGCGCGCCCTCGCATGCCCGATTGCCAACTTGTCTTCAGATGCGCTCGAAGTGCTGGATTGGCACGCGCGTTCGCGGTCTGTCAGATGCTCGGGGAAGTCGAGGCGCGCGGCATCACGGAGTATCTCGCGCTGTTCGCACGAGAGCGCTGCCTCTGGACGGGTCACTTCAGCCTCTCTTCGACGCTCGGCGCGCGCGCCGCAGCCAACTATGGCGTCAGCAGCTCCGGCACCGACGCGGCCCGATCGCCGCTCGCCTCGGCCCAGCGCCGAACCAGCGCGAACGCCGCGTCTTCGACGGTCGCGATGGCGACGGTTCGCTCCTGCGCCCACGCGGGAGTGGCTTCCGGTTCGTGACGGTGCGGCAGCCCCTCGCTGCACGCCTTGCACAGCATCTCCAGGCTGCTGGTCCAGTCCTCGAAGCCTGCGTCGCTGTGCTCGTCGAGCGACTCGAAGAGGGCGTCCAGGTCGG
>CAIXWQ010000815.1 GCA_903923175.1 uncultured delta proteobacterium | reverse complement strand
GGCGAAGCCGGAGGCGACGCGGGCGCCTGCGCGTCGATCGCCACGCTCTCGTGCGAGGCGCTCGCAGGCAGGCTCGAACCGGAGATCGAGGCGCTCGATCCAGCCGCGGAGCCGTGGGCGCGCGCGTACGCCGACGCGCTGGCGGCGCGCGTGATGGCCTGCGCCTCGCTGGAGCCCACGGACGGCGACGCGGGCGCCGGCGCGAGCGTCTACGGCGGAGACGGCGGAGACGGCGGAGACGGCGGCGCGGACGAGCCGGCCACGACCCGCGCGCTCTCGGGGCAGCTCGCGACGCTGCTCACGACGATGAAGAACGCGGCGGCGTGCACCGTCGACGACGCGAAAGTCGACGCGTGTGTCCGGTCGATCCGCGGGCTCGACTGCGCCGCGCTGTCCCAAGCCGTGGCGCCCGCGGAGGACTCGCTCGGCGAGGGGACGCGCGCGCTCGGCGAGCTGTGCGCCGGGCTGCTCACCTGCGCGGCCGCCCCGCCGCTCGGCGAGCCCGACGCCGCAGCGCCTTGAGCGCCAGCGCGGGATCAGCGCGCCTGGAGCAGCTGCCGCCGCTCGCCCCCCGCGGCGAGCAGGAAGACGGCCGCGCCCGAGCGCTTCGCGAGCGCCACGGCGAGCGTGATCGCGTCGATCATCACCGCGTGCAGCGAGAGCGGCTTGCCGCCTTCGCCCACCACCTCCCAGCCCCCTCGCCCGGCCCGCACGTCGAACACGCGCGGCGCGGCCACCGGCGGCGCGCTCCTCGACGACCTGGGCACCGCGACCGGCGGCGCGCTCCGCGGCGGCGTCCCGGTGCTCATCGCTTGGCCCTTCCGCCGGCCGCGTTCACGCCGAGCCGGTGCAGCTTCGCGAGCAGGCGCGGATCTCCGGGCGCCTGGGCCAGCGCTTCGCGCAGCGTCTCGCGGGCTTCGACGGGGAGCCGGTTGCGCTGGAAGAAGGCGGCCTCCTCGAGCGCCTCCGCGACCTCCTGCGCGCGGGGGCGCGGAGCGCTGCCCGTGTAGCAGAGCTCGGCGAGCAGCGTCGCGACGCGCTCGTTGGTCGGATCGAGGCGGAGCGCCTGCCGCAGGGAGGACATCGCGTGCGCCTCGTCGAGCTCGTCGAGCGCCGCCTCGGCGTGCGCGAGGTAGCGGTTCGACTCGGCAGCTTGCTCCTCGTCGATGAGCTCGTCGTCCTCGACCGCCTCGGCGTCGTCGTCTTGGCGGGGCTCGCGAAAGGAGGAAGAGGACGAGGAGGAGGAGACGGAAGTGAGCGAAGCGCGCGACGTACGCGAACCGAGCGCGGCGAGCGTGAGCTCGTCGAGGAACGGGGCGTCGAGACGGCAGAGGAGCGAGGGGGCAGCCATACCCCTCCCCCTTTCAACAACCGTGCTCAGAGCGCGGGTGGTGAACGGACGTTCGGCGGTGACGGGCGGGCGGCCCGAGAGCTGCAGTGTCGACGCTCGCGAGCGGCGTAGCGGACCAGCGCGGGATGCGCTTCGCATCGAGCCAGCGCGAGAGGGGCACCATGAACGCGTCGAACCTGCCGAGGTACTCACTGCGAGCCGGGGAAATTCGGGCCGAGCGCGGCGCCGGCGACACCATCCCCGAGCCGGAGATGGGGCTCGCGATCGCGCTCGCCTGCGCCATCTCGAACGCGGCCAACGAGCGCCTCGGCGAGACGCTGCCCGCCGCCGATCGCGTCACCGTTCGCTACGGCGACGACGAGGTGAACGAGCTCCGCGAGACGCTCGCGGCGACGCGCGGGCAGCGGCGCGACGTCGGCACGGTGCCGCCCTCCGTCCTGGTGCGGCGCAGCTTCGGCCCGCCGCTCCCGCGGACCGACGAGGAGTGAAGCGGTCTCCGTCTCACGACGCGTCTCTCGGTGAGACTCGAAGGCGTCTCCACCATCCCGGATCGAACCTGGCCGCCGGCTGGTGAGGCGAGCTGGACCGCGGCGCGCCGGACCGCGCCCGTAGGCGTCGCCGCGGTCGGCCCACGACGAGCCCCGCACCGGTGAAAAGACGGAATCGCGCCCGCCGCGCGCTTAATTGCCGCGCGCCCCGGCCGTCATACCGATCGGAGGCAAGACGCCGTGGCGACGACCGACGAAGCGGACCTCTTCGGTGACTCGTTCTCGATGAGCGCCCCCTCGCACGCGCCGTCGGCGATCCCTTCGCAGGCCTCCTCTCCAAATCCCAGCTTCTCGGGGCGCCCGTCGGCGGTCCCCTCGAGCGCGCCCCGGGGCGCGTTCGTGACGGCCTCCCGCGCCCCCTCCGCCCTCCCCTCGCGGCTGCCGGCGCCGCGGTCGCCCCGCTCGCTCATGTCGCCGCGCGAGGCGCAGCCGGTCGACGACGTCGCCCTGGTCGCCGCGATGCGGGAGTTCCGCCAGCATCAGCGCGAGGTCGAGGCGGTGGTCGCCCGCACGGCGCGCAAGCTCGAAGCCGCGGCGCGCGGCGCGCTGCACGTCGCCGCGGGCTTCGAATCGCTCGAGCGCTTCGTCACGCAAGCGCTCGGCCCGAGCTCGCTCCTGCGGGCGCTGGTGGCGCGCGCGCCCCGGGCCGGCAAGCCGCGCGCGGCGCCGAAATCCCCCACGCGAGCGCGGCGGACCGGCGGCTCGTTCACGCGCGCGTGCGGCTTCGTGCGCGAGCTGCGCGAGCTCGAGGAGGCGCTGCTGCGCGCGATCTCCGAGGGGGCCGAGGTGCTCGCGCGCATCGAGCGCGAGGAGCTCCACCGCGACGCCAGCTGCGACACCTTCTTCGAGTTCGTCGAGCGGACGATCCGCCCGAACGCACTGCTGGGAGGCGGGTTCCTGTCGCTGATCGAGGAGCAGGCGGCGACGCGCCTGCCGCCCGTGCCGGCCACCGCGGAGACCGCGGAGGACGAGCCGGCGTTCGCGTGGGGCGAGCCCGACGAGCCGCCCCGCACCAGCGCGGCCTCGTGGGCGCCAGAGCGCGAGGCGAGCGCCGCGGCCGCCGACGCGCTGTCGCCGTCGCTCTCGCCGCTCCCGCTCGGTGCG
>CAIXWQ010000814.1 GCA_903923175.1 uncultured delta proteobacterium | reverse complement strand
GTCGATCGCTCCGCCCGCGCGCGCGTCTCGCTGGCCGCGCCAGCCACGCCAGCCACGCCAGCAGCGCCCGCCGAAGCGCGCACCGCCACGAGCGCGTGCAGCGCGACGCCCACCCCGCCCGCGATCACCAGCGGCCAGATCGGCGCGAGGCGGTGCAGCCCGGCGACGCCGAACAGCCCGAGCGCGCACAGGAGCACCGCCGCGTCGGCGCGCGGCGATCGCGCCGCGAGGGGGAGCGCGCACGCGGCGAGCACGAACCCGATCGCGCGCAGCACGTCGTCGGTGCGCTCGCCGTTCAGCATCGGCGCCACCGCGAGCACCCAGCCGGCGATCGCCGCCGCCACCACCGCGACGCGCGAGATCAGCCGCGCGAGCCGCTCGAGCGAGGAGTCGAGGCGCACCCCGACGAAGACCGTGAGCGCCGCGAGCCCCGCGAAGACGAGCGCGACGTCGCTCGAGAGCGAGCGCGCGAGGGCGAGCAGCGCAGCGACGAGGGTGAGCGCCAAGGGGGCGCGCCCGGCGAGCGTGCTCGACGGGCCCGCGCCGGCGTTCGACGGGCTCGTCATCGCCCCTCCAGCGCGGCGGTGACCGCCGAGGGCGGCATGCGCTCGACGCCGTCGCCCTCCTGGAGCTTCAGCGTCGTCGCCTCCTCGCGCACGACCACCGCGTGCACCTCTGCGCCGAGCGCGCGCATGCGCTCGAGGAAGCCGGCGCGCCCCTCGTCCCAGTCGAGCACCACCGCGTAGACCGTGCCGATCTGCGCGATCTCCTCCTCGACGGCCGGCGCGACGTCGGCGAGCGGCGCGGAGTGCGAGGGCTCCACGCACGCGAGCACGTCGAGCACGCTCTCGAGGTGGCCGAGGCCGCGCCCGGTCGCGACGCGATACAGCTCGGGGCCCGCGGCGAGCAGCTCGACCACGTGATCGCGCTCGGCGAGCGCGGAGGCGATCGACGCCGCGACCGAGAGCGCGGCCTCGAACGCGGCGAGCTCCGCGGGGCTCGGGCGGTCGGGGAGGTGCGTGTCGACGACCACCGCGATGCGCGGGAACCACTCCTCGTGGAAGTCCTTCACGATCGGCACGCCGCGCCGCGCGAACGAGCGCCAGTGCACGTTGCGCAGCCGATCGCCGGGCCGCCACTCGCGCGTGCCGACCAGCTCCATCGCGTCGCTGCTGGCGGTCGCGAGCGGGATTCCGCCCGGCTGCAGGCGGCGCCCGAGCGTGCCGCCGGCGAGCTCCCAGCGGAACACCGGCGGCGCGACGAGCACGACCTGCGCCTTCGCGGTGTCGACCGGCGCGCCGGCGACGAAGCCGAGCGGATCGAGCGGCCGCAGCGTGACCGGCCCGAGCTCGTAGCGACCGCGCCGCTTGGCGAGGAGCTCGAACTGGACGGCGGCCGCCCCTTCGCCGTCGCAGGCGACGAGCACCTCGTCGGGCTCGATCGAGAGGCGCGCGGGCGAGTAGCGCTGCCCGAAGGTCGCGCGCAGCAGCGCGCCCCGCGCCGCCTCCACGAGCACGCGGCCGCGGATCGCGAGCGGCTCACCGGCGGTCGCGCGCGTCGGCAGGGCGAGCTGCAGCGTCGCCCGCGGGCGCCCGACGCGCGCGAGCACCAGCGCGGCGACGTGCAGGC
>CAIXWQ010000813.1 GCA_903923175.1 uncultured delta proteobacterium | reverse complement strand
TACGTCTCGCTCGGCACGGTGTTCAACACGAACCGTCGCGCGTTCGAGGACATCCTGCGCGGGCTCGAGCGCCCGGGCGTGCAGGTGATCGTCAGCGCCGGCGCGTCGTACGCGCAGCTCTCGCGCAACCCGCCGACGTCGAACGCGGTGTTCTTCCCCCGCGTGCCGCAGCTCGCGGTGCTGCGCCAGGTGGACGTCGTCGTGACCCACGGCGGCAACAACTCGACGCTGGAGACGATCGCGGCAGGCAAGCCGTTGATCGTGATCCCGTTCGGCGGCGATCAGCTCCAGAACGCGCGGCGCGTGGAGGCGCTCGGGACGGGCGTCGCCATCCTCCCGCGGGAGCTCCGACCGGACTCGGTGCGCCGCGCGTTCGACGCGGCGAGGTCGCTCGCCGTGCGCTCGGTCGAGCTCGCCGAGTCGCTGCGCGGCGTCGATGGGACGACCGCGTCGGTGGCGCTGCTCGAGAGTCTGGCCTGACGCACGCTCGGTGAACCCGCCCCGCGGCGCGTCCGCCCCGCGGCGCGTCACGCCTCGGCGGGTGCCTTCGCGACGGCGTCGCCGCGCGCGCCGAAGCCGGGCGCGAAGACGTCGCACATGCGCGCTGGGTTCTTGATGGTGCGCGCCGTCATCTCGGCGTCGGCCGCTCGCATCAGCGCGTGGCCGGCCTCGCCGCCCGTCAGCTCGCCCTGGCGGCGCCGCGCGACGATCGCGAAGAGCGCCATGTCGCAGGCATCGAGCTCGGCGGCCGCGTCGACGAGGAGCCGGATCGCGCCGCGCGCGTCCCCCCGCGACGAGGCCACCCCGGCGTGCAGCAGCCGCGCGAGCGCCTTCGCCCAGGGGGCCGCCTCGCGGTCGAGGCGCCGCGCATCGCGCTCGGCGGCGCGCACGAGCCTGCCACGCGCAGCGTCCTCGGTGGCCTCGGACGCCGCGGCGAGCGCGCAACGCGCGCGCAGGTGGAGCGCGTCGACGCGGATGTGCTGCGCCATGAAGAGCAGCGCGCCGCGAAAGCCGGCCCACTGCGCGCGCAGGTCCACCAGCGCGCGTGCGCCGCGGCCGACGTAGAGATCGATCTGCGCGCGCGAGAGGCACGCGAAGTAGTGCTGCGCGCCGATCGCGGTGGCCGGCCACGCGCGCATCGCCTCGTCGACCTCGTGCCGCGCGCGCGTCGGATCGTCGGCGGCGAGCCAGATGGAATTCGGCCGACCGATCCGCGCGTTGGTGACGATGAAGAGATCGCCGCGCTCGCGGGCGTCCTTGATCAGCGCGGGGGTCCTCCGCGCGAGCTCGGCGAGATCGCCCATCAGGTACAGCTGCTCGAGCGGGATGAAGTGGGCGTTCGCCACCTCCGAGCCGGCGCCGGTGCGGTCGCGGCGGAGCTGCGTCGCGCACTCGTCGAGGAGCTCGAGCGCCCGCCGCCAGCGCCCCTGCTGGAACGCCGCGAGCCCCGCGGCGCCCAGCGCGACGCCGGTCAGATACGCGCTCGCGGCCACCTCCGGCCGAGCGAGCACGGCGCGCGCGAGCGGCTCGGTCTTCGCCTCGGTCCCCGCGCCGCCCAACGCCCGCGCGGCGATCTCCCCGGCGAGCGAGCGCGCCGTGCGCGCCGGGTCGCCGGCGTCGAGCGCGAGCAGCAGCGCGCGCGTCGCGAAGTAGTGCGCGAGCACGTGGTCGACCAGCGCGAGCCCGTTGGCGAGCGCGAAGCACGCGTCGGCCTGCGCGAGGGCCCGGGCGCGGCGCGCGCTCGAGGGGCGAGGCCGGGCGTCGAGCCCCCGGAGCCGGAGCCTCAGCACGCTCCAGACCAGCAGCAGCCAGACCCTCCAGCGCGCCTCGGGATAGCCCACGCCGACGCCGGCGAGGACCACGCGCATCTCCGCGAGCGCGGCGTCGAAGTGCCCGGCCGTGAACAGCTGCGCGGCCGCATTGCGGCGGAGCTCCAGGCTCGCCGCCGGGGCTGCGCCGCCGAGGGCAGCGAGGAACTCTCGCGCCGCCTCCGCGCCGCGCCCCGCGTCGGCCAGCGCCTCGGCGCGCTTCACCCGGAGCGCCCGCGCCGCCTCCACCTCGAACACGCCGAGCTCCAGCGCGGTGCGGAACCACGTCGCGGCGCGGTGGAAGGCGAGCGCCGCCGCCGCCTCCTCGCCGGCCGTGACGGCCCACGTCGCCGCCGCCTCGCGCTCGCCGGCCTCGCGGAAGTGCACGGCCAGCGCCTCCGCCTGTCCACGCCCCGCCCCCTGCAGGGCGAGCGCGATCCGCTTGTGGTAGGCCGCGACGGCCGCCGTGGAGAGCGAGTCGACGAGCGTCTCGCGGATGCGATCGTGGAACGCCTCGATCTGATCGACGCGCCCCACCCGCGTGGTGCGCACCAGCTGCCCGGCGCGCAGCGCCGCGAACGCCGCGCCGCCGCGGTGCGCCGGGACGTCGGCGGCCTGCAGCGCCACCTCTCGCGTGAGCGGGTGCCCCGCGACCGCGACCACCTCCAGCAGGCGGCGCTCGACGTCGGCGAGCGCGTCGAAGCTGTTCATGAGCACCTCGGCGAGGCGCGGCACGTGTCCGCCCGGCGAGGCGCGCAGCGCGAGCGCCGACTGCGCGTGTCGGACGAGCACGCCGACGAAGAACGGGCTCCCCCCGGCCTCCGCCGCGATCGCCTCGGCCTGCCGTCGCGACTCCTCGCCGTGGGTGCCCAGCATCATCGCGGCGAGCCGGCCCGACTCGACGAGCCCCAGCTCGCCGACCACGATCTCGCGCGCGTCGATGTCGTCGCGGAGGTGCGCTCGCGTCTGGCTCAGTGCGATCAGCGCCGGGCTGCTCGCGCGGTCTTCGGTCCGATACGTCGCGACGAGCAGCATGGCCGGCGGCTCGGGCGGTCGCAGCAGCTCGCCGAGGATGGCGATGCTGTCGACGTCGCCCCACTGCAGGTCGTCGATCCAGACCACCAGCGTGCTCTGCGCGCAGAGCCGCAAGAACAGCTCTCGGAGCGCGACGAACGCGCGTCGACGGAGCTCCTGCGGATCGGCCGTCTCGGCGCGCCGCGCGCCGACCGCGTGGAGCGCCTCGATCCGCCGCAGCACGGGGAAGACGCGCGCCAGCGCCTGGATGTCGAGCGGCAGCAGGGCGATCGCCGCGCGCTCGGGGAGCGAGAGCAGGTAGCGCGTCAGCGCGTCGATCAGGCTGTCGAGCGCCTTGTACGGGATCGACTCGCGCTCGTAGCACCGCGAGACGAGCAGTACCGTGTCGCGAGCGTCGGGCCCGGCCTCGAGCTCGTCGAGGAACCGACGCACGAGCAAGCTCTTGCCCATGCCGGAGCTGCCGTGCACGAAGACGCTCACCGGCCGCCCTTCGCGCACCCGCCGATACGCCTCTGCGAGCGCGACGATGTGGTGCTCGCGCCCGATGAAGGCCTCGGCCGCCGTCGGCTGCGAGATCGGCGGCGCCGCGGCCATCGGTGAGGATTCGACGGCGCCCACGAGCAGGCGACGGAGCACCTCGCGCCCGGACGGCCGCCGTTCCGGGCTCCTCGCGAGCAGCTCGCCGCACAACGCGCAGAGCATCGCCACGTCGGTCGAGACCGCTCCCTCTCCGCCCAGGAGCACCCGCGGCGACGTCGGATCGGCGCGCTGTTTCTCCATCAGGATGCTCAGCGGAGCGCCCACGTACGGGAGCCGTCCGGTGAGGGCCTCGTAGAGCATCACCCCGACGCTGTACCAATCGGTCGCCTCGGTGAGCGGCTGGCCGGCCGCCTGCTCGGGCGACATGTACTCCGCGGTACCGCTGATCAAGTGCTGCTGCGTGACGCCGCGTTGCACGTCCGCCACCAGCCCGAAATCGAGGACGACGACGCGCCCCTCCGGCGTGACCATCACGTTGCCGGGCTTGAGATCGCGGTGCAGCTTGCCGGCGTCGTGGAGCGCGAGGACCCCCTGCGCGAGCTGCGCCATCGCCGCGAGCAGGCGCCCGACCTCGTCGTCGCCGAGGCGAGGTCCCGAGGCGACGCCCGCCGCACTCGACGTCGAAGCCGACGTCGACGGCTCGCTCCCGCCCGGCGCGACGGCGTCGACCGTGGGGGCGCCGACAGCCCACGCGGCGCTCGTCGGCGCGCTCTCGAGGGCGGGCGACGACCGCACGTGGCGGAGGAAATCGACCCCCGCGAGGAGCTCCATGGTGAAGAAGATCGGCTCGCCGTCGGCCACCAGGTCGTGGATGGCGACGAGGTTCGGGTGCGCGACGTCGGCGATCTCGCGGAACTCGCACTTGAAGCGGTACAGCGCGGCGGGGTCGGCGAAGGGGAGCGTCTTCAGCGCGACCCGCGCCTTGCGCTCCCGGTCGAGCGCTTCGTAGACGACCCCCATCCCCCCCGCGCCGAGTCGGCGGACGACCTCGTATCGCTCGGTGCCGCGAAAGTCGCCTGCCGCGAGGCCGCTCACGCGCCGGGCCCGCGCGCGCGCGCCGCGCAGGGCGCGATCGTCGGAGCTCCCTTGGCAGTGTTCATCTCGCAGCCTTGCCGACGCCCCTGAGCCCCTACGAAGCTACGGCACCCGCGGCGCGAATGTCCATGGTTTGTTCACTGTATGACATCCCAGGACACGCTTCGAACATCGAGCAATTGGCGCTCGGCACGTCGACAACGCAGCGAGGCGGGGACATATGTTCAAGGTTTGCACGCCCACGCCCGCGCCGCTCGGGCCTGCCCCCTCGCGCTAGAAGCCGTCGCAGATCCGGAAGTCCCAGCCGCCGCACTCGAGGAACCGCTTCATCCGGTGGACGAGCACCCGCGGATGCGCGCTCGCGTCCGCGTGCGTGAAGAGGTTGTAGGCGCCGGTCACGATCCGACGCGGCCACGAGATCGCGATCGCGTACACGACGGAGCCGCCGGGGACCCCGATGGTGCCGTTGCTCTCGATGACCCAGAACTCGCCACGCGCCAGCGCCGCCGCGCTGTCGGCGCGGACGTCGAAGCGCGTGCAGTGCAGGTTGCGCATCCGGGCGACGGTCCGCTCGACGGCGCGCAGCAGCTCCTTCGTGTTGAGGTGCGGTGCGGCGACGGTGAGCTTGGGCGTGCCGCGCCCGGAGAGCGGGTGGAACTCGCCCGGCGCGTGCGTCTTCTTCCGCCAGAACACGGCCCGCACGACCCCGCGGCGCTGCCACGGCCAGCGCTCCCACATGATCGTGAATTCCTCGCCCGGATGGAACTGCTGCGCGCACACGACCTCCTCCACGCTCGTCGCGAGGTAGCGGCGCGCCTCTGCGGCCGAGCGCACGAGCGCGACGCCGGAGCTGTTGGTGCTGCAGAGCGAGGGCTTGAACACCAGCGGGTAGACGAGCCTCGTGAGGTCGGTGCTGCGCGTGACGCGGACGAACGGCAGCGCGTTGGGCATCGACGCGAGCTGGTCGAACACGGTGTAGCCGGGGGGGTACGGGTTGCAGTTCACGAGCGCGAGCCAGAAGAAGAGGAAGAGCCCGAGGGTCAGCGCGCCGAACGAGAGGGCGAGCGCGAGGGCGCTCCAGCGCGTCGTCGCGGCGAGGCCCGCGGTGACGAGCCCCGAAACGAGCGGGGCGTACAGCACGTCGAAGACGAGGAAGAACTCGATCCAGCGAGGCCACGCGGTTCGAACGCGGCGCGCGCGCGTCGGCGCGCCGAGCGAGCCCGGACGCAGACGAGGTTCGGCCGAGGCGGCGAGGCCGCTCGAAAGGGTGTGCTGCACGTGACTCTCCTCTCCGGCCCGCGCACGCGTGTGCGCCCGAGCGTGCGAGACGCTCGAGCGCCCGCGGCGACGGGGCGGCAGCGCGCAGCGCCTCGGGGCGCCGTCGCGGGGTTGGCTGCGAGGAGACGGAGCAACGCGTGTGCCGAGCCCGGGCTGGGCGTCGCGAGCGCCTCCTTCGCGCGACGCCGCCTGGGCTCGAGAGCGACGTGGGCAGCGCGTTCCGCGCGCCGCCCGCGAGGCCTGTGGTCGTGCGCGCACTCACTCGATTGACCACGCGGCGCGCGCGCGCGCGGGCGGCGGTGTGCCCCGCCCGAACGACCGTGGCAGCCGCGGCACACGTTCGACTGACCTCGCGGGGCGCCGCGCGCGCGCGTGACGAGCCGGCCGCCGAGGATTCGTCCCGATGCGCGATTGTCTGATTCGCGCGCGGCGGAGGTACCCCTCCTGCAGAGGGACCCCGCATGAACGAACCCGCGTCTCGCTTCGATCTGCGCCCGCGCGCCGCGCTGTCGACCATCGCCGTCGCCGCCTTCGTCACCATCTTCGCGAGCGACCTTCGCGAGGCGCGCGCTGAGCGCGGCGAGCGCGCAGAGCGGATCGAGCGGCTCGAGGACGCGGACGGCGAGGCCGCGTTCGAGCGGCGAGGCTACGAGGTCGAGCTCGGCGCGCAGACCGGCTACCTCACGGCTCCGAGCACCGACGGGCTCAACACGTTCGGCCTCGGGTTCGGCGGGCGCCTCGGCGTCGCGTTCTCCGGGGTCTACCTCGGTGCGAGCGTGATGAGCTACCTCGGCAACGCGCAGGGGACGCTCTCCGAGAGCTCGCTCCTCGCGGGACTCGAGCTCGGCTACGGCTTCCGCATCCGCAACGTCGGCTCGGGCAAGATCACCATCCGGCCGCAGCTCGGCGTCGGCTACGCCGGCCTCTCGCGCACCGACAAGAGCGTCGACGTCGTCTCGACCGCGAGCTCCTCGAGCGGCGGCGGCGGCAAGACCACGACGGTCGGCAACGTCTACGTCGAGCCGCGCCTGGTGCTCACGTACACCAACGGCGGCTACTTCCTCGGCGTGAGCGCGGGCGCGATCGTGGTGCCGGGCCTCACGTACGACGCCAACGGCAGCGTCACGTGGACCTCGTACGGCGCGCGCGGCGAGGTCGGGCTCCGGTTCTGATCGGCGCGTTCACGCCGCGTCGAGCGGCCCCACGTGCAGCGGCTCCGCGTCGAGCCGCGCGCGCTGCGCGTCGTCGAAGACGCGCGAGCGCGTGAGGAAGCGCACGCCGCGCGGCGCCTCGATCGAGAAGCCGGCCCCGCGCCCCTTCACGACGTCGAGGATCAGCTGGGTGTGCTTCCACGCGACGAACTGCGCGCCGCCGATGAAGAAGGGGCACGCCTCGAGCCAGCCGAGCAGCACGTCGCGCGCGCCGATGCGGAACTCGCCCCGCGCGTAGCACATCGGCGCGCTGCCATCGCAGCAGCCGCCCGACTGGAAGAAGAGCAGCGCGCCGTGCTCGAGCTTCAGCGCGGCGATCAGCGCCGCCGCCGCCTCGGTGACGAGCACGCGATCGCAGGCCGGATCGCCGCGAACCGAGAGGCCCTCGAGATCGGAGGGGAGATCGCAGAGCGGATCGGTCATGGCGGTGCGCTCGGGGTGTCGTGGGAGGTGGAACGCGACGTCCGTGGCCGAGCCCGAGCAGGAGCGCGGACACGGAGTCGCGAAGGGACGAGTGCGGGCTACCTCGCGTACGGGGGGCTCAGAAGAACCCCATCGCCTTGGGCGAGTAGCTCACGAGCAGGTTCTTGGTCTGCTGGTAGTGGTCGAGCATCATCCGGTGCGTCTCGCGTCCGATGCCGGACTGCTTGTAGCCGCCGAACGCCGCGTGCGCGGGGTACAGGTGGTAGCAGTTGGTCCAGACGCGCCCTGCCTGGATCTCGCGACCGGCGCGATACGCCTTGGTGCCGTCGCGCGTCCAGACGCCGGCGCCGAGGCCGTAGAGCGTGTCGTTGGCGATCGAGATCGCGTCGTCGAAGTCCTTGAAGCTCGTCGCGGAGACGACCGGCCCGAAGATCTCCTCCTGGAAGACGCGCATCTTGTTGTGGCCGTCGAAGACGGTGGGCATCACGTAGAAGCCCTCGGCCAGGTCGCCGGAGAGCCTCGCGCGCTCGCCGCCCATGAGCACCTTGGCCCCCTCCTGCTTGCCGATGTCGATGTAGCTGAGGATCTTCTCGAGCTGATCGTGCGACGCCTGGGCGCCGACCGTGGTCTTCGGATCGAGCGGGTTGCCCGGGACGTGGTTGCGGGCGCGGGCGATGGCCCGCTCGAGGAACTTCCCCTTGATGCTCTCCTGGATGAGGGCGCGCGAAGGACACGTGCAGACCTCGCCCTGGTTGAGGGCGAACATGCCGAACCCCTCCATGCACTTGTCGGCGAAGTCGTCGTCCTGCGCGAGCACGTCCTCGAAGAAGACGTTGGGCGACTTGCCGCCGAGCTCCAGCGTCGCCGGAATCAGGTTCTCCGACGCGTACTGCATGATCAGCCGGCCGGTGGTCGTCTCGCCGGTGAACGCGATCTTGGCGATGCGCGGGTTCTGGGCGAGCGGCTTGCCGGCCTCGATGCCGAAGCCGTTGACCACGTTGAGCACGCCCGGCGGGATCAGGTCGCCGACGAGCTCCATGAGCACGAGGATCGACGCGGGAGTCTGCTCGGCGGGCTTGAGCACCACGCAGTTGCCGGCGGCGATCGCGGGCGCGAGCTTCCACGCGGCCATGAGCAGCGGGAAGTTCCACGGGATGATCTGGCCGACGACGCCGAGCGGCTCGTGGAAGTGGTAGGCGACCGTGTCGTGATCGAGCTCGGCGACCGTGCCCTCCTGCGCGCGAATGCAGGCGGCGAAGTAGCGGAAGTGATCGATCGTGAGGGGGATGTCGGCGGCGAGCGTCTCGCGCACCGGCTTGCCGTTGTCCCACGTCTCGGCGACCGCGAGCATCTCGAGGTTCGCCTCCATGCGGTCGGCGATCTTGTTGAGCACCGCGGCGCGATCGGCCGGCGAGGTGCGGGCCCAGCGCCCCTTGGCCGCGTGCGCCGCGTCGAGCGCCTTCTCGACGTCCTCGGCCGTCGAGCGCGGGATCTCGCAGAACGGCTTGCCGTTCACGGGCGAGAGGTTCTCGAAGTACTGCCCCTTCACCGGCGGCGTCCACTCGCCTCCGATGTAGTTCCCGTAGCGCGACTTGAACTGCACCTTCGATCCCGGCTGATTCGGCGGCACGTAGGTCATGCGATCCCTCCTGGTTGCGGTGGCCGCCCCGCCTCAGCAAGTCGGAGACCGCCGCCGTGCGTCACTCGAATGCCCGTGATTTCGAGCTCGGGGAGCGGCGTCGACGTCCCGCGTCGCCGGTCCGCGACTGTCGAGAAATAGGGCACCGTCGATGTCGCGTAGCGTCGTCGCCCGCGCAGCTTGGGCAGGCCTCGGGGGCGCGCCATACTGGCCGGATGCGCCGACTGACGGAGCCGGACGATCGCTTCGCGCGCGCCTTCGACGAAGGGCGCGTGGATCCGCGACACCCGCTCTCCAGCCGCTGGTCGCGCGCCGCCTCG
>CAIXWQ010000812.1 GCA_903923175.1 uncultured delta proteobacterium | reverse complement strand
GCGCCGGCGCTGCACGCCTGCCCCTTCGGGCAGACCGCCCCGGCGCAATCGTCGGCGCAGGCGCCCGTCGCCGGGTCGCAGTGCGTGCCAGCGCCGCAGCTCGCGACCGCGCACGCGCTCGCCACGCAGTGGCCGCTCGTCGCGCAGGTGGTGCCCGAGGGGCAGCCCGCGCAGTCGCACTTGAGCTTGCACGAGCCCTGCTCGCAGACCTCGTCGGCGCTGCAGCCGACGCCCAGGCACGGATCGACGCAGACGCCGTTCTGGCAGGCTCGACCGAACGGGCACGTCACGCCGGTGCACGCGTCGACGCACGCGCCGCCGACGCAGGTCTGCCCCGCAGCGCACGACTTGCCGATGCACGAGGGCTCCACGCAGAGGCCGTTCGCGTCGCAGGTGAGCCCGGGCGCGCACTTGAACTCGCCGGCGTCGCACTTGGGGATGCAGCGCCCCTGCGTGCAGACCTCGTTGGTCGCGCACGGGCCGTCGTCGACGACGCCGTCGCAGTCGTTGTCGAGGCCGTTGCACTGCTTTTCGCCCGCCGCCGCGACCTGCACGCAGGTCAGCGCGCCGTTCACGCACGAGGTCGTCCCCTTGGCGCAGATCCCCTTCTTGCCGGTGTCGCACGGCGCGCCGGAGCCGCTGCAGGCGACGCCGGTGATCGAGTAGACGTCGTCGTTGAAGTCGCCGTCGTTGCTCCAGCCAGTGGCGTCGACGTTGCCGTCCTCGAAGGCGAGGTAATACGTGTTCGGCGTCTTCTTCGACTGGTAGACGACCGCCGTGATCCACGGCGCCGCCGGCGTGCACGAGGTGCAGACGGGGTCGTACGCGGGGTTGATGAAGTGCGTCTGCCCGCCGACGAGCGCGAAGCCGATCTTGCCGCCGGCGTAGGCGGGGTCCGTGATGATGTCGGCGCCCGCGAACTTGGTCCCGAGCGCCGAGTTGGCCGGCACGATCGTGTGCAGATCGGCGGCCGTCGGCGCGCTGCCGGCGTCGTTGTACCAGGCGAGCCCGAAGCGGCTGCCGGCCTGGTTCATGAGGAACGTCGCGCCGAACCCGCACCGCGGCGAGAACGAGCTCGGCGTCGTGCGGCCGTCGGCGATCCAGTCGATGGCCTCGCCCTGATTCGCGAAGAACGTGTAGAGCTGCGTCTCGCCGTTCTTCGAATCGAGGGGGACCGTGAGTCCGTTCGGCTCGGTGGCGGTCGCGCGCGCGAGCGCCGGGATCGCGGAGATGGTGACGAGCGCGGCCGAGGCGAGCAGGCCGACGAGCACGGGCGAGGCGACGCGAAGGCGCATCGGCCGACCGTAGCAGCTCGCCTCGGTGAATCGGTCGCGCCGGGGCGCGGTCTGCGCGCGCCCCTCACACGAACGAGCAGCCTCAGCGCGGGCCGCTGCCGCCGCACACGCTCGGCGTGCCGTCGCCGCCGCAGGTCTGCGGCGCCACGCAGGTGCCGCACTGGATCACGTTGCCGCAGCCGTCGCCGACCGGGCCGCAGTTCGCGCCCTGCTCCGCGCACGTCTTCGGCTTGCACGTCGTCGTGCCGCACTCGCCGGCGACGCCGCCGCCGCCGCAGGTCAACGGCGCCGCGCACGTCCCGCACTGGATCAGCGCGCCGCAGCCGTCGCCCGCCGGCCCGCAGTCGATCCCCTGCGCGGCGCAGGTGCGCGGCGAGCACGCCGTGGTGCCGCAGACGCCGGGCATGCCGCCGCCGCCGCAGAACGAGCCCGCCGGGCACGCGCCGCACTGGATGGTGCCGCCGCAGCCGTCGCCGGCCGGGCCGCAGTGGATCCCCTGATCGGCGCACGTCTTGGCGGCGCACGACGGGGTGCCGCACACGCTCGGCGTGCCGCCGCCGCCGCAGGTCGCGGGGGCCGCGCAGGTGCCGCACGAGATGACGCCGCCGCAGCCGTCGCCGGCGGGGCCGCAGCCGACGCCGAGCTGGGTGCAGGTCTTCGGCGTGCAGGTCGGCGGGACGTCCGGCGTCACGCACGAGGCCAGATCGAAGATCATGTACTCGAGCAGCTTCTCCTGCGGCGTCATCACGCCGGCCGCGCACTCGGCGGGGAAGATGGCGCCGATGGTGGGCGCGAAGCTCGTGTTCTCGACGTGGAAGTCGTCGAAGAGCACGCGACCGCACTGGTTCGCCGCCGGCGCGCCGACCGGCGTGTTGAACGTGTAGTGCACGATGGCGCCCGGGAAGTTCGGGTCGTCGTTGATCGTCATCCACGACTGCGAGGGGGCGACCACCGCGTCGTGATCGTGGCGGATCACCTGCAGCGGGATCTGGCCGAGCGCGGTGGAGGCGCCGACGATCTGCAGCCACTGCGCGAGCGCCGCCCCCTTGGGGAACGACTGGTTCACGTAGCCGGTCTGGTTCGCCGGCGACGGGTGCTGCTCGACGTTCCAGTTCACGGTGCTGCTGAACGGCGCCGTCTGGAAGAGCCACACGTAGCTGAAGTGCGTGGTGAAGACGCGGCCGCCGGCGTTCGCGTAGTTCACGAGGTTCTGGTGGGCTGCGGCGCTGCGCAGGGTCGGGTCGGCCTGATCGGCCTGACACGGGAACAGCACCATGTCGTACTTGTTCAGCGTGGCCTGAGTGGTCCAGAGCTGATCCTCGTACGGCGAGGTGGGCGCCATCGCGCCGCCCGAGGCCCAGATGGTCGTCGTGTGGTTCTGGCTGTTGTGGTCGGTCAGCCCTCGGTACAGGTGCACGCGCCCGGTGCCGCTCGGCGCGGTGAACTCGGCGTCGTCGATCCCGATCTTGCGCATCACGCACTCGAGCGCGTCGACCGCGCCGGTCGAGAACGCCATGAGCGGGATGTCGCCTTCGCTCTTGTTCTTCGGCAGGCGTGTGAGCGTCGCCGCGATCGCGGTGTTCGTGCACGACGCGACGCTCGGGATGACCACCTGACGGCGCCAGCGCCCGAGCTGGATGACCAGCGGGATGTTCGCGCCGACCGGCATGTTCTTCAGCGTGAACTTGCCGTCGACGCCGGTGACCGCGCGCACCAGCGGCGAGCCCGAGGCGGGCGCCCCGCAGTTGTCGCACGAGACGCCGGGGGTGAACGGCTGCACCGTCGCGTTGGGGACGTAGACGACCGCGTTCGGGAGCGGATCGATGCCGTTGGGCGCGTAGACCGTCCCGGTCACGGTGGTGGTCACGCCCGCCGTCGGGCAGGTGACCTGCTTCAGACAGAGGTTGGTGCACGACGACGGGATCCCGCAGACGCTCGCGCCCCCGGCGCCGCCGCAGGTCTTCGGCAGCCCGCAGGTGCCGCAGCTGAGGAGCCCGCCGCACCCGTCGGCCACCGGGCCGCAGTCGGCGCCGAGCCCCGCGCACGTCTTGGGGACGCACGGCGGCGCGCCGCACACGTTCGCCACGCCGCCGCCGCCGCAGGTCTTGGTGCCGCTGCAGGTGCCGCAGTCGAGGATGTTGCCGCAGCCGTCGCCGACCGGGCCGCAGTTCACCGCCTGCGCGGCGCAGCTCCGCGGCGTGCAGCTGCTCCCCGAGCCGCACACGCTCGCGACGCCGCCGCCGCCGCACGTCTTGCCGCCGCTGCACGTGCCGCAGTCGATGGTGCCGCCGCAGCCGTCGCCGACCATGCCGCAATTCGCGCCGACGTCGGTGCAGGTCTTGGGCGTGCACTTGACCGAGCCGCACTTGCCGGCCGCGCCGCCGCCGCCGCAGATGTCGGGCGCGGTGCAGTCGCCGCACTGGAGCACGCCGCCGCAGCCGTCGCCGATCGGCCCGCACTCGACCCCCTGCTTCGCGCAGGTCGTGGCGCCGGAGCAGGCCGCGTCCGGCGTGCCGTCGGGGTTCAGCTCGGGGGCGTCGTCGCCGACGTCGGCCAGGCTCGCGTCACCGTTGCCCAGCTCTTTGGTGGTGCCGGTGCCGCCGCAGGAGGCGGTGCCGAGGAGCGAGGCGAGCGCAAAGAAGGCGTAAGGGCGCATTGCTGGAATAATCGCGCCACGGCGGCCGGGAAGCGAGCCCCGCTGGCGAGGACGCGCACCGCGGGTGTCGTCGTCCCGAAACGCGACGTCCCCGCCCACGCGTTCACGCGGGCAGGGACGCGGGAGCGGGCGGCCCGGCTCAGGCCTGGGCGGCCGAGGGGCTCACTTGCAGCCGGGGATCTTGTCGAGCGTCTCGTTCTGCTTGACGCAGCTGTCCTTGATCGCGTCCTTCGCCGCGGCGACCGACGCCCCCTTCTTCCACGCGTCGCGCATCTGCTTGACCGACGTCGTCTTGGTCTTCGTGTCGCCGGGCATGCACTTCAGGTAGCGCGCGAGGTAGTCGTCGCACGCCTTGATGCCGGTCGAGTCGTCGTCCGAGGCGGTGTCGTCCTTCTTCTTGGAGTCGCCGTCCTCGTCCTTCTTCTTGGTGTCGTCGTCGTCGTCGCCCTTCTTCTTCTTCTTCTTCGACTTGGTGTCGTCGTCGTCGCTCGAGTCGTCGTCGCCCTTCTTCTTCTTCTTCGACTTCCCCTTGTCGTCGTCGTCGTCGTCCGACTTCTTCTTCTTGTCGGAGTCTTCCGTCTTCTTCTCGTCCTTGCTGCAGCCGACGAGGCTGACGGGGACCGAGCTGAGGATGAAGAATGCGAGGAACAGCTTCTTGAACATGGCGTCTCCCTTGGTTGGGCCGGATGGTGCCAGAGTTTGGGGCCGCCGCGGGAGCGCCGACCGTTCGCAGCAGACCAGTCGCCGACGAGACGCCAGCGTTACGGGGTGGAGCCCGGCGCGCGCCGCGGATCAGCGCGGATCGAGGTAGACGACCTCTTCGCCGCGGAAGGTCCGCAGCGTGGTCGCGCCGCCCTCGCGTCGCACGATCCCCTCGGGCCCGATCGGCACCTTCCCCTTGCCGCCGGGCGTGTCGACGATCAGCTTGGGCAGCGCGATCCCCGTGAGCCGCCCCTGCAGCCGCGCCATGATCTCGAGGCCCACGTCGAGCTTCGTGCGCAGGTGCCCGGTGCCGCGGACCGGATCGGCCTGGAGCAGGTAGTACGGGCGCACGCGGCGGCGCACGAGCCCGCGGAACAGCGCCTCCAGCACGTCGGCGTCGTCGTTCACCCCGCGCAGGAGCACGCTCTGGTTCATCACGGGGAAGCCCGCGTCGATCAGCGTCGCGAGCGCGCGATCGCTCTGCTTCGAGAGCTCGCGCGGGTGGTTGAAGTGGGTCATCACCCAGATCGGGTGGAGCGGCCGCAGCGCCTTCACCAGCGCGCGATCGATCCTTTGCGGGAGCGTCACCGGGCAGCGCGTCGCGAGGCGGATGGTCTCCACGCTCGGCACCGCGCGCACCTTCGCGAGCAGCGCGGCGAGCTTGTCGGTCGCCATCACCAGCGGATCGCCGCCGGAGACGATCACGTCGCGCACCTCGGGGTGCGCCCGCAAATAGCCGAGCGCGCCGAGCAGCTTCTCCTCGCGGATGGCCCCGCCGCCGTCGCCGACCATGCGCGAGCGCGTGCAGAACCGGCAGTAGACGCCGCACCGATCGGTGGCGATGAGCAGCGCGCGATCGGGGTAGCGCTGCACCAGCCCCGGCACCGGCTCATGCGCCTCCTCGCCGAGCGGATCGCGCAGATCGCCCGGGATCTCGAGCGCCTCGTCCGCGGTCGGCACGCACTGTCGCCGCACGGGACACGCCGGATCGTCGCGATCGATCCGCGACAGGTAGTGTGGCGTGATCGAGAGCGGAAACCCCTCGGCAACCGCGCGCCGGGCCCCTTCGCGCTCGGCCGGCGTCAGCGTCAGCGCGGCCTCGAGCGCCTCGACCGAGGTGATCGCGTTGCGCAGCTGCCAGCGCCAGTCGCGCCGATCGCGAGCGCTCACCCGCACGGCAGGCACGGCGGGAACGTCACGCAGGATCGGGAGCGAGGCGGCCATCGACCCGCGCGTCTTTCCACGCCAGCCCCCCAGCCGCAAAGCCTCTTCTTCTCCCACCGCCGCCCCGCGCCCTTCGTCTCCGCAGTTGCAGCTGCCTTGCATCCGCCCGGGCCGGGGGGAGCCGGGGAGTCCAGAGGGGCCGGCGGGGGGGCGCCTAGCTCCCCCTCGGCCCCTCTGGCCGCCGGAGGCATGGAATGCCTCCATTTTGCAACGCGCTTGACTAGCGCAGCCCCCCGACTACATTGCCGCTCCCCCGCTTCGAAGCCCGGTACCGCGCGCGGACCCGGCCGAGCGGGATTACGAGCGAACGGCTCGCCGATCGCTCCGAAGAAGGAAGAGGCGCCATGCCCAAGATGAAGACGAACCGCGCCGCTGCCAAGCGCTTCAAGATCACCGGCAAGGGCCGGGTACGGCGTTCAAAGTGCGGCGGGAACCATGGGATGCAGGAGAAGTCGCGCAAGCGCCTTCGTCGGCTTCGCAACAACGACATGGTCCATCACACGATGGCCGATCGTCTCGCCCTGCTCCTTCCCAACGGCTGATTGAGGTAGCGCCATGCCCAGAGTGAAACGTGGGTTCAAAGCCCGTCGTCGTCGTAACCGCATCCTCCGTCACGCGAGCGGCTTCCACGGCGCCCGCAGCCGAACGTTCGCCAACGCCGTCGAGGCGGTGCACAACGCCTGGCAGTACGCGTACGCCCACCGCAAGCTCAAGAAGCGCGAGTGGCGCCGCCTGTGGATCGCCCGCATCAACGCCGCGGCCCGCATGCTCGGCATGAGCTACTCGAAGCTCGTCCACGGCCTCAAGACGGCCGGCATCGCGCTCGACCGCAAGATCCTCGCGGACCTCGCCGTCGTGCAGCCCGACACCTTCAAGGCCGTCGCCAAGGCTGCCGGCGCGCCGGGCTGAACGAGCCTCCCGCTCGTTCTCGCAAGACGTGGCGCCTCGCCCTCCCGGGTGGGGCGCTCGTCTTTTTGTCCTCGGAGCGCCACGAGCGCGCGCAGACGCCCGCGACGGAACGCCTGCGGACGCGGGGAAGCGCGGGGCGCACGGTACGTTCGAGCGTCGATGCAGCACCCCGCGCTCAAGACCCTCTCCGCCCTCCTCGCCCTCGGCGTCGTCGGCTTCCTCGTCGTGCAGGCGAGCCTGGCCGGCTGCCGCTCGGCCGCGAACGACAAGCCGCCGATCAGCGCGAACGCGACGCCCAGCGGGGCGGGCGGCGGCGCCGGCTCGGGCGCGTCGGGCGCGACCAGCGCGACGGGTGCGGGAGGCGCGCCGAACGCGGCGAACGCGCCGAACGTGAACGCGAGCCCGAACGAGGATCCGACCTACCTGCCGGCGACCAAGGCGGGCCCCGTCTTCCGGCCGAAGCAGGCGGCCACGGGCGACGCGAAGTGATCCTCGAGAGCGTGGTCGCGGGGCTCTCGAGCCTCGCGGTGTTGAGCGTCGTCTTCGTGCCGCTCGAGCGCGCGTTCCCGGCGCGACGCGGCCAGCGCGTGCTCCGCAAGGACCTCGCGCTCGACGCGACGTTCTTCGCCGGGCAGTACCTGCTCTGGAACGCGCTCGCGATCACGCTGCTGACCGCGGTGCACGGCGCCGCGCTCGCGCACGTCCCCGCGGCGGTGCGCCACGCGATCGCCTCCTTGCCGGCGGGCGTGCAGTGCGTGGCGGCCATCGTGCTCGGCGACCTCGCCGTCTACTGGTTCCATCGCGCGAGCCACGCCTCGGACTTCCTCTGGCGCTTCCACGCCGTGCACCACTCGAGCGAGCAGCTCGATTTCCTCGCCGCGCACCGCGAGCACCCGGTCGACGGCCTGCTCACCCAGCTCTGCCAGAACCTCCCCGCGATCGCCCTCGGCGTGCCGCTCGGCTGGCTCGCGGGGCTCGCGACGTTCCGCGCGATGTGGGCGATCTTCGTGCACTCGAACGTGCGCGTCCCGCTCGGCCCGCTGCGCTGGGTGCTCGGCGCCCCCGAGCTGCACCACTGGCACCACGCGCGGGTCGAGAAGGAAACGGCGCACAATTTCGCCAATCTGGCGCCCTGGCTCGACGCGCTGTTCGGCACCCATCACCTGCCCGCGAACGTCGCTCCCGGCGAAGAGGCCTACCCGCTCGGGCTCCCCGAGCCGCTGCCGGCGGGCTACGTCGCCAAGCTCGTTCATCCATTCCGACCGGCCTCGCCCGCGGGCCAGGCGCGCGCGTGGCGCAGCGAGGCGAGCACGCGCTCCGCGACGTAGCGCACGCGGACGCACACGCTGCACTCGTACGGCGCGAACGCACGGCCGGCGGTCTGCGCCAGGGCGGAGCGCTATGGTCCTGCCTCTGCGCGCGACCGCCGAGGCCGATCGCGCGCGACGACGCGAAGGAGCCGCCGTGGACCGCCCGATCCCCTCACCGAGGAGCTACGTGCCGACCCGCTCGAAGCCGCAATCCCGCGCCGACGTCTCGGGGCCGCTGCCGCAGTTCTCGCTCGGCTCGCTCGGTTCG
>CAIXWQ010000811.1 GCA_903923175.1 uncultured delta proteobacterium | reverse complement strand
CGCCGGCCCTGCTCGCTCGATCGGGCTCGCGCTCCGCGCGCGTGCGCGGGCTGCTGGTGCGCGCGGCCCCCACGCTCGCGCGCGCGGCGGCGACGTTGCTCGCGTACGCCGTGGTCGCGCGGCTGCTCACCTGGTCGGCGTTCGAGCCCGGGTGGATGCACAACCACGAGCAGACCGCGCCGTTCGCGCGGGTGGAGACGTATCGACGCGCGTTCGCGGCGCACGACTGGCTCCCGATCTGGTCCCCCGTCGACCAGCACGGGCACGGCAGCCCGCTGCCGCTGGTCTACCACCGCCTCTTCTCCTTCGTCGCGGGGCTGCTCGCGCTCGTGGTCGGCGCCTACCGCGCGACCAAGCTCGCCGTCTTCGGCTTCACCATCGTCGGCGCCCTCGGCGTGCACCGCGCGGCGCGCACGCTCGGGGTCGACCGGCCGCTCTGCTTCGCGGCGGGCGCGCTCTTCCTCTCGTCGCCGTACGTGCTGACCGACTGGATGCGGCGCGGGGCCCTCGCGGAGTTCTGCGCGATGATGCTGGTGCCCTGGCTCGTCGACGTCGCGCTCCGGCTCGCGCGGCGCGAGCGCGTTGGCGTGCGGCTCGCGGTGACGCTGGCGATGCTGTTCCACGCGCACAGCGTGATCTGCTTCTTCGCGCTCCCGCTGGTGATCGTCGCGGCCCTCGTCGCCGTGGCCTCGGCGCCGCCCGGCGCGCGCGCGCGTGCCCTGCTCGGCGTCTACTCCGCTGCGGGCGTGGTCGCGGCGATCTTCGCGGTCACGGTGCTCCCCTTCGTCGCGGCCATCCACCTCGTCGAGCCCACGCTGTCGTTCGACGTGTTGACGGCCTACGACCCTCGCGACGCCTACCTCCCGCTCTCGCGCTACCTCGCCGATCCGCACCCGTGGGGCGACACGTGGATAGGCCTGTCGATCGAGGTGGGGCGCGCGCTCCTGCCGCTCGTGGGCGTGCTCGGCGTCGCCGCGCTCGGCCTGCGCGCCCGCGTGCTGACGCCGCCGATCGTCGCGCTGCTCGCTTTCCTTACGTTCTGCGTCTGGCTGCAGCACCCGAGCGCGAACCTCTTCTACGCCGCCGTCCCTGGCGCGCTGCTGCTGCAGTTTCCCTGGCGGTTGCTCGTGTTCATCGTGCCGACCCTCGCGCTGCTCGCTGCGCTGTTCGCCCAGGCCATCCTGCGCGCAGGCGGCTCGACCGGCGCGGGCCGCGGCGCGCTGCCGGTCGCGCTCCGGGGCGTGATCGCGATCGCGTTCGCCGGAGCGCTCGCGTTCCAGGGCTTCGTCGCCGTCGGCGCGCAGCGCGTCTGCGTGGAGCGCTACCCCGAGCCGTTCCTCCGCGCGACGCTCGAGGGCGTCGGCTTCGAGGGGACGAGCTTCTCCGAGTACCTCCCGCACAACGTGGTCGCGCCCCCCGCGCGCGCGCTCGTGACGCTCCACGGCTGTCGCCCCGCGGCCGGCGTCGCGTTGCCGGCGCTCTCGCACTTCGGTCCGACCGACCTGCGCCTGGAGGCGCCCGCCGACTGCACCGTCGAGCTCAGCCCGTTCTGCTCCTCGTTCGTCGAGGTCACCGTCTCGCGGGGGGGCGTCGGCTGCGCGAGCGACGGCACGTTCCTCGTGACGATCCCGGCCGGCGAGCCGGTCACGCTCCACCTCGAGCGCCGCGGGCTGCTCGGGCTCGTCGTCGCCGAGCTGAAGCGGCGGCGGGGCTGAGGCGGGGGCGCGGTCGGTCGGGTACGCTCCATCCCACGGCCGGCGCGCCTCGCGCTACCTTGAGACGTGGCTTCGCCGTCGCGGTGTCCCGACTGCGCGCTCGTCTTCCTCGGCGCGTCCCCCGCGGATTGTCCGCGTTGCGCCCGTGCCGCGCGCGCGGGCGGTGACGCGCCCGACGCGCCCGACGCGCCTGACGCGCCGGCGCCCGGGCAGCCCGCACCGGTCGTGGAGCCTCCCGAGGCTGCACCCGCCTCGGCGGCGGGCCACGAGATCTGGCACGTGCTCGTCACGCTCGTCGCCTGCCTCGGACCGATCGCCGCGCTGTTCGCGCCGCCGCTTCGACTCGGCGCGGTCGCGAGCGGCGGCGTGATCGCGGCGGCGTGCGCGGTCGGCGCGCTCGTGGGCCTGACGATCGGCGCGTCGATGGCCGCGAGCTTCGAGCGCCGAGGGCATCGGTTCCGAGCGGCGGCGGCGCGCGGCCTCGTCGCGAGCCTCCTGATGCCGCTGCTCGAGCGCAGCCTCCTCGCGCGCCGAGGGCTGTTCGTGGTGGTGATCGGCGCCGGCGTGGCGTCGCTCACCTACGGCGCGCTCGCGACCGCGTGCGCCCCCGCGGGCCGGCCGACGCGGACCGAGCACCGCGACACGAACGTCCGCGACCGGGCCGAGGCGGTGCGCGGCCAGAGCGAACGCGCCCCGCGCTGAGCGACGGCGCGCGCATCCGCACCCTCCGCGCGCTACTGCACGCTGATCTTCCGCTCGTCCCAGTTCACGCCGCCGCGGTTGTCGCGCGCGACCATCCACATGTGGATGGTGCTCCCCTTGGCCTTCGAGCGCGCGACCCAGCCGGTCTGCGGATCCTTGGCGAGCTTCACGTCGTATTCGAAGATCCCCTCGGTCGCGTAGTACTGCATGACGATCTGCTCGTCGTAGGTCTGGCCGAACTCGTCGGTCCCCGACTCGAGGCTGTCGGGCGTGACGGTCAGCGCGACCTGATGGGCGAGCGAGGCGTCGCAGCGATCGTACCGGTTGCCGGTGGTGTCGCAGGCGCTCACCGTCTTGGTGTCGCTCGCGGCCCACGCGGCGCCGTCCCACGTGATGGCGTCGATCTTGGGGTTCGCGTTCGTCGACGACGCGCGCACGAAGACGCGCTTCAGGCCCGCCTCGAACTCGTCGAGCCCGAGCGAGCGCCCGCTCGGATCGATGCACTGGATGGGGAACGTCCCCGGCGTGAACCCGGCCTGCGGATCGGGGAGCTGCAACGTCCCCGGGCACACGATGAGCACGACGCCGACCTCGGCGTAGACCTTGGCCGGATCGGGGAGGCTCGAGAGCACGTCGCTCGGCACCGTGAGCTGGAAGACGTCGAGGTCGGAGCCGAGGGCGAACTGCGGCGGCTTGCCCGTCTTCTGCGCGTCGGAGGCGATCTTCGCGAAGCACTCGACCACCGAGCTCCCCGTGGGGTTCACGCAGGTGGCCCAGGCCCAGCTGCGCGCGCGCTGGGTGCGATCGGGGTCGAGGCCGTCCCACCAGAGCGCGTCGAGGTTCACGGTGTCGCCGGGCTTCGCGTACGGCTTGTCGGCGCGCACCGCCATCACGCGCAGCGTGCTGATGCGCGACCCGGGGTCGGCGTCCTCGCCGCAGGCGCTCAACGTCGCGAGCGCGCCGAGAAGCGACGCGGTCGCCAGCGCGAGGAGGCTCTTTCGCGGGTGCATCACAGCTCACCTCGGATGCCGACGATCGGGAGGATGGGCAGCCCGGAGATCACCTGCGGCTGCGAGTAGTTGTAGTTGTAGGTGATGCCTTCCGGGTTCTGCCGGTAGTAGGCGTTCTGCACGTCGAGATACACGCCGAGCTTCCAGGTGCGGAAGTCCCAGCGCTTGTCGACGCGCACGTCGAGCTGGTGGAACGCCGGCACGCGCGCGGTGAAGAGCGGGTACGAGCTGACCGCCGCGTACGCGCCCGCGTCGAAGTCGACGACGCCGCCGAGGTAGGGCGTGTACAGGTTGCCGGTCACGTAGCGCCAGCGCGCGCCGACCTCCCAGCCGCGCCCGAGGCGGACGCTGCCGAGCATCGTCAGGATGTGCGTCTGATCGAAGCGGAACAGGCGGTAGTCCTGCCCCGGGCCGTCCTGCCGCTCGCTGCGCGAGAGCGTGTACGCGAGCCAGCCGAAGAAGCGCTCGTCGGGCTTGTAGCGGAGCAGGATCTCCGCGCCGTACACGCGCCCTGCGCCGAGGTTCGCGTACGAGACGCCCGACGCGGTCGTGGTGGTCGCCGCCTGCTGCACGACCAGGTTGCGCAGGTCCTTGTAGAAACCGTCGAACGACAGCTCGACCTGCTTGGTGAACTCCTGCTCGAAGCCGAGATCGTAGTGGACCGCGCGGTCGTTCTTGAGCCCCGCGGTGCCGTACGGCGGGATGCTCTCCTGCGCCTGCGGCGGCTGGTAGAAGACGCCGAGGCCGCCCTTGATCGTCGTGCGCGGGTAGAGCGGGTGCTCGTCCCAGCGGAACGCGAAGCGCGGGCTCACGTTCCACGACGCGGTGTCCTTGGTGTAGTCGACGCGCACGCCGGGGAGCAGCTTGAGCCCCTTCACCGGCGCGAGATCGAGCAGCGCGTACATCGCCGGGCGGTAGAGGCTGCCGGCCTCGTGGGTCTCGTGCGCGGGGAGGGCGAAGAAGGGCGACTCGGCCTGCCCGGGCGCGGGCGGCGGCGGGAACTTCAGCCCGACGTCGTAGCTCGCCCACAGCTGGTCGATGCCGAACACCACCGTCGCCTCGGGCGTCAGCTTCGCCCGCAGATCGCTGCGCCAGGTGAGCGGCACGCTGTTCAGGTTGAAGAAGTAGCTGCCGAGCGCGAAGCCGAGGAAGTCCTTGCCGCCGGCGAAGGTGTTCGTCCACTTCACGTTCGGCGCGACCACCCAGTCGACGCGGGCCTGCGCGCGCCAGAAGCCGGTGTGCGTCGAGATGTCGCCGCCGAGCGCGGGGTCGCTCGAGGACGGCGTGTTGATGGTGATCGCGAGCCGATCGTCGGAGCCGAAGAACAGCACGCGCGCCGTGACGTGATCGGTGACGTCGCGCTCCACCAGCAGCTGGTAGTCGTAGTAGACGGGCGCGGTCGACACGCCGGCGCCTGCGCTGCGCAGCACCGGGCCGAGCCACGTGTCGACCCACGAGCGGCGCGCGGCGACCGTGACGCGCGTCTTCGAGTCGATCGGCCCCTCGGCGACCAGGCGGCCGTCGATGAGGTCGAACTGCAGGACGCCCGAGTAGCCGTCCTTCTTCGGTGAGCGCACGCCGACGTCGACGATGCCGCCCATCACGCGGCCGTACTCGGGGCCGAAGTTACCGGGGTAGAAGTCGATCTTCTCGAGCAGCTCGCTCGGGATGACCGAGGAGAGGCCGCCGAAGTGGTAGGCGATCGGCACCAGCGTGCCGTCGACGAAGATGTTGGTGTCCTGCGGCGCCGAGCCGCGGATGATGAGCAGCCCGGCGAGCCCCGGC
The DNA here is from genome assembly GCA_903923175.1 of uncultured delta proteobacterium. Taxonomy (GTDB): domain Bacteria; phylum Myxococcota_A; class Polyangia; order Polyangiales; family JADJMO01; genus CAIXWQ01. The sequence goes on along the minus strand of CAIXWQ010000811.1, from coordinate 1,098 downwards.
GGCCGCGCGACGCCCGGCAGGCTCTGGATGGCGCGCAGGCCGTCGCCGTTGGTGCCGGGGATGCGCGTGATCTCGCGCGCCTCGATGGTGCGCTTGGTCGGCTCCCGCGGCGGGCGATCGCCCTTCACCGTGAGATCCGTGACGTCGCCGCCGGCGTCGAGCTTGTAGGCGACCTCGCGGACCTTGCCCGTCTCCACGGTCTCTTCGACCTCGAGGGGCGCGAACCCCTCCGCCTCGACGCGCACGCGGGCGCGCCCTGCGGGGAGCCCTTTGAGCGTGAACGCGCCGGTGGCGTCGCTCACCGCCGTGACCGACTCGCCATTCGCGGCGGTCGCGGTCACGGTGGCGCCGACGAGCGCCTCGTCGGCGGGGGTCTTGAGCGTCCCCTTGATCGAGAGCGCCGCGACCACCGGCGGCGGCTTCGTGGGCGTGGGCGTGGGCGTGGGCGCGGGCGCGGGCTCCTCGCCGACGAAGGTGAACGGGATCTCGATCTTCGCCGCGATCGGCTTGCCGTCGGACGTGGCCGGCTCGACCTCGAAGCGCCGCGCGGCGAGGAGCGCCGCGTCGTCGAGCGCCGGGTCGCCGTCCTCCTTCACCCGCGCGTCGGTGATGGTGCCGTCGGCGGAGATCGAGAGCTCGACCCTCACGACGACCGTCTCGCCGGCCGCAGGCTTGCCTGCAGGGGCGGTCGGCACGACCTTCTTGGTCACGTGCGGCGCCACGAGGACGGGCTTCTTCTTGTCGCCCTTGGTCGTGTCCGGCGCGGTCGGCGCGGACGGCGCTGCGGGCGCAGTGGGCGCGGCGTGCGCGTCCCGCGGGCCGAGTGCGGCGAGCGCGAGGGTCGCGCCCGCCGTGCCGGCCGTCAGCAAGAGCCCCCGAAGGGCGCGCGCGCGCGGATGCATCGGCACGCTTTGCCCAACCGTCGCGCGCGCCGCAACGTCCTCGCTTCCGAGCGCTTCCGAGCGCCTCCGAGCGGCTCCGAGTGCGTCGCGCCCCCCGCGTCGCGCGGTTGGCTACGATGACGCGGTGTCGCGAAAGCTCCCCCTCGGCGCCGTGAAGGTTGCCCGCGCGCAACAGGTCGACGCGGCCGCGGCGGCG
>CAIXWQ010000810.1 GCA_903923175.1 uncultured delta proteobacterium | reverse complement strand
GCAGCGCGAGGCCCGCGCCGGACGCCGCGCAGAAGATCACGTCGGGGCGCGCCCCGGCCTCGATCGCCGCGAGCACCTCGGCGACCCCTGGCACGAGCGTCACGTCGTGCTCCTCGAGCGCGAGGCGCAGCAGCTCGCCCGCCCCTCGCTCCTCGTCGACCACGAGCACGCGCCCGCGACGCAGCGGCTTCATGCGCGTGCCGCTCGCGTGGCTACGCCGCCCGTGCACGGCCCGGGCGCGCGCGCTCGCGGGCGGCAGCAGCACCCGCACCGTCGTGCCGACGCCGAGCTCGCTCTCGACCTCTACGGCGCCGCCCGCCGCCGTCACGATGCGGCGGCAGATGGCGAGGCCGAGCCCTTCGCCCTCGCCCGCGGGCTTGCGCGTGAAGAACGGCGTGAAGAGCCGCGGCAGGTCCGCCGGCGCGATGCCGACGCCGGAGTCGCGGACCTCGATCACGACGCGGCCGGAGGCATCGACGTAGGTCGCGACGCGGATCTCGTTCGTCGCCGCGCTCCCCTCGGGGATGGCCTCCGCGGCGTTCCTCAGCAGGTGGAGGACGGCGTGGCCGAGCCGGCCCGAGTTGCACTCGACGGCGGGCGTCGAGCCGAAGGCGCGCACGAGGCGGGCGCGGCGCTGGAGGTCGTCCTTGGCGAGGCCGAGCGAGGCCTCGACGATCCAGCGCGCGTCGACGAATTCGCGCTGCGCGTCGTCGGCGCGCGAGAGCATCTTCACGTCGCGCACGAGGTCGCGCACGCGGTTGGCGCCGGCGCGCGCGTCGCGGAGCGCGGCGCCCACCACGGCGTCGGGCTCCTGGTCGCGGTCGTCGGCCTCGAGCTCCTCGGCGACGAAGTCGAGGTTGGCGATCACGGTGGTGAGCGGGTTGTTGATCTGGTGGGCGAGCCCGGCCGCCAGCGCTCCCACCGACTCCATGCGATCGACGGCGGCGCGCTCGGCGGCGAGGTCCCGGCGCCGCGTGACGTCGGAGATCACGACGACGAAGCGACCCGCGGCGCGCGCGCCGTCGAGGCGCGAGACCCGGCAGAGATAGCTCGCGGGCTCTCCGTCGGCGCGCAGCCGCGAGAGCTCGATCTCGACCGTGCGACGCTCCCGCGCGGCGAGCGCCATCGCGGCCTCGAGCTGCCGGCGCCCCTCGAGGTCGAGCCCCGCGAACGCGCTCGCCTCGCCGGCGCGCGCGCCGAAGAGGTCGGGGAGCGCGCGGTTCGCGAGCTCGAGGGCGCCGCGCTCGTCGACCACCAGGACGGTGTCGGGGAGCGACTCGAAGACGCTGCGATACGTGGCCTCGGTGGCCGCGGTTTCCTCGATGGAGTCGGCGGGCTCGCCCGCGCCGCGCGTCGCCGGGGCCTCGGCCGTGGCGCTCGCGCTCGGCGCTCCCGCCGCGTCGACGAGCGTCGCGCGCATCATCACGCCCCGACGCGTGGCGACGCGGCTCAGCTCGACGTCGATGGCGCGCTCGACGCCGTCCGCGCGCACCCCGAGCACGGAAGGCAAGCCGAGCGCCTCGCTCTCGTCGGGCCGGTTGAACGCGGCGCGCAGGACGTCGACGAGGTGGCCGCGGACGCGCTCGGCGAGCAGCGCCTCGAACGGCATGCCGACGAGATCGTCGCGCTCGTGCCCGAAGAGGGCGAGCGCCCGGGCGCCGACGGCGCGGATGGTGAGGTCGCGATCGACGACGACCGCGTCCGGCGAGCGCTCGACCAGCAGCTGCGGTGTCGGCTGGCTCACGCGGGGCCCTCCGCAGGGCGCGCGCCGCGAGCGGGCCGGTTCATCACCGGCCAGCCTCGACGCGAGCTGCTGCGCGATCCCACTCGCTCGAGTCTCCTACTTGGCCTCTGCACGTGCAAATCGAGGCGACGCCAGGGGCGCGTGCAGCGCGTGGGCCGTGAGGTCGGGATCGGCGGCGCACGCGGGCGGCAGCTCGCTCGCGCCCGGCGGCGGCGCAGGCGGCGCCTCGAACGGGAGCGGGGTGAGCGACGGCCACACTTGTCGTGCTGGCGAGGTGCGCGGCTCGTCGCTGCGCGCCGCGAAGGTCGCGGTCGCCGGCTCGTCGCACCCCTCGGCCGTCGGCTTCGACATGCGGGCTCCTCGATCGCATGGTGCCGCGAGGGGCCGGCGGGCAGGCGGGCGAAGCGCACCCGCCTCGCCGACGAGCCGCCCGCGCGTCCCCGCGCGCCCGCGCCGGCTCGCTATGCTGGTGCGGACGGCGCGCGGGTCGGGGCTTGTCCGACCACGTCCCGCCCCCCAGATCGTCGAGCCCAGCGTGAGCATCCCGAACCCCGCACGAACCTCCGCCACCCACGCCGTCGTGCGCGCGGCGTCCACGCGCCCGGCTCGCGACGCGAGCGACGCGAGTGATCGCGGCGACGCCGACGACCCCGGCGAGAGTCCCGCGCTCGACGCACCCGCGCCTCGCCCGCCGCCTCAACGCTTTCGCCCTCCGCGCCGCTTTCCGTTCGGCAAGCTGGCGCTCGGGCTGGTGCTCCTCGGCGCAGCGGGCGGCGCCGCGTGGCAGCGCCTCAAGCCCAAGCCGGTCACCACGACGCAGGTCGTCCGCGGCACCGCCGTCGACGCGGTCTACGCGACCGGCACCGTCGAGGCGCAGGACCGCGTGCTCGTGAAGGCCAAGGTCGCTGGCGCGGTGAAGCTCGAGGTCCGCGAAGGGAGCGTCGTCAAGAAGGGCGCGCTCCTCGCCACCATCGACTCGCCGACGCTCCGCTTCGACCTGCAGCGCGGCAAGGCCGACCTCTGGGCGGCGTCGCAGCAGGCGGGGACGACGGGGCCGCAGCAGGAGACGCTGGCCGCGCAGGCGAAGGTCATCGAGGCGCAGCTCAAGACCGCGACCGACGACCGCGATCGCCTCGCGACGCTGGTCGGTAGCGGCGCGGCCACGCGGGCCGATCTCGACAAGGCCGAGAACGCCATCGCGGGGCTGAACGCGCAGCTCGCCGCCAACGCCGCGCAGCGCAAATCGCTGTCGATCGATCTCAGCGCCCGCGCGCAGGGCTCGAGCGCCACGGTCGACTCGCTCGCCGCGCGCCTCGCCGACGCGGAGGTCCGCTCGCCGCTCGACGGCGTCGTCCTCTCGCGGAGCGTCGAGCAGGGCGAGTACCTGATCCTCAACGCGCCGATCGTGAAGATCGGCGACGTATCCACGCTGATCCTCGAGTGCTCGATCGACGAGGCCGACATCGGCAAGGTGCGCCTCGGCGAGAAGGCGGCGATCTCGCTCTACGCCTTCCCGGCCAAGATCTGGCGCGGCGAGGTCTTCGAGATCCTCCCCGACGCCGACCGCACCAAGAAGACGTTCCTCACGAAGGTGAAGCTCCTCGAGCTGCCGGAGGGGCTGCGCAGCGGCATGAGCGCCGAGATCAACCTCGTCGCCGAGGAGCGCCCTGGCACGCTGCTCGCGCCGGCCGACGCCATCGACGCGGGCGGCAACGTCTGGGTCGTGCGCGCCGGCCGCGTGCAGCGCGTCGCCGTGAAGACGGGCGTGCGCGACATGCTCCGCGTCGAGATCGTCTCCGGGCTCGCCGAGGGCGACGAGATCGTGGTCGGCGGCGGCGAGGGGCTCGCCGAAGGGGCGCGCGTGCTGCCGACGCTCAAGCCGGCCGACGCCAAGGCGCCGATGCCGGGCAAGGGCGTCGCCGGCGGAGCGAACGCGGGCAGCCTCTGATGTCGTTCGGCGCGCTTCGAACGGTGCTCTTCCTCGCCGCGCGTCAGCTCTGGGCGCGCAAGCTGCTCAACGGCATCGCGGTCGGCGGCGTCACGCTCGGCGTCTTCACGCTGATCGTGATGAACGGGATCATGGCGGGCTTCCAGCAGAAGTTCACGCTGTCGATCATCAAGATCAGCCCGCACGTCGTGCTCTTCGACACCGAGCTGCGCCCGCAGGCGTCGATCCTCGCCCGCTACGAGGGGACGTTCGTCGCCGCGCGCGTCTCGCACGAGAGCCCGTCCGACCGGCAGTCGCAGATCAAGCGCCCGCAGGAGATCGTGCGCGCGCTCGAGGCGATGCCGGAGGTCGAGGCGGCGGCGGCGTCGCTCTCGGGCATGGTGCTCGTGGAGTTCGGCGGCAAGACGAAGTCGATCGACATGCGCGGCATCGACGTCCCTCGCCAGGAGCGGGTCACGCCGATCGGCCCGTACGTGCAGTCGGGGAGCTTCGTCACGCTCTCGGCCGCCAACGACGGCCTCGCGCTCGGCAGCGGCCTCGCGAACGATCTCGGCGTGAAGGTGGGCGACGTCGTGCACGCCGCGGCGCCCGGCGGAAAGCCGCTCGACCTCAAGGTCGTCGCCATCTACGAGGCCGGCATCCCGCCGGTCGACAAGACGCGCGGCTACGTGCTCCTGCGCAACCTGCAGACGCTGGTCGGCCGCCCCGACGTCATCGGCCGTGTGGAGATCCGCCTCAAGGACACCGACGCGGCCCCCGCGTTCAACGACCGCGTCGAGCGCACGTTCGGCTACGACGGCGAGAGCTGGCAGGAGTCGAACGCCAACTTCCTCGCCATCTTCAAGATGCAGGACATGATCCTGAGCTTCGTGATCGGCGCCATCCTGCTGGTCGGCGGCTTCGGCATCCTCGCGATCCAGATCATGATCGTGCTCCAGAAGCAGCGCGACATCGCCATTTTGCGCTCCATCGGCCTGCGCCGCGACGACATCCTGCGCGTGTTCCTGCTGCAGGGGCTGGTGATCGCGACCGTGGGCGGGCTCATCGGCGACGCCCTCGGCAAGATCGGGCTCGTCGAGCTCGCCAAGCTCAAGGTGAAGAGCGAGGGGCTCGTGAAGAGCGACACGTTCCTCATCTACGAAGACCCGAAGTACTACCTGTACGGGCTCGCGTTCGCGCTCGCGGTCGGGCTCGTCGCGTCGCTCATCCCGGCCTGGCGGGGCTCGAAGGTCGAGCCGGTCGACGTGCTGCGAGGGCAGATCGGATGACCCGCGAAGAGCCCGGGCCGATCTCCCAGCGACTGCTCACCGAGCAGGACCTCGACTTCGAGGCGAACGATCGCCCCTCGCCGGTGCCGCCGCCGAGCGCGCGCGCGGGCGAGGCGCCGGGCGCCGAGGTGATCGCGGAGACGCGCGCGCTCTACAAGGTGCTGCACGCGGGCGCGACGCCGACGACCATCCTCCACCACATCGACGTCACCATCCGCCGCGGCGAGTTCGTCGCGCTCACCGGCGCGAGCGGCAGCGGCAAGTCGACGCTGCTCTACCTCCTCGGCGCGCTCGATCGGCAGACCAGCGGCGAGGTCTGGCTCGACGGCACCGAGATGGGCGCGCTCGACGACGACGACCGCGCGGCCTTCCGCAACGAGCGGCTCGGCTTCGTGTTCCAGTTCCACTTCCTGCTGCCGGAATTCAGCGTGATCGAGAACGTCGCCATCCCGATGATGCGGCGCGGGATCCGGCGCGGCGAGGCCGAGGATCGCGCCTACCAGACGCTCGGCCTGCTGGGCCTGGAGGCGCTCTGGAAGCGCAAGCCGGGGCAGCTCTCGGGGGGCCAGCAGCAGCGCGTCTCGATCGCGCGCGCGGTGGCGAACGATCCGGCCATCGTGCTGGCCGACGAGCCGACCGGCAACCTCGACTCCCACAACGCCGCGCTGGTGTTCGACGTCTTCGCGCACCTCGCGCGCGAGCAAGGGCGCACGATCGTGATGGTCACCCACGACACCGAGTTCGCGCAGCGCACGGACCGGCACGTGAAGCTGCGGGACGGCCGCGTGATCGAGGACGTGGTGCAGCCGCGGCGCTGAGGGGCGGCGCGCGGCTCAGGCCAGGAGCGCGGCGCAGGCCGCGGCCGCGTCGGACTCGGTGGCCGCGGGCTCGGCGGTGGCGAGCGCCCACGCGATCGCCGCGCGCAGATCGCCGGTGACCTTCGAGGGGCCGGCCACCGGGACGAGCCGCGCGACGCCGCGCAGGAAGGTGCGCGCCGCGATCTGCAGGGGGCCGCGCCCCTCCACGACCCACGCCATCGCGCGCAGCTGCGGGCCGAGCGCGGCGAGCGCGGCGAGGATCTCGCGGCGCGCCGGCTCGTCGGGCGGGGTCGAGCCCGGGATCGCCATGACCACCACGCACGCGACCGGGCCTCCGTGCGCCGCGGCGTGCGCGCGCATGCGGTCGGCGAGCTCGCGGTGGTTGTCGCGCGTGCTCCTGCCCGTCACGCGCACCACGAACAGCCCGCGAAACGCGCACGTGCTCGCCTGGCCGTCGCTCGTGGCGTGCGCGGGCAGCGTGGGGTGCGTCGCGGGCGCGGTCATCGTGGGCGCGCGTGTGTACTACGTCACCACGGCGTCTGCAGGTGCGCGAAGAGCAGGTCGCCCCAGGCCGTGCGCGCGAAGCCGAAGCCGGTGACCGCCGAGAGCCCGCAGCGATCGTAGGCCGCGCCGCCGACGTCCTGCAGCAGGTTCGGCGGGCAGCGCTGGTGGAAGCTCCACGCGAGGTACGGCACCTCCGAGGCCTGCGCCACGCGCCACAGCGCCTCGACGTCGGCGTCGGTCATCTGGACGGTGCCGCCGACGGTGGCGGGGCCGTACTCGCCGATGATCAGCGGCAGCGCCTTCGCCGGCTGCGTGACGAGCGCGTCGAGCTCGCGCGCGTGGTTGTAGGGGTGGATCTCGTAGGCGACCTCAGGGCGCGCGATCGGGTGCGCCACGAAGTACGAGACGTCGCGCGCCCAGCCCGCGGGCGCCTGCACGACGACGACGTGCCGCCCTGGCGCGCCCTCGGCCGCCTCGACCTCGCGGATCGCGTCGATGGCCTTCACGTAGCGCGCGGCGAGCTCGGCGTCCGCCGACGCGGGCCCGTGCGGCTCGTTGGTCAGCCCGAAGAGCACGCGCGGCTCGTGCGCGAACGCCTTCGCGAGCAGCCGGTAGCGCGCGAGCGAGGCGTCGGTGGGCCAGCCGGAGTCGTCGCCCGCGCCGGCGGGCCCGAGCGACGGATCCAGGAAGAGCGTGACGAGCACGTAGACGCCGGGCTTTCCGGTCATGTGCTTCACGACGGCGATCGTGTCGGCGAGGTAGCCCGGATCGTCCGAGAGGCTCTTCCACTGGACCTGCCCGGGCTGCGGCGCGTCCGAGGCCGAGAGGTCGAAGCGGACGAAGTTCGCCCTCCAGTGATCGATCAGCTCGTCCGACCAGCGCATCAGCCCGGGGGCGTCGGGCGCGCTCCACGCGCAGGCCATGCAGGAGCGCGTGTCGTGGAGGTTCGCGCCGCGCCCGTGGAACGGAGCGCCGCGCAGCAGGATGCGGTTGCCGCGCACGGCGAGCCACTCGTCGGCCCGGGCGCCCGCCGCGTCGTCGACCGCCACGTCGGCGCCGTTCGGAACGCGCGGCTTCGCGTCGTCGACCCGCGCCGCGCGGTGACCGAGCGCGGCGCACGCGCCTACGAGCGCCGTCAAGACGAGCGCGGCGAGCGCGCGGAAGCGACGAGGACGGTCCATTCGGAGCAGCGCGAGCGGAGCCTACGACGGGCGCCGACGCAGGGCACGCCGGGCACGCCGCGGCCGCCGCGCTGGCTCGGCACGACGCGGCCCGGATCTCGTGGTACGCCCACGCCGTGTCGCGTCGCCCTCCCCGCGCCGTCCTGGGCGCCGTCGTCTCGCTCGTCGCGGGCCTCCTCCCGCTCGCCCTCGCGCACGCGCAGGGGCCGACGGCGCCGGGCGCGAAGG
>CAIXWQ010000809.1 GCA_903923175.1 uncultured delta proteobacterium | reverse complement strand
GATCAGCACGCGGCCGTCGGTCAGGCGCGTCGCCGTGTGATTGAGGCGCGTCACCGCGAGGCTCGGCCCCGCGGCCCAGGTCCCCGCGGGGTTGAAGATCTCGGTCGGGGCGACCCGCCCGCTGGCCTTCGCGCCGCCGACGACGAGGACCCGTCCGTCGGCGAGCAGCGGCGCGCGGTGCGCGAAGCGCGGCGTCGTGAGCGGGGTGGTCGCGAGCACGGCGGTCGGGTTCGAACGCTGCCAGCGCTCCACCGTCGTGAGCGCCTCCGCGCCGTCGTACCACCCGCCCGTGACGAGCACGGTGACCTGATCGGAGAGGAGCGTCGCGCTCATGCCGTAGCGGCCGGCGCCGACCGTCCCCGCGGCCACGAAGTTGCGCCCCGTGCCGCCGAGGTTCGGCTGCGAGTAGAGCGCGCCCACGTTCATCTTGTAGCCGGCGCCGTTGGGCTCGACGCCGCCGAGCCAGAGCATCCCGACCTCGGTGAAGGTGCCGGCGGCCGGCAACGCGACCGCGGCGGCGCGCGACCGCGCGACGGGGAGCTGCGGGATGCCGAGCGCGGTCCACGCGGCGGGGGTCGTCGCCAGGTTGTACGCCTCGGCGCTGGCCACCATCGTGGTGCCGTCGACGCCGACGCCGCCCATCACGTACGCGAAGCTCGGGAGCACGGCGACGCCGTAGTCGAAGCGCGCGGTGCTGAGCCCGGCGGCCGCGGTCCAAGCCGGATCGATGGCGATCGGATAGCGCAGCCCCGTCGTGTCGAGCGTGCCGTCGATCACGAGCTCGCCCTCGTCCTGGCGGCCGCGGATCGAGATCGCCCTGCGCGCGCCGCGCGCGTCGATCGCGAACATCGGCTCGGAGAGGATGCGGGCCTCGCCGTCGAGCCCCCGCACCTCGACGTGATCGTCGACCACGACGACCTCGCGCACGGCCGGCCCCTTGCGCACACGCAGGCGCAGGCTCGCGGGCGCCGCCGCGCTCTCGAGCACGCGGACCTCTTCGAAGCGCGCCGGGTTCACGATCTGGACGACGTGGAGGTCCGGCCGAGCGCTGCCGTAGGTGACGGCGTTGCCCGCGGCGACGCCGGGGACGGGGCGCACGTCGAGATCCACGAGCTCGACGAAGCAGTCGGGGTCGTCCGCGCGCGCGACGCGGCTCGCGCCGTCGCCCTGCCGCGCGACCGCGACCGAGAGCTCGGCCGCGCCGAACGTGGTCCACCCGCCGACGCGGCGGGCGATCGACGGATCGCGGCCGGCCGAGGACGACGCGAGCCGGAACCCATCGGGCGCAGCCTGGAGACGCGCCCCTTCGTCGAGCGACCAGCGCCACGGGCCGAACTCGCGCACGCGCTCGACGATCTGCCGGACGCCCGCCTCGGTGAGCGGTGCGCTCACGCCCGCGCCCGCGCTCGTCGGCGTGGCGCTCACGGCGCTCGCGCCGTTCGGAGCCGGCGCAGGGGCCTCGTAGCTTCGGCGATCCGACGAACAGCCGAGCAACGACGCGACGGAAACCAGCACGACGCGCGAACGACGCATGTTCCAAACCCCCCGGACGTGGATCGCGCATCACGGCCGAGGCACCAGTCGTGGTAGACGAGCGCATGAGCTCCTCGACGCGTGGCTCGCTCTCGGTCGCCCTCTCGGCCATCTTCGTCGTCCTCGCCGCCCCTGCCGCGCACGCGGGCGACGCGGGGCCGACGCCGACGATCTCCGGGACCTTCCAGGCCTGCGTGAACCGCCTCGAGTGCGCGAGCGGCCTCTGCGTCGACGGCGTGTGCTGCGACACGCCGTGCAGCGACCGCTGCCACTCCTGCGCGCTCCCCTCCGCGCCAGGCCACTGCACGGCGGTGCCGGCCGGCACCGACCCGCGCGCGGAGTGCGCGCCGGCCGGTAGCTGCGGCGGCACCTGCGACGGGGCCGGCGCCTGCGCCGCGGCCAGCGCGGGCACGGGCTG
>CAIXWQ010000808.1 GCA_903923175.1 uncultured delta proteobacterium | reverse complement strand
GCGGCGCCGGCGCGGCCTGCAAGGCCGGCCAGCGGTGCGCCTCCGGCGCGTGCGTGTGCGACGCGACCTCCTGCCCGACCGGCTGCTGCGACGCGAGCGGCGCGTGCACGACGCCGACCGACGCCGCGTGCGGCACCAAGGGGAGCGCGTGCGCGGCCTGCGCGAGCGGCGATCACTGCGCCTCCGGAAGCTGCGCGGGCTGCGCCGCGACCTGCGCGGGGTGCTGCCAGGGGAACACCTGCGTTTCGAGCACCAGCGCGACCGCGTGCGGTCCCGCGGGCGGCGCGTGCGGCGCGTGCGATCCCACCAAGGCCGACCGGTGCAGCTCGGGCGCGTGCGCGTGCGGCACGGGCGCGCCGTGCGGCGCGGGGCAGGCCTGCGTGGGCGGCGCGTGCGTGTGCGACGCCGCGAGCTGCCCGAGCGGCTGCTGCAACGGCAACGCGTGTCAGGCGCCCTCGACCACCGCCTGCGGCACCGGCGGCGCCGGCTGCGCGACCTGTGACACCACCCGCGCCGACACCTGCGCGGGCGGCGCTTGTCAGTGCGGCAGCGGGGCGGCGTGCGGCGTCGGCCAGCGTTGCGTGGGCGGCGCGTGCGTGTGCGACGCGACCTCGTGCCCGACCGGCTGCTGCGCGGGCAGCACCTGCAACACGCCCAGCAGGGCGAGCTGTGGGACCAGCGGCGGTGCGTGCGGCACGTGCGACGCGCTCACCAGCGACAACTGCGGCGGCGGTAGCTGCAAGTGCGGCACGAACGCCCCCTGCGGCGCCGGGCTCGCGTGCGTCGCAGGCGCCTGCATCTGCAACTCGGCGAGCTGCGCCGGGTGCTGCCAGGCGAACGTCTGCCAGACGGGCACCGCTCCCACCGCGTGCGGCGCGGGCGGCTCGGCCTGCTCGACCTGCAACGCGGGCGACGCGTGTGCCGGCGGCAGCTGCACCGCCTGCAGCATCAGCTGCGCGAGCGGGTGCTGCGCGGGCAACACCTGCACCTCGCCCTCGCTCGGCGCCTGCGGCGGCAGCGGCGCGGCCTGCGTCGCGTGCGATCCGGTGCTCTCCGACACCTGCGCCGGCGGCAACTGCAAGTGCGGCGCGGGCGCGCCCTGCCAGGCCGGGCAGATTTGCGTCGGCGGGGCGTGCGTGTGCGACTCGACCTCGTGCTCCAACGGCTGCTGCAGCGGCGCGACCTGCCTCGTCGGCGTCAACTGCGCGACCTGCAAGAGCTACCACCAGAGCTGCTCGCGCAACACCGACTGCTGCTCCGACAACTGCGTGAACGGCACCTGCAGCGTCCCCGCCTCGGCCTGCAAGCTCACCAACGACGCGTGCGCGGCGAACGCCGACTGCTGCTCGGGCCACTGCGACGCGGACGTCGACGGCGTCAAGCGCTGCAGCGTCGCCAACGAGTGCAAGGGGGTCGGCACGAGCTGCAGCGCGGCGAGCGCGTGCTGCTCGCTCTACTGCGACCCGACGAGCGCGAGCTGCTCGACCGCCGGCCACTGCAAGTCGCTCGGCACCGCCTGCACGAGCGCCGCGCAGTGCTGCAGCAACGCGTGCGTCTCCGGCGTCTGCTCGGGCGCGAGCTCGTGCACGCTGCTCGGCGACACCTGCAGCTCCTCGAGCCAGTGCTGCTCCGGCGAGTGCGTCGGCGGGCGCTGCACCTTCTACAACTACTGCCGCGCGGGCGGCGACGTCTGCACCACCGGGGCCGACTGCTGCGACGGCCTCTGCGAGGCGGCGACGCACCGCTGCGCCTTGCCGTCGTCGAGCGCGTGCGTGCCGACCGACGAGCCGTGCAGCGGCCTGCGCTCGTGCTGCAACACCGCCTGCGTCGACGACGGCCTCGGCACCGGGAGCGGCTACTGCTTCCCGATCGGCGGCTGCAAGACGTACCAGGACTACTGCACCAAGGACAAAGACTGCTGCTCGGGCAGCTGCGGCGCGGCCGACGCCTCGGGCCTCCGACGCTGCGTGCGCGTCGGCAGCTGCCTCCCCGACGGCGACGTCTGCGGCGGGCTTGGCGCCTCGCAGAACTGCTGCAACGGCGGCAAGTCGGGCTGCCACAATGCGTCGACCGGCGTCTCGCGCTGCATCCCGAACTTCGGCGGCACCTGCTACAGCAACGGCGCGCCGTGCAGCCTGGGCGATGAGTGCTGCTCCAAGATCTGCACGCCGGATCCGAGCTCGTCGACGGGCTTCAGCTGCGGCGCGAGCTGCGTCCTCCTCGGCAGCGGCAGCTGCACGACCGACGCCGACTGCTGCAGCGGCGGGCGCTGCCAGTCCGGCGTCTGCCAGCCGAGCGGCACGAGCTGCGTCGCGTACGGCGGGGCCTGCACCGCCACCTCGCAGTGCTGCTCGGGCGGCTGCGTCGCGGGGAGCTGCCAGTTCAACTGAGGAGGCCGGCCGCTCCCCGGCCGCCGGGTCGATCACGAGAGGAATTCGGTCGTCGGTTGACGTGACTCACAGGTGAGTTACTGTGCGCCCGACCGCGCGTGATCGACCACGCGGCCCGCCCAGGAGCCGTCCGTCATGACCCGTATCGCCCGCACCTTCGCCGTACGCGCCGTACGCGCCGTACGCGCCGTACGCGCCGCACGCGCCGCCCTCGCGCCGCTCGCCACGCTGGCGGCGCTGTCGGTCGCAGGCTGCGCCGCGGAGGCCCAGCGCGATGCCGCGGGCTCCGCCGACGAGGGGGCCAGCGCGAACGCGGACGAGAGCGCGCAGGCGGTCACCACGCCCGACTACCGGCGCACGGTCGTGTACGTCGTCGGGCAGACGCAGCCCGGGCAGGACATGTTCGTGCGCGGCGGGCTCGACTACCCGGTCGCGAAGGCCAAGCTCGGCTACGACTGCGCCAAGACGCCGAGCCTCTGCGCCATCCCCATCAGGCACCGCAGCGTGAAGAACGCGACGACCGCCGGCTGGAAGCAGGGCGACACCACGCTCGACTGGGGCGGCGCGGAGCCGAAGCAGGGGCGGGCGTCGAGCGGCGCCGTCGCGCAGGGGTCGCCGCTCGACTGGACGACGAACTACTGGCCCTCCGACTGGGGCGCCGAGAAGACCATCGACCACGACGGCTACGGCGTCGATCCGATGAACCGCGTCGGCATCCACGCCTGGAAGCTCGACGTCGACATGGACTGCTCGCGCGCCCTCGCCGACGCCGCGGGCAACCGGTGGTTCGAGCTCAAGTCGTTCATCTCGAACGGCCCCGGCTGGGAGCCCGACACGCACCAGGCCGGCGCGCCGTACGCGACCGGCAACCACTTCGCGCAGTGCGGGAAGATCAACGTCTTCTGGCGCGGCGCCGACACGACGGAGATCTATGGCTTCACGACGCCGAAGTCCGTCTCGTGCGGCGGCGGCACCCTGGTCCTGAAGCCCTCCAGCGGCGGCGCCGTCGGCGACATGCTCCCGTGGGACGCGACCATCACCGACGCGAAGGCGATCGACTATTTCGTCTCGCAGAGCCAGACGTCGTTCGACTTCTACGAGCCGACCAACAACTGCGGCCAGCCGTTCCATGCGACGATCACCAAGCACTTCCCGTACAGCGTCACCGTGAGCGGGCAGGGGGCCGCGCGCACGCTCGTCGCCACGGGGCTCTACTCGTACACCAACGGCGCGGCGTTCGCGTCGGGGCAGTACGGCGTGCAGATCGAGCCCACGGCCGCCGGCGCCGACGGCGTGCAGGTCACCATCGCCGGCGTCGAGATGCCCTGCAGCCACTCCGCGGCGGGCTACGTCGTCGGCACCTGGTCGTTCCCGCGCTGCACGGCGAGCTACTGACAGGCTGCTGGGCGTCGGGTCCTCGCGGAGCCGCCGCGCGGCCGGTGCGCGCCGGGCAAGGGGGGCAGGCCAGGGCCGAGCTCCGCCGCCGGCGCGCCCGCCGACGAGGGGCTCGCGGGCTTGCTAGGCTACGGCGCCGATGACGGCGATCGCGTCCGAAGATCGGCTCCTGCCCGGCGAGCTCGTCGACGGTCGCTACCGCGTCGACGAGCTGCTCGGTCACGGCGGCGTGGGCGTGATCTACCGCGCGTTCGACGTCGATCTCGAGCGCCGGTGTGCGCTCAAGCTGCTCTCGGGCGGGCTCGGCGGCCTCGGTGAGGCGACGCGCGAGCAGCTCCGACGCGAGGCCAAGGCGCTCGCGACCCTGCGCAGCGCGCACGTCGCGTCGGTGTACGCCTTCGGCGAGCACCGCGGCCGCCCCTTCTTCGCCATGGAGTTCGTCGAGGGGCTCGACCTCGGCGAGATCCTCCGCGAGCACTACGAGCGCCACGGCTCCGAGGTGCCCCTGCACCGCGCGGCGCAGGTCCTGCGGGAGATCTGCGACGGCCTCTCGGCCATCCACGGCGCCGGGCTGGTGCACCGCGATCTGAAGCCCGACAACGTCATCGTCGAGCACCGCAGCGGGCGCGCGGTGATCGTCGACTTCGGCGCGGCGATCTGCTCCAGCGACTGGCGCGAGGGGATCCTCGGCACGCCCTACTACATGCCCCCCGAGGCGTTCCGCGG
>CAIXWQ010000807.1 GCA_903923175.1 uncultured delta proteobacterium | reverse complement strand
GTCGTCGCCGAGCGCCTCGTCGCGATCGCGTAGACCGGCGCGTTGCTCGCGGGCGCGACGCTCGCAAGATCTCGGAGTGCGATCACGTGTCGGTCGGGGAGACGCGACGGCGACTGCGAGGCGTCAGGCGACGGGCGTGGCCTCACACCTCACACGAGGCCGATCGCGTCCGCGGTTCTTGACTGGTAGGCGGTTGACAAGCGCACATAGGCCATCACAACTTCCGCCCGCTTGGCAGCGTGGCAGGCAGAGTCCTCCCGCTGCGGTAAGGAAGCACTCCATACCTGGTCCGCAATCGGCGTCTCCGCTACAGACGCTATTCCTGGCTCCCGGGCCGGCCGGCAGGCACTTGAGATGTCCGCCCTGGCGAAGGCAGTTCTGGTCTGCACTACAGCCGCATAGAGGAACCGCCGTGCAGTCGTCACCGCTCGCCAGCGAAGTACAAGACGCAGAATCCGGACCGGATGCGGCGTCCGTTCCGTCAACTACGTCCACCTTGTCGTAGGACTGAAAACAGCCGGCGCAAGCCGCCGAGATTGAGACAAGCGCTGCGAGCCAGCGGGCGACCATTAGAAGGCTCCTCGGACGCCGAACGTCCCTATTCCGACGTAGGCTGTCACGCTCCCGGTCCTGGCGGACGGCTCGCTCGCGCCCGCTGTGAGGGCGACGACTCCGATTCCGATTCCAACGATCCCAACCGCCAGCGTTGCGAACGAGGTGTAGCGGAGCCGATTGTACGAATCAACGTCGCCCCAATTCTGGGGTCCGCACGAAGCATTCGTGCACTCGCCGTTCAACGTCGACTTCTTCGACATCGCCATTGCGCCGGTCACTCCGCCGATGACGAGCCCTGCGCCCGCCAGGCCGAATCCGACGTACGCCCATGTGTTCGTGGCGGCCGCTGGTTCAACATGCTTCGGTTTCGTGTCCGCCCCGCGCTTTGTGGGCGCCGCGGTATCGGTCGGGGCGGTAACACTGAGCTTCACTTCGCGGGTCTCGCGTTCGGCCAACGTCACCGTTGTCTCGCTGGGCTTGCCTCCCTCGACACGCGCCACAATCGTGTGCTTTCCGGGATTCAATCTGCGAGGAGCCGCGAGCGCCTCGTTGGGAACGGCGCGACCGTCAATCGTCACAACGAGATCGCTTCCTTCGGGAGCGCCAGTGACCGTCACGGTGATCGAGGGAATACGTCCCTCGACCTCGTCGGCCGATGCCTTCGCTTCAGCTCGCGCCTTCTTCGCGTCCGCCGACTCGTTCGGCTTCGCCGGCATCGATGCGGCTTCGAGTAGCTTCTCGTTGCCCTCGACGAGCTGCCCAAGGTCGATGAGTGACTTGCCAATCTCCAATGCCGTGATCGGCGTCGGTAGCAGCGCGTACGCGGCCTTGAACTTCTCGAGTGCCCCCTTGTGGTCCTTCTTGGCTCGAAGGTCCATTCCGGCGAGGTAGGCGTCGCGCGCGCTGGCCTTGTCTGCCGGTGTCGGCTCGGAGGCGTGAACCGTGCGCGGCACGTGCGCGGCCGCAATCGCCAACGCAAGGCACGCTGCAGCCGCACCATGAGCTCGGCTACTCAAGGACAACATCGTTTGGCCTTTTCTTCGTTGGCACCGGAGCTGGTCCGGTCGTGGTCGTGGTCGTGGTCGTAGCCGTCGACGTGGCGCTCGAACTAGGTGCGGTCGTTGCTGACGGTTTCGGCATCGCGACCACAGGGCCACGGCGGGGCGGAGGCTCCGCCGTCGCGGCGGGGGGGGAAGCGGACTGCGAACTGGCGGACGCACTTGGCTCGGGCGTGTCCGAAGATCTCGGCTTGGAAGCGCTCGCGCTTGGCTCGCGCGGCGACGTGCCCGAAGCGGTGACAGTGGTTGGCTGCCGGTCACGCACGAGCCCAAAGATCGACAACCCGACGACCAATCCGAGCACGATTGCGCCGACGAGGCCCACCGCGAGTCGACTGCTCCGGGACGTCGGCGCCTGGGGCCTAGCCCGACTTTCGCAGCCTGAGCCCCCGTTTCGCTACGCCACAGCCTGATTTTCCGTCCGCTTTCGTCTTACAGGCCTAGC
>CAIXWQ010000806.1 GCA_903923175.1 uncultured delta proteobacterium | reverse complement strand
TGGGGGGCGACG
This sequence comes from uncultured delta proteobacterium, assembly GCA_903923175.1. Lineage (GTDB taxonomy): Bacteria > Myxococcota_A > Polyangia > Polyangiales > JADJMO01 > CAIXWQ01. The sequence continues at coordinate 4,988 of CAIXWQ010000806.1, read as the reverse complement.
ACGGCGCGAGCCCCGAGGCCGGCGACGACGCGGGGGCCGACACCGCGCCCGCGCTCGACAACGGCGCGCCGAGCACGACCTACCCGGCCGCGCACGCGGCGCCGCCGCAGGTGGAGTCGAGCGGCGGGGCGCTGCTCACCGCCCCGAAGGTCGTGCCGATCTACTTCGCCAACGACGACGCGGCGCTCGTCGCCAAGGACCAGGACTTCGTGAGCAAGGTCGGCGCGACGGCCTACTGGGCCGCCACGACGGCCGAGTACGGGGTCGGGGCGCTCACCGCCATGCCGCCCGTCGCGCTCACCGAGAGCGCCCCGACCACCATCGACGACACGGCCATCCAGACCTGGCTCGGCGCCAAGCTGAACGGCGACGACCCCGCGTTCCCCGCGCCCGACGCCAACACCGTCTACTCGCTGCACTACCCCGCGGGCACGACGATCACCGAGCAGAGCGGCGGCATGGGGACGTCGACGAGCTGCGTGGACTTCGGCGGCTATCACGGCAACCTCCAGCTCGACGCCGCGCACGGTAGCCGCGACGTCGCGTACATCGTGGTGCCGCGCTGCGCCGACTTCGGCGGGCTCAAGGGGATCGACGCCATCACCGCCACCGAGAGCCACGAGCTGATCGAAGCGGTGACCGATCCGTTCCCGATGACCACGCCCGCCTACGGTCAGACCGACGAGGCGCACCTGTACTGGCTCTTCGTGCTCGGCGGCGGCGAGGTCGGCGACATGTGCGCGCAGAACCCCGACGCGTTCACGAAGTTCGCCGAGCTCCCGTACACGGTGCAGCGCACCTGGTCGAACAAGGCGGCCATGGCGGGGCAGGATCCCTGCGTGCCGAAGCTGCCGGGCTCGGTCTACTTCAACGCAGTGCCGGTGCTGAGCGACACCATCGCGATCAACGTCGGCGGGACCGCGCACATGAAGGGGGTGAAGATCCCCGTCGGATCGAGCAAGACCATCGAGGTCGATCTGTTCAGCGAGGGCGATACCGGCGGCGCGTGGACGGTCGCGGCGAAGGACTTCAACCAGCTCACCGGCGGCGCCGCGAACCTCAAGCTCACGCTCGATCGCACGTCCGGCCAGAACGGCGAGAAGCTCCACCTCACGATCGAGGTCCTGAAGGCGAACACCTACAAGGCCGAGTCGTTCCTGCTCCTCTCCACCAAGGGGACGAAGCAGAACAGCTGGCTCGGCCTGGTGGGGAACTGACCGGCGCTCGCTGCACCCGTCGCGCCCGTCGCGCGCCCGCGCGGGCGCGAGGGCGTATAAAGACGAGACGGTGAGCGAGTCGGTCGAGCGCGCGGGCGCAGAGCGCGAAGAGCGCGGGGAGCGCAGCGATCAGGGCTACGTGACCGACGTCGCGTACGCGCGCCAGTTCGTGGCCGAGCTCGCGCCGTCGATGCTCGATCTCGTCGCAGCGATGAACGGCGTCGACGCGCCGCCGACCGACTCGTTCGACTACTGCGAGATCGGCTGCGGCAATGGCGACACCCTCGCGACGCTCGCCGCGGCCTGCCCTGGCGGCCGCTTCGTCGGGGTCGATCTCAACCCCGAGCACGTCGAGTTCGCGAACGGGCTCGCGGCCGGCGGCGGCCTCGGCAACGTCCGCTTCGTCGCGCGCGACTTCGCGGACCTCGCGCCCGGCGCGCTCCCTCCGCTCGATTTCCTCGCGATGCACGGCGTCGCGAGCTGGGTCGGCGCCGAGAAGCGCGCGGAGCTGCTGCGGATCGCGAGCGCGCGGCTCAAGCCGGGCGGGCTGCTGTACGTGAGCTACAACGCGCTGCCCGGGTGGGCGGCGCTCGAGCCGCTGCGTCGGCTGATGATCGAGCACGGCGAGCGCGTCGGCGGCGGCACCCTGGAGCGCGCGCGCGCCGGCGTCGCGCTGGCCCAGCGCCTCTGCGACGCGAAATCGGTCTACTTCGCGAGCCACCCGACCGCGCAGTCGATGCTCGCGCTCATGCAGAGGGCGGGGCTGCGCTACGTCGCGCACGAGTACTTCCACGCGCACTGGCAGCCGATGTACTTCGCCGATCTCGCGCGCGAGGCGGCGGCGACGGGGTTGCATTTCGTCGGGCAGTCGCCGCTCTACCTGAACGTCCACGCGCTCGTGCTCCCGCCGGCACTGAAGGAGCTCGCGCAGACGCTCGACGACCGCCTCGCGTTCGAGAGCCTGAAGGACTTCGCGCTGAACGAGTTCTTCCGCTACGACGTCTACGCCAACGGGGAGCCGACCCGCTCGGCGGCGACGACGCGCGCCTACTTCGACGACACGCCGTTCGGAACGCTCGTCGCGGAGCCGCTGGTGCAGCGCGAGCTCAAGCTCCCGCACTACACGCTGCGCTTCGCTGGGCCGCTGTTCGACGCGCTGATCCCGGCCCTCGCGCGCGGGGCGACGACGGCGCGCGCGCTCGCCGAGACGCCCGCGCTCGCCGAATTCGGCGTGCACCGGATCGGCGACGCCTTGCAGAACCTCGCGCTCGGCGGGCAGGTGGTGCCGATGCGGACCCGCGCGCCGAGCTCCCGCGCGCAGCCGACGCGCGGCCTCCGCCACTGCGTGCCGCTCGCGTACAACCGCGCGATCCTCGCGCAGGATCTCTCGCGCGAGCACGCCATCGTGGTGGCTTCGCCCGCCACGGGCAACGGCCTGCCGCTCTCGATGCTCGAAGCGGTCTGCGTGCGCCTGGTGACCGAGGTCGACCCCGACGACGAGGCGGCGTGCGCGGCGTGGCTGCACGCGCTCGTCGCGCGGCGGGCGCTGCGCTTCGTCACCGGCGAGGGGCGCAGCAGCGAGCCCGCCGAGATCGTCGCGGCCGTGCTGCGCGAGCTCCCGCGCTTCCGCGAGGCGCGCGTCGACAAGCTGGTGGAGCTCGGCGTGCTCGCGCCGACGCCGGCGTGAGCGGCTAGAACGCGCCGACCACGACCGTCACGCGCTCCGCCGTCTCGTCGACCTCGATGCGCGTGTCGCCGCAGTCGAAGGCCGAGCGGATCGCGCCCCCGGGCATCGGCGCGGTCGCGCGCCGCTCCTTGCAGTTGCGCATCGTCTCGGCGAGCCCGCGCGCGGTGTACTTGGCGTGCGCGCCGAGCGGGATCCACGCCCCCTCCAGCGCGACCCCGGCGACCCCCAGCTCGGCCGACACGCCGACGACCTTCTCGTCGCGGACGCGCGCGGCGACGCCCCCCTCGACGACCAGCGACGGATCGCCGGCCACCTGAGGCTTGGTCCGCTTCGCCTCGGCCGCCGCGCGCGACATGCCGATCGAGAACGGCCCGATCGCCTTGCCGGGGACGAGCACGATCGCCTCGGCCGGCGGCGGGGGCGGCGGGTTGCGCCAACGGACGACGACGAACGCGACCGCCAGGCAGACGACGGCGCCGCCCGCGACGATCAACACGCGCTGCGATTGCATGGGAGAGAGTGCTCGAGCCGTGCGGCGCGCGATCGCGCCGGCGTCGTCTCAGCCGTTGCCGCCGCCGCCGCCCGCCGCCTTCGCGGCCTGCGCGGCCGCGAGGCGCTCGTCGAGGTCCTTGCGCAGCTTGAGCAGATCGAAGCGATCCGGGCGGTCGCCCTGCTTGGCGATCTCGGCGAGCAGCTCGTCCGCGTGCTTGCGCGGCCCCTCGGGGACGCCGAGCAGATCGCCGATCTTCACCAGCGCGGCCTCCTCCTCGGGGGTCACCACGCCGTCGAGGCGCGTGATCCAGGAGCCGACCGCGTAGACGTAGAGCCGATCCGACTTCGTCATGCTGAGCCGGTCGATCACGTCGAGGGAGATCGGCTTCTTGGTCGCCTCCTCGATCTCGGTGATCACGTCGAGCTCGAGCCCCTCTTCGAGGGCCGTGCGGACGATCGCGTCGGCTTCGTCGGCGTCGAGGTTCCCGTCGGCCCAGCCGACGGCAGCGAGAGCGAGGTAGACGTCGCGGCCGAGAATCGCATTGGTCGCCATGCGGGGACCGTACACCGACCGGCGCGCGCCTGGAACGGCCGCTTCTTCGCCGAGCGGGCGGGCGCGGGCGGGCGCGGGCGGGCGCAGGCGGACGCAGGCGGCGCTGCGCGTCGGCGGACGCTACGCTCGGCCCTTGGGACCCCGACGATGAAGGCCGATTTCGACACGCTCCCCCCCGAAGAGCGCCGGCTGCTGCTGGTCGCGTCCGACGAGCGCTACGTGGCGCTCGTGCGCAGAGGTGCGCAGGAGCGCCTGCTCGCCCTCGGCAAGCGCTTGCTGCCGTTCGCCGCCTTCTCGCCGGCGGCCATGATCGGCGCCGCGTCGGCCGCGTGGGTCGTGCGCCGGCTACGCGAGCGCGCGGCGGGCGCGGAGGCCGCGGGCTCCCTGGCGCCGGCGTCGTCGCCCGACGAGGAGGTCGCGCCCGAGGCGCTCGTCGCCCGCGGCGAGATCCCGATCCCGCACCTCCCCCCCGCCGAGGCCGCGCGCCGCTTCCGCTTCGATCACGATCTGCCGCACGACGGCGCGCTCTACGTGCTCGATCCGGTCGCCGCCGGGCGCGATCGCTACCTGCGCCCCTCGCTCGCGAACGAGCGGCTCGCGCAGGAGAAGGTCGCGGCCTTCGTCTCGATCGCGTCGGCGCTCGGCGCGCGCCGGCTCGAGATCCTCTCCGCGCGCGTCGACGGGCTCGGCGTCGGCGCGAACGCGCGCTCGCCGATCCCGGACACGGCCGCGCAGCTCGGGCTCGGTGTGGGCGTCGACTAGTGCGTCCTCAACCCGTCGCACAGGATGAGCCTCCCAGGCACTCGCCTTGGTGAGCGGCACCTCTGGAGTCAGGGCGGCCATCAGTCGATCCAGGTCCTGGGCCAGCTCGTCCCTCACCGAGGGATTATCGACCAACAGAGCAGAATCCCACCACGCGAGGGCTTCCACTGAGTCGCCATCGGGATCATCCGGGTTGGCGGTGAGGTCCCGGCCGGAGAGAACCGGCAAAAGCGCCTCTGTGACGATCGAATAGACGTAACCGGCATACACCCCAGTG
>CAIXWQ010000805.1 GCA_903923175.1 uncultured delta proteobacterium | reverse complement strand
CGGTGGCGAGCTCCACACGCGCCCGTGGCGGCCTCGACCTCGGTCCTGCGCGTCGGCGACCACGACCAGGCGCACGCCGCGGCGCGCGGCCCGCTCCGCGGCCCAGGCGCGGGCGTCGTCGTTGGTCGAGCCGGTACGCGCGACGACGCGGGCCTCGTAGCCGCGCACGGCCAGGGTCGCCGCGAGATCACGCAGGTCGTCCGGGAGCTCGTTCGCCACGGGTACGGTCGAGCACGTCGACGTGGGCGCGGGAAGCCGCGCGCAGCCGGCGCTTGCATCCTTCGCCGCATCGCGTAATCCACGGGCCACATGCCTTCGACCCACCCCTGGCACGACATCCACGTCAGCGAGCCGATCGAAGAGGGTTTCCCTGCCCTGATCGAGATCCCCAAGGGCTCGAAGAACAAGTACGAGCTCGACAAGAAGACCGGGCTCCTGATGCTCGATCGCGTCCTCTTCTCGGCCGTGCACTACCCGGCGAACTACGGGTTCGTCCCCCAGAGCTACTGCGACGACGGCGACGCGCTCGACGTGCTGGTGCTCGGCCAGGAGCCGGTGGTGCCGCTCACGATCGTCCGCGCCCGCGCGATCGGCATGATGACGATGCGCGACGAGAAGGGGCTCGACGACAAGATCATCGCGATCAGCCTCTTCGATCCGGCGTACTCGCAGTACACCCACATCCGAGAGCTGCCGCCCCACCAGCTCGCTGAGCTCAAGCGGTTCTTCGAGGACTACAAGACGCTCGAGAAGAAGTCGGTCGTGGTCGAGGACTTCCTCGGACCGTTCGAGGCGAACCGCGCGATCCGCGAGGGGCTCAAGTGCTACCAGGCGTATCGCCTGGAGCACCCGTAGGGCTCGACGCGAACGCCACGCGGGGCCCGTGGCCCCAGCGTGGCACTGCCTCGCTCGACTCCGTCGCGCACGGCGCCACGCGCGCGTGCGCTGCGACGGATTGACCAGGCGCGTGCCGTACGTTACCGATGATGCTTCGGATTTCGGGATCCTGCGGCGCCTGGGCGCAGGTCGAGCGATGCCGGCGCGCGAGGGGCCTCATGGGCGCGCGCCGGGGATCGCGGAGGTCGAAGTGCGATGACGAAGAGCGAGCTGATCGACGCGGTCGCGGCGCGGGGGGAGCTGACGAAGGCGCGGGCGGAGCTCGTCGTGAGCTGCGTCTTCGACTCGATGATCGAGGCCATGAAGGCCGGCGAGGGGATCGAGATCCGCGGCTTCGGCTCGATCTCGGTGCGCCCGTATCGCCCGTACGCCGGGCGCAACCCGCGCACCGGTCAGCCGGTCGACGTGCCCGCCAAGCGCCTCCCCTTCTTCAAGGTCGGCAAGGAGCTGCGCGAGCTGGTGAATTCGAGCCGGCACCTCGCGATCACGGGCGACGACGACGACACGCCGCGCTCGTCGAAGCGCAACGGCGACAAGCGCTGATCCGCGCCGGCGCCGTGGTCGTGCCGCCGAGGCCGCGCTAAGGAGCGCGGATGGACCTCGCGACGCAGATCGCCGAGCTCACGCGCGGCATCGTCGACCTCCACGTGAAGAGCGAGCTCGAGGCGCGACTCGCCGAGTCGGTCAAGTCGGGCAAGCCGCTGCGCGTGAAGGCCGGCTTCGATCCGACCCGCCCCGACCTGCACCTCGGGCACACCGTGCTCATGCAGAAGATGCGGCAGTTCCAGGATCTCGGGCACCACGTGCTCTTCCTGATCGGCGACTACACCGCGATGGTGGGCGACCCGACGGGCAAGAACAAAGCGCGCCCGCAGCTCTCCGAAGAGGAGGTGCGCGCCGGCGCGAAGAGCTACTTCGATCAGGCGAAGAAGATCCTCGACGAGAGCAAGACCGAGGTCGTCTACAACTCGACGTGGCTCGGCGCGATGCGGCCGATGGATCTCGTCAAGCTGATGGCGAAGAGCACGGTGTCGCAGATGCTCGAGCGCAAGGACTTCCGCCAGCGCTTCGAAGAGGAGAAGCCGATCTACCAGCACGAGTTCCTCTACCCGCTCTTGCAGGGGTACGACTCGGTGGCGATCGACGCGGACGTCGAGCTCGGGGGCACCGACCAGCTCTTCAACCTGCTGGTGGGCCGCGACCTGATGGGTCAGTACGGCAAGCGCCCGCAGATCGTGATGACGACGCCATTGCTCGAGGGGATCAACGCGAAGCTCGACGAGCACGGCAAGGTCGTCGGCGACAAGATGAGCAAGAGCGCCGACAACTACGTCGGCATCGACGAGCCGGCGAACGAGCAGTTCCGCAAGCTGATGCTCGTCGACGACGGCGTCGTCTGGCGCTACTTCGAGCTGCTCTCGGCGAAGAGCGCGGCCGAGATCACCGCGCTGCGGGGCGAGGTCGCGCAAGGGCGCAACCCGAAGGAAGTGAAGAAGCTCTTCGCCGACGAGATCGTCGGGCGCTTCCACGGCGCGGCCGAGTCGCAGCGCGCGCACAAGGCGTGGGACCTCAAGTTCGAAGCCGACGCCGTGCCCGACGACGTGCCCACCTGCACGGTCGCGTGCGAGGGGGCGGAGCTGTGGCTGCCGAAGGCGCTCGCCGAGGCGAAGCTCGTCGCGTCGACCAGCGAGGGGCGCCGGATGGTCGAGCAGGGGGGCGTGGAGGTCGACGGCGCGAGGGAGAGCAACGTGAAGCGCGCGCTCGCCAAGGGCGGGACGTACCTGGTTCGCGTCGGCTCGAAGAACCGGAAGTTCGCGCGCATCCAAGTCGGGTAGCTCGCCACGGCGAGCGCGCCACCGCACCGCCCTCGCCGCCCTCGCCGCCCGCTGCCGCCCATGCGCCGCCCCGCCCCCCTCGCGTTCCCTCCGCTGCTCGCGGCCGTCACCAGCTTCGCGTGCGCCCTGGCCGCGTGTGGAGGCAAGGCGGTGGTCGCGCCGAAGCCGACGATGGCGCCGCTCGAGACCGCGCCGCTCGCGGCGGTCACCCAGGGGCCCGGCGCGCGGTGGGTCGCCCTCGCGCGGCCGAAGGAGCTCTTCGAAGGGCCGCTCGCCGGGCCGCTCGCGAAGCTCGTCCCCAGCGAAGGGCTCGATCGCCTCGGCGTGATCCTCGGCTTCGATCTGCGCAAGGCGCCTGACGCGCTCGCGGCGCAGTTCGGCGAGAGCACCTACTACGCGGCGCACCTGCCGGCCGGCACCTCGCCGCAGACCGCGATCGACGCCTTCGAGCGCCGCGTGCTGCAGCCGAGCGGGCGCAGCACCACGCGCCCCGACGTCGTGCGCGCGTGGGGCTCGCTCCCCTCGGGGGATCGCGCGTCGGCGGCGGCGCTCTGGTCGCCACGCGGCGACGCGCTCGCCGGCGAGGGTGGCCGCTTCGGGCCGGTGAACGTCGCGATCGCGCTCGCGAGCGGGCAGCTCCCGCGGTCGCGCGGGCTCGCGCAGCAGCCCCCCTTCGCGTCCCTCTTCGGCTGGAGCGCGGACGCGCCGCTCGCCGTGCTGGCGCGCTGTCCGCTCTCGGAGCACGTCCCGAAATCCGAGGCGACCGAGGCGCCGGCGCTCACCGAGGAGTGCGACGGCGCCGGACTCGCCGTCCGCGTGCTCCCCGGCGGCCGCCTGGAGCTGCGCGCGCACGTCGAGGGGCGCTGGGGGAAGGACGCGCCGCTGATCGAGCGCGAGGCGCGCGGCGTGGTGGCGCGGGTCGTCGCCGGCGAGCTCGGGGGCGCGCTCGGGCTCGCCGACGCGAAGATCGACTACGCCTCGAGCCCGACGGCGGTCGACGTCCGCGTCGAGGTGGACGCAGAATCGTTCGTCGAGCGGCTTCGCAAGCTCGTGTCGGCGGAGCTCTCGGAGGTGATGAAGTGACGCACCGCAAGCCGCTCTCGCTCGCCGACGCCCGCGCCGTCGCCCCGTTCGTGCTGGCGCTCGCGAGCGCGCTCCTCGGGCTCTCGTGCGGCCACGGGAAGGGCGCGCAGAGCCCCTTCGCCAAGCCGCAGCACGCAGGCGCCCTGCACTGGTACCCGCTCGATGCGGGCATGCAGTGGGTCTACATGGTCGGTGACTCCGTGCTCGATCAGCGGATGATGTCGATCAGCCGGGTGGTCTCGACCGACGGCGGCGCCGCGGTCCTCCGGACCGGCCCCAAGTCCGTGACGTTTCGCGTGGTGGCGGACGGCATCCTGCGTGAGCCCGCCGGCGGATACCTGCTCAAGACACCGCCGCGGCTCGGCGAGCAGTGGCCTGCGGCCGAAGGGGCAAACGTCGAGGTCGTGAAGCTCGACGCGCACGTCGAGGTCGAGGCCGGCGCGTTCGACGGCTGCGCGGTGACGCGGGAGCGCTTCCCCGATGGCGAGACGGTCGAGCGCACGTTCTGCCCCGAGGTCGGGCCGGTGATCATCGAGGCCAAGGGGATGAACGAGCAGGGCGCGCTCGACGTGACCACCGCCACGCTGCGCTCGTTCGGCCAGCCCGAGACGCTCTCGCCGGGCCCGAGCGAGCGGATGCGCTGAGCGAAGGCTGCGGGCGCGCCCTGCCCGAGGCGCAGGGCGAGCCGGCATCGCTCTGCCGACACGGCGCGCGCCCTCAGTTCGACGTCGAGGCGGTGCTCGGCGGGCCGGGGATCGGCGCGGGCAGCTTGCCCGCCGGGATCACCAGGGCCGTGAGATCGCCGGTGCCGGCGCCGCTGGAGATGTCGCCGAGGAAGACCTCCTGCGCCGCGAGCGAGCCGCTGCCGCGGATGGCCCCGGCGGCGTCGGCCTTGAACGCGGCCGAGAGCACGGTGTTGCGCAGCGTGACGGCGGGGCTCGTGACGCGGACGTCGACCGGCGCGTTCACGAGCGCCGCGCTGCCGTCGGGCTGGTCGACCACGCACCCGAGCGCGGTGAAGCTGAAGCCCGTGTCGAGGGTCGCGTCGGGGAGCTGGTCGGGGTACTCGTCGCAGCTCGTCGCGGGCTCCGAGGGGATCACGCAGGCGTGCACCGGCAATGTGCGGCACGCCTCGGTCGACTTGCACGCGAGGTCCGCGGGGCAGTGCTCGGGCGTCTTGTTGCGGCGGGCGTCCGTCCACTGGCCGACGAAGCGCCCGGTGGTCGCGTCGATGTCGATCGTCGCGAACATCCGGATCTGCGTGGCGATCGGGTTCTTCACGCCGACGATGAAGAAGAAGTCGCCCGAGGCGAGGTTCTTCACCGGCTGGTTGCAGTCGAGCGTGAGCTTGTAGCCGAACAGCAGCTTCTTGCGGACCTTGGTGTCGTGCCCGGCCGGATCGGAGAGCCCCGGCTCGAATAAGAGCACGAGCCGCGGCCCGACGGGCAGCGCGGCGCTCGGGACGATGGTCATCGTCGTGAAGGTCGAGTCGAACGTGCTCTTGCCCTTCGCGTCCTCGAAGCCGACGCCGTTGTCGGGCTCGCGCTCGTAGTACGTCTCGAGCGGCGTCGAGTCGGCCCCGCGCTCGTCGGCGAGGTGGCCCTCGGAGTCGACCTCGTAGCGCGCGATCTTCACGTGCACCGTCAGCGGATCCACCGGCACCGAGAAGTGCACGAGGATCGGCGCCTTCGGATCGGTGAGCAGCCCGTCGGTCGTGACGTCGAGGGTCGGCTTCGGCGGCGGATCGTAGGTCGCGCACGACGGGGCGATCGCGAGCGCGCCGAGCAGGGAGAGCAGGGACGCGAGAGTGGAGAGCGGGCGACTGCGCATGGGGTTGGCTCGCGCGGTTCAGAAGGCGAACGTGGTGCGCGCCTGCACCATCGTGCTGCGGACGGCGTAGCCGTTCTCGTCTTTGAGGGCGTCGCCGGGGAAGAGGATGGCCCCCTCGAGATCGAAGATGGCGTGATCGCCGAAGCGCCACTGCACGCGCCCGTCGAGCTCGACGCCGTAGAAGCGCCCGGGCCGGCCGCCGACGAAGTTGACGAGGTAGTCGGCGGAGCTGATCTCCGCGTGGCGCTGCAGCGAGGCGATCGGGTCGATCGTGGGAGACGACGCCCACGCCACCAGCACGCCGCCGCGGACGAGGAAGTTCTTCATCGGCCGCAGATCGATCTGCGGGAAGACCGCGAGCGCGTTGCTGAACGCCCCGCGCGTGTCGATGGTGTCGACCGGGTAGGTCGTCGCGCCGAGGCGCCGCAGCGTCTCGACCCCCGCGGCGGCCGCGCGCGCGGTCTGGTAGGCGAGCACGTGCTTGAAGAGGAGCAGGCCGACGTTCGTGTCGTCGGCCCAGATGAACTGCGTGAGCGCGGTGCGCGGCTGCGGGTCCGAGTCGCCCGAGGCGTAGTCCCCCTCGAGGTACAGCGTGAACTTCGGCTGATCGTAGCGGAGCACGCCGCGCGCACCGAACTGCCGGATGGGCTGATCGACGATCGGGTCGTGCGAGAGCAGCGAGAACGCCGCGGCGACCTCGCGCGTGGAGCCCACGTTCGCGACGGCGTCGAGGCCCGCCGAGAACGGCCCGAGCTTGCCCATGGCGCGCAGGCCGAAGCTGTTGATCGACGTGCCGTACTGCCCGTCCCAGCGGTGGACCAGGTACGTCGCGAGGTGCACGTCCTCGAGGCTCCCGAGCTTCTTGGCGCCGAAGCGCAGCACCGGGCCGGTCTGGTTCACGGCCTCGCCGGGGCGGATCGGCAGGTCGGTGACCACGCGGTCGGCGACGTACGCGAACACGAGCCCCTCCTCGGGGTCCTTGTTGCGCTGGGCCGCCGGCTTGAACCCTTCGAGCGGCTTGGTCGCGAAGAGCACGCGATCGACGATGGTGCCACGCCGGCTGAAGCCGAAGCGGTTCGGGCGCCCCTCGCCGTCGGCGTTCTGGACGCCGGTGCCGATGTTGATCGGCTGACGACCGACCCGGAAGATGCCGAACCCGAGGGCGACCTCGCCGTAGGCGTGGCGGACCGAGACGTCCGACTGGCTGCAGAGGCCGTAGCCGTACGAGTCGCGGTCGAGCGGATCCTTGCCGACGAGCGTGACGCACGGCCTCGTGACGTTGGGGTTGCGCGCGCCGACGTTGGTGCCGCGATCGGAGCTCGGATTGCCGCCGAAGTCACCGTTGTCGCCCCACAGGGCGCCGTCGAGCAGATCGGTCGAGACGACCAGCTTCACCCGCTCCTTCCAGTCGATGGTGCCGCCGAGCCGCAGGCGGTGCTCGACCCAGCGGAGGTCCTCGCCGGAGGCGCCGTTGATCGACAGCGGCGTGATCGCGAGCGCGTTCGCGCGGTACTCCGCGGCGCCGCGGAAGCCGTAGTCGCCGAAGGCGGTGCGCTCCGGCGGCGCGGGCGGATCGGCGTCGGACCACGGCTCGGCGGCAGCCGCAGGGAGGGTGATCGCGGTCAACGCGGTCGCGAGGAGGGACACCACGATCGTGCGCACGCGTCCAATATTGCAGAGCCCGGCGCGCGGCGTCTCGCCGATAACGCGCCTTCGCACGCGTCAGAGCCGCGCCGCGTGTGCGGGCGAGTGCGATGGAAGAACGGAGGCCGCTCGAGCCCTCACCCCGCCGCGGGCGCGACGGGGCGCAGCATCCAGAGCCGGGAGAGCTCCATCGTCCGCTCGTTCTCGGGGACGTTGTGGAAGAAGCTCTCGCGCCACGTGGGGTCACGGATGGTCTCGGCGCGCGCCAAGAGGCGATCGCGAGCGCTCCGGATGACGCGCGAGGCGGCCTCGTCCTCGCCGTTCGCCTGGAGCGCTTCGGCGTGGACGAGGCGCACGAGCGCCTCGCCGTCGTCGATGCTGGTGAGCGCCTCGAGGACGTGCGCGGCGTCGCTCGCCGTGGCGAGCGCCTCGCCGGCGCGACCGCGCTCGAGCAGCACGTGCGCGAGCTGCGCGAGGGCGTAGGTGCGCGTCGGCGGCAGCATCTCCAGCACCTCGATCGCCAGGCGCGCCTCGCGCTCGGCCCCCTCGAGATCGCCGGCGAGCGCGCGGATGATCGACAGGTAGACGCGCGAGCCCCCCTCGAGGCGCGGCTCACGCAGCTCCGCGGCCCCGCGCACGGCGGCCTGCTCGACGTCGAGCGCCTCGGCGAGCCGTCCGCGTCGCCCGAGCACGAGGCCGAGGTTGTGGCGCGCGAGCACGACGAGCTGATCGAGGCCGGTCTGGATGGCGACCTCGAGCGCGCTGCGCAGGGCGCGCTCGGCGTCCTCGTAGTTGCCGATCTCCATGCTCACGTAGCCGACGTTCGTGCGCTGGATGCACGCGTCGCGCAGGTCGCCCACCGCCTCGAAGCCGCGGGCGGCCGTCTCGAACAGGTCGAGCGCCGCGCCCGGATCGCCGTCGTAGATGGCGCGGATCGCGCGCGCGCGGTCGATGCGCGCGAGCACGGGCGCCGCCCAGGCGCGGACGTCGGCCGGCG
>CAIXWQ010000804.1 GCA_903923175.1 uncultured delta proteobacterium | reverse complement strand
CGCCATGCGCAACCTCTACGACGAGATCCGCGAGCTCGAGCGCACGCGCATCGAGGAGGCGCTCGCCGCGGCCGGCGGCGTCCGCGTGCGCGCGGCGGAGCTGATCGGCGTGCCGCTGCGCACGTTCGTCACCAAGCTGCGCGAGCACGGGCTCGCCGACGGAAAGAAGCGCTGAGCGGGCGGCCTACGGCGCGACGCCCGACATCAGCAGCGTGCCGTCGAGGAAGTGCGCGTCGGCGCCGCAGTCGGGCTTCTGCAGCCCCGCCCAGCACTTCGGCGTCGGGCCGGCCACGCGCGTCCGCCGGGCGCAGCGCGCGCCGCTCGGAGTCCACTCGGCCTCGAGCGCGAACGCGGGGTCCTGCACGCGGATGCCGAGCGCGTCCCACGCGGCGATCACGGTGCCGTCGACGGTGTGCGGCGCGCCGTCGCCGCAGTAGTCGGCGCGGAGCATGCGCGTGCAGGCCTGGTGGTAGTCGGCGATCGCCACGTCCTTGCACGTGGAGGAGCCGCGCTTTCCGTCGCAGAGCTGGCCGACGACCCACGGTTTGTAGCCCATGGTCACGCAGTCGGCGAGGACCTTCCCCTCGCACGCGAAGGTGAACCCGCGCGCGTCGTCGTGATGCGCGCCGCCGCCCGCGACCCCCGCGCGCAGATCCCACATGCCCGCGAGCGGGATGGCGCGCAGCGGCGTGCCATCGGCCGCCACGCCGCACAGCGAGCGCGTGCCGGCGCCGGTCTCGTAGGTCACGAGGTAGCGCGTGACGTCGTGGTCCTTCCCCTTGCCGTCGATCGAGTCGGCGATCCGCAGCGCGATCGCGTCGCCGTCGTCGAGCGTCGCCGAGAAGCGCGCGCCGTCGACGTTCATGCCGCCGTGGTTTCCGCCGACGCCCGCCTTCGCGAAGCCGCTGCCGACCAGCTGCAGGTCGGCCGCGTGGCCGCGCGCGTCGAGCAGCACCCCGTCGAGCGACACGCGCGTCACCGCGTGTCCGTCGAGCGTCTTGCCGTTCCAGCTCTGGCCGTTGAGGCCGCGCCCGGCGAGATCGAACGACAGCGTGAAGCCGCCGTACAGATAGAGCGAGTAGAAGTCGGTGAGCAGCGGGTCCGACTTCGCCTGCGTCGCCCCGTCGTCGCCGACCTGGGCCGCGCATCCGGAGCTGGCGAGCACGAGGGTGAGCGCGGCGAGCAGCGAGGTGTGGGGGTGCATGGTGAGCCTCCGGGGAACGCTTCAGCAAGCGGCGGTCCGCCCGCGATCCGCGGCGATCTCTCGCGCTTCGTGGCCGCCCGCGCCGCGCGCCACGCCGATTCGGCGCGCCGATCCGGCGCGGCAGGCCGAGTCAGCGCGCCGGCACGTCGGCGCAGAGGCGCAGGCCGACGCTCACGTCGCGGAACGACGGCTCGGGCTCCTCGCGGTTCGACACGCGCGCGGTGTTCACGTCGAAGTAGTAGCTCCCGCCGCGCGCGACGATCCCCCCCTTGGTCACCGACGACTCGGCCCACTCCCACACGTTGCCCGCCATGTCGTGCACGTCGAAGGGGCTCACCGAGGCCGGGTGCGCGCCGATCTCGTCGGGGCCCATCGCCGCGGGGACCTTCTCGTAGGTCTCGTCGTAGTTCGCGTCGTCGGCCTCGAGCGTCGGGCCGTGCGGGTACTCGCGCAGATCCGCGCCGCGCGCCGCGCGCTCCCACTCGCGCTCGTCGCACAGCCGCGCGCCGGGCACGCCACCGGACGCCGCGAGCCACGCCGCGTAGGCGCGCGCGTCCTCGATCCCCACGCCGAAGACCGGGAAGCGGAGCCAGTCCTGCGTCGCGCGGCGCGGCCGCCCGAGGAACGTCACCGGCTCGCCCTCGCGCGCCGTGTACGACTGCGTCGCGGGCTGGAAGGTCAGCTGGAAGCGGCCGTCGACGAGCTCCTTGAACGCGAGGGCGCCAGAGAAGCCGCCTTGATCGACGCGCGGCAGCCGCTCCGTGCGCTCGGCCTTCGGCAGCGCCCGCAGGTAGGCGATCCAGTCGGCGAAGGTCGTCTCGTGCGCGGCGACGTAGAACGCGCGGGTCACGGCGCGGTGCGCGGGCACGCCGTGGAAGAAGCCGCGCCGCACGCTGTCCTCCGCGGTGCTGCCGAAGAAGAAGCGCCCCGCGGGGACGAACACGAACCCCTTCGGCGTGGCCGCGCCCGGGCGCAGATCGATCGAGAGCGCGAGCGCCTCGTCGCGCGTGACGGCGAAGGGGTAGCGCGTCGGGGCGGCGCCCGGCAGCGTCAGCGTGAGCCGGTACGAGCCGGGCGCGAGCTCCACCGGCTGCGCGCCGAACGTCGACGTCAGCGGCTCGACGCGCAGGCGCGACCCGTCCTCGACGTAGCGCTCGCAGACGACCGCGGCCCCCGGCGGTTCGGTCTTCAGGCTCACGTGCGCCGGGAGCGACCAGCGACGTCGACGCGCGCCGTCGGCGTCGTAGAGCGCCAGGCGCTGCAGGAGCTCGTCGCGCTCGCTCGCGTCGGCGCGCCCGCCCGCGCGCGCGTCGGCGAGCCGGGCGCGCTCGTAGAGCACGTCGGCCAGCAGCGCCTGCACGTCGGGGCGTGCGCGGTCGAGCACCAGCGTCGCCTCGAGCTGCTGGGTCGCGCGCCCGAGCGTCGCCCTCAGCGCCTCGCCGCGCGTGCGCGCGTGCGTCCAGAGCTTCTCGGCGCCGTCGCGATCGCGCTCGTCGAACCGCGCGAAGGCCCGCGCCTCGAGCCCCTCGACCTCGCCGCGGAGCGCGCTCGCCTCGTCGAAGGTGCCGCGGGCCGCGACGAGCTCGGCGTCGACGCGCCGGCGCTGGTCCGCGGCCGCCTTGAGGCGCACCGCGCCGAGCGCCGCGGCGAGCACGAGCGGCAGGCCGATCCACGAAGCGAGCCTTCCTCCGCGCGCCCGGAGCTGCGCGCGTCGCGACGCGTGCACGAACGCGCGCTCGACCTCGCCGAGCTCGGCCTCAGATCGG
>CAIXWQ010000803.1 GCA_903923175.1 uncultured delta proteobacterium | reverse complement strand
GCTCGTCGCGCAAGCGACTCGAGCGGTGCGCCCGCGCGTGGGCGAAGGCGCGCGGCGTGCGGCTCGCGAAGGCGATCACGCTCGACGTGCTCTCGGCGCCGCAGACGAACGCCGACCACCCGCCGCGCACTGTGGGGAAGCCGGCGCCTCGGTCGTGGTGGCGGCTTCGCCCGGGGGAGCCGATGGTGCTCTCCGGGCGCGCGGGGGTGCTCGCGACGTACGTCGTCGTCGGGCCCCATGTCGAGGTCGGCGAGGCGGGGCCGGCGGGGCTGGTCGAGGCGTGGCTGGCGCAGGCGGGGAAGCCGGGGGCGGCGTGATGGGCTACCCCGCGAACCGCACCCAGCTCGCCCCCCGAACGTAGAGCAGTCCCACCTCCGCGACCTTGAGCCCAGCGCCCCGGAGCAGCTCCGCGTAGGCGTGAAGCTGAAGGGCGTACTCGTTGAAGTTCGGGATGTTCTCGGGCGTCGCGCCGGTCGCGACGTGGCTCCCTGCCTTGAAATCGATCACGACGAGCGAGCCGTCCGAGCGCTCGAGCGTGAGATCGGTGCGGCCGCTCAGGATCGTATTGCCGACCACGCCGATCAGCGGCTGCTCGAAGCACCGTCGCCGCGCGTCCGTGATCAGCGCCGCGAAACCGGGCAGCTCGTCGTGCACGATCCGCCCCGTCTCGCACAGCCACGCGCCGACCTTCGCGGCGTCCGCGGGATCGAGTCGATAGCGATCCGTCAGGTACTCGGTCGCCATCCCGAGTTCGGGCTTCCCCTTGAACGCCCAGCGCTCGAGCCAGCCGTGCACGAGATCGCCGACGTCGCGCGGATCGTCCTTGGCCAGCTCCGGTGGCGCGTCGGGCACCTTGCGGCTCGACGCGACGAAGCTGGCGCCTGCCAGCAGGCGCGCGCAGATCGCCTCGCGCTCCGGCCCCTTCAGCAGGTCCTTGAGCGCAGAGGGTTGCGCCAGCTTCTTGCCGTCCGACTCGAGCCAAGTCGCTTCGAGCTCTCCAACGAGGCCGGTCCGCGTGCGCACGATTGGGGTCGGGGGCGCCACGACCACGTCCGCCTTCCCCTCGAGCAGCTTCACGACACCAACGAGGCCCGGCTCCTCGTTCCCGGCGAGCGCCGCGATCCGTTCGCGGAGCGTGCCGATGAAGCTCTCTCCACCCTTGGCGTTCTTCGCCGGCTTCGGCAGGCCGAACGTGACTGTCTCCGCCGCGCGCGTGAAAGCGACGTAGAATAGCCGCGCCGCTTCCTGCCGCCCCGCGTCGGCGTCGACGGCGCCCCACAGCGCTGCTATGGGATCGCGCAGCGGCGCGAGCGCGCCGCGCGGATCGAGCCGCACGCCGAACGGGTTGGCCGGGTGATGGAAGGTGACCGCGAGCCCTTCGGTCTCGCTGGTGCCACCGCCCTTGCCGGCGATGCCGAGAATCGCGACGTGGTCCCACTCGAGCCCCTTCGCGGCGAAGATCGTCGTGATCGTCACGACGTCCTCGCCGGCCTGCAGCCGCACCGGCGGCAAATCGTCGGCGCGCTCCGACCCCGGTTCGAGCTTCGCGAGGACCTCGTACGGATCGGTGCCCAGCGGCTCCTCGAGCTGGCGGATCAGCTCGATCACGACCTCGAGCTGCGCGACGGCCTCGCCGCGCTCCCCTTCGGGTCCGTGCTCGAGGAGCGGGCGCCAGTGGAGCTGCGACGCCAGCCGCTCGATCACGTCCGCCGTGGGCTCGCGTCCGAGCGCCATTCGCGCCGCGCGCAACGGCGCCGCGCCACGCGTGAGGGCGCGACGCTCGGACTCTGGCCACGCGGCCTCGGTCTTGTCGTTGAAGATCGCCGACAGGTACAGCCCCTCGGTCTTGCGCAGCTGCAGCAGCCCCGCGTCGCTGAGGCCGATCGACGGGTGCTTGAGCACGCCGACCATCGCGAGATCGTCCGTCGCGTCGAGCAGCACGCGAAGGAAGAGCCGCACGTCGGTCGCCACGCGCCCGCCGAGGAGGGCCTAGTCGCCGGTCAGCTGCGCCGCAATCCCATGGGCCCGGAGCAGCTCCTTGGCGCGCGCCGCGAGCGTCCAAGACGTCACGAGGACCGCGGCGTGCGGGACCTCCGCACGACGCGTGGCGGTTTTGAGCCTCGCTGCGAAGTGATGCACCGTCAGCTCGTCGGCGTCGGACTCGTCGTCATCGACAGCGATCACGTGCACGGGCGCCGTGAGGGTCCCCTCGTCCTTCCGCTTGGGCACGAGCTTCTCGAGATCGCGCACCCCCGAGAAGTCCTTGAAGAGCAGCCGCTGCGCGCCGACGAGCGCGTGGCTCGAACGGTAGTTCGCCCACAGGGGCTCGGCCTCGGCGACGTCACCTTCCAACCGGTCCCAACCCGTAGGATCGGCGTCGCGGAATCGGTAGATCGACTGCCGTACGTCGCCGACGAAGAACGCCGCGATGGCCTTCTCGGGCACGTCGTCGCGCAGGCTGGCGAAGGCCGTGTAGAAGTCGAGCTGCGCGGCGCTGGTGTCCTGCACCTCGTCGACCAGCAGCGCGTCGTAGCGGCTCTTCAACGACGCCGGCTTCTCGCGGCACAGCGCCGTCGCCGCGAGGAGGAGCTCGCCGTACCCGGCCGCGCCCGCCGCCGCGAGGGCCTTCAAGGCCTGCGTGCGCGCCTCAGTGGCGAGGGACGTCAGCGCGTCCGCGACCGCGTCGGCGTCGGCGAGCGCGTCCGGGAGGCCCCACTCGGCCTCGAGCTTCAGCCGCCCGGCGAGTGTCGGCGTCAGCGGGATGTCGAGCCTGTTCGCGGCCTCCGCGAGGACCGCGAACGCGTCGGCTTGCCGCTCCGGGCACTTCTTCTTGGCGAGCGCCGTAAGCCACGGGAGCAGGCCGTTAGGCGCCACGCCCGCAGGCTCCGCGAGCCACTCGGTCACCGCCTCGTCCCACGGCTCGCCGGCGGTGTTGACGCCACCGGGCGAGACGCCGAGCCACTCGGCCTTCTTGGCGCCGATCCTGGTGCGCAGCAGCGCCGCCGCCTCGTCGCGCAGGCCGCAGGCCGACGCGCGCCGGAGCGAGGGCCGCTGGG
>CAIXWQ010000802.1 GCA_903923175.1 uncultured delta proteobacterium | reverse complement strand
GAGGAAGAAGTTCCGCACCACCGGCGTGAGCCCGTAGGTCTCCTGAAGCTTGCGGTCCGTGCCGTCCCACAGCACCGAGTCCCCCTTCACGTCGTCGCGCACCGTCTTGATGTAGCGCGTGTCGAGGCGCAGCTGCCCGCGGGCCTGACCGAGCGTCACGAGCTCCAGGGGCTCGCCGAGCGTGCGGAGCACGCGCGCCTCTTCGTCGTTGAAACTCGCCATCGAGTCGGCGCTCTCCGCCGCTCGCGCGACCCACTCGCACAGCATTCGGAGGCCTTCGGGCCGCGGCTCGGCGCCGAAATTCGGGTGGCCGGGATGCGCGCGGTCGAGCAGCGCCTGCCCGAGGCGCACCAACACGTCGGAGAGCTCCCCGGAAGCCACGCGCGACTCGATGTTCCCTACCAGCGCGACGACGCGCCCGTGATCGCGATAGACCTCGGCGAGCTTGCTTCCCAAGCTCTGCTTCAGGTTCAACGCCTGGCTCGTGGCCTGCTCGGTCACCTGCGTGCGCTCGTGCGGCGCCAGCTCGCGCAGCAACTCCTCGTGCGCGGGCCCGAGCAGCTCCTCGACCGCGGTGAGGTCCTCGAGGATCGCCATCTCCGAAGGCGTGAAGTGGCGAGGGAGCAGGCAGATCGTGAGCTGCTGCCCGTCGCGCTGCTTCACGGCGATCGCGCGCTGCTCGTCTTCGTCCGCCGTGTGCGTCGGATCGTCCCACGGGTAGTCGATCAGCAGCCGGAACTCCTCGCCCGGGCGCACCTTGAAGTCGGCGTTCGCGAGCTCGCGGACGTTCCGCACGTCGACCGAACCTTTGCGCTTCGTCTTGCGCCACTCGATCTCGATCGACTCTCCTAGCTGCTCGCGCTTGAGCTTCAGGGCCGGGAGCACGACCGAGTAGAACGCCTCGAGCCTGCGGTGTTTGTTCCCCGCGATGCGGGCGCGGGCGCGCTCGAGGATCTCACCGAAGTTCACCCCCTGGAGCACGAGGCTCACGGTTGCATCGCGGCCGTTTCCCGAGAGCTGCAGCGTTCCGGGCACCAAGCGCGTCAGCGTCTGGAGGTCCTGGAACACCTTATTGAACTTCGAGCGCTCCATCTCGCCGCTGACTTCGGAGTCGTTCAGTCGAACGAGCCGCTCCACGGTCATGCTCGTCGTCCCCTTCAGGTGCGGGGAGACCTCGGCGAGGAGCGCCGTCTTCACCACCATGTCGAGCGCGCGCAGCCGGGCGTCGTCGAAGTCGGAGTCCTTCGTCTTCAGCATCAGCTGCATCGCCGGCCGGAACCGCTGGTAATACGTGCGGTGGATGGCCCGCAGGTCCTCGACCCGCTTGCTGCCGTCGACGCCGGCCTCCGGGAAGATCGCCTCGAACGCCGAGCCGACCGGCAGGAGCTTGCCGAGCGGCAGGTCCGGGTAGTGCAGAACGAGCAGCTCGTAGAGGATGCGCAGCGCGGTGCGATCGCGCTGCATCAGCGACGAGACGTCGATGAGCGCCTCGATCAGCGCCGGGTGGAACGGGTAGACGTCCTTCAGGTAGCCGATGTCGGCGCGCTGCAAGATCGTCGGGAGCAGCTTCTCGTGCTCCTGCGCCAGCGACTCGACGACGCGCTGCAGCTCCGCCTCGTGCTCGGGGCGTCGCTTGAGCACACGCCCGCGGCAGACGTG
>CAIXWQ010000801.1 GCA_903923175.1 uncultured delta proteobacterium | reverse complement strand
ATTGTTGGGGCGGCAACGCCGATGGGTCGATCGGCGATGGCTCGCGAACCGACCGTCGGATTCCGACTCTGGTCGCGTTCTGATCCGTCTCGACACACCTCTTCGGAGCCCCCAGTGCGCCTCGTCCTCTGCACCGCCCCCGTCACCGCCGCCGAGGCGATCGCCCGCGCGCTCGTCGAGGAGCGCGTCGCGGCGTGCGTGAACCTCGTCCCTGGCGTCGTGTCGATCTACCGCTGGAAGGGTGAGATCTGCCGCGACGACGAGCTGCTGCTCGTCATCAAGACCCGCGACGACAAGCTCCCCGCGCTGCGTGAGGCCATCCGGCGCGTGCACCCGTACGAGGTCCCGGAGATCGTCGCGCTCGCGCCGCAGGCGGGCGAGGTGAACGAGGAGTACGCCCGCTGGGTCGACGAAGAGACGGCGTGACCGCGCGCTAGAGCGCTTGCGAGCTGCGCGTCTTCACGGCCTCGCGCGCGAGCTCGTCGGCGCGCTCGTTCAGCGGCACGCCGGAGTGGCCGGGCACGTAGAACAGCTTCACGTCGGGGCGCTTGGCGAGCCGCGCGCGGATCGTCGCGATGAGCTCCGGGTTCGCCTTCGCCTTCCACCCCTTCTGCAGCACGCCGATCGCATACTGCGAGTCGGTGTGCAGGCGCACCGGGTGGCCGAGCCCCTCGGTCGCTTCGATCGCGATCAGGATGGCGGTGAGCTCGGCGACGTTGTTCGTCCCCTCGCCGAGAAATCGAAAGCCCTCGCGGATGCCGCCGTCGGGGGCGACGACCACGACGCCCGAGCCCGCGGGGCCCGGGTTGCCGCTGCACGCGCCGTCGGCGTAGACCGTGATCGACTTCGCGTCCGGAGGGGCGATGGCGGCCTTCGCCGTCTCCTTCTTCTGCGCGCTCTTCTGCTCCTTCGTCGGCGGCGCCGAGGCGTCGCCGCAGTGGGCGTCGGGGAAGCGCGGCGCGCCGGGCGCGACGAGGAGGTTCGCCGCCAGCGCGCGGTACGATTTGCCGTCGTTCGGCTTGTAGCGAATCTCGACGCGCCCCTCGTCGACCTGCAGCGCGCCGCCGTCGGTCGCGCGCGCGAGGACCTTCTGCCCGCGCAGCGCGGCTTCGATCCAGGGCATCAGACTTCGTCCTCGAACTGCCACACGTCGCCCCAGAGCTTCTGGCCGCCGTCGATGTACCAGGTCTCGCCGGTCACGAAGTCGAACTGCTCGCTGGCGAGCACCAGGATCAGGCGCGCGACCTCGTCAGGGGTGCCGCCGCGGCGGAGCGGGCAGGCCTTGGCGGCTTTGGCGACGAGCTCAGGCGGGTACTGATCGGTGCCGCTCGACTTGATGAAGCCGGGAGCGACCGCGTTCACGCGCATGCCGTGCGGCGCCCACTCGACCGCGAGCGTCTTGGTCATGTTCTCGACGCCCGCGCGCGCCGCGCCGGTGTGCACCATGCCGGGGAAGCCGCGGTAGATCTGGGCGATCACGTTGACGATGCGCCCACGCTTCTGCGGGATCATCGCCTTGTTGGCGACCGCGTGGGTCATGAACCAGGTGCCGTTGAGGTTGTTGCGGATGACCGCCTCCCAGCCCTTGGGCGCGAGGTGCTGCGCCGCCGTCGGGAACTGACCACCGGCGTTGTTCACCAGCACGTCGATGCGCCCGAAGTGCCCGACCACCGCGTCGACCAGCGCGTCGACCTGCACCGGCTCGCGGGTGTCGCACGCCTTGGCGTAGACGCAGTCGGGGCCGCCGACCTCTCGCAGGGCGCGGGTGCCGGCGTCGAGGTTCGCCTCCTTGCGCGACGCGATCGCGACGCGGCCACCCAGCTCCACGAAGCGCTTCGCGGTGGCGAGCCCGATGCCCGTGCCGCCTCCGGTGATCAGCGCGACTTGTCCGAGGAACAGGCCCGGGGCGAAGGGGAGGGACATAGGAGGGATTCTTTTCACCTCAAAAGTTCGCCGGACGCAACGATCGGGCGCCGCCCCCGGCCCGCGGCCTCAGTATTACCCGGCCGTAGAAAACTTGGCGGTCGGGTCAACAAAGCTGCACCGGTGCACTTATGGAAGTGCACGAGCTCGACGCAGCCGTGCTGGCCCGCTTCGACCGGTTCGTCGCACCGCTGCTTCGGCGGCTGGAGACGGGCTACCACCGGACGCTGGCGCGCGAGTACGCGCTCGGTCTGTTGGGCCCCGGTGAGCGCAAGACGGTGGAGCCGATCGTGCGT
>CAIXWQ010000800.1 GCA_903923175.1 uncultured delta proteobacterium | reverse complement strand
TGCCGGCCGCCGAGCCGGCCGCGCCGCAGATCGACGCCGGGAGCGTGAACCGCCTCCTCGAGCTCGCGTCGGCCGCCGCCGCGAAGAACGATCGCCGCGGCGCGCTCGCGAAGTACCGCGAGGTGCTCGCGGTCGACGCGCAGCACCCCGAGGCGCTGTCGTACGTCGAGGACGCGCTGCGCGCGTCGCGCCAGTACAAGGATCTGCGCGAGGTGCTGATCGCCGCGGCCCGCTCCGGCGGCTCGTCGATCGACTCGCGCAAGATGCGCCTGCGCGAGGTCGCGGGGCTCTCGGAGTCGCAGCTCAAGGACCCCGAGGGCGCGATCGGCGCCTACAAGCAGCTGCTCTCGCTCGATCGCTCCGACGAGGTCGCGCGCAACGCGATGCACCGGCTGCTCGAGAAGACGCAGCACTGGGACGATCTCGCGCAGCTCCTCGAGCAGGAGGCCATGCAGGCTGGCGATCCCGAGGAGCGCATCACGCTCGAGCGCAAGCTCGCCGATCTCCACGAGCACAAGCGCGGCGACAAGAAAGAGGCCGCCGAGGCGCTCGTGCGCATCCTCGGGCAGACGCCGAAGGACGAGGAGATCCTCGCGCGCGCGGTCGGCCTGTTCTCGGCCGCCGGCGACGCCGAGCGCGCCGCGCAGGCGATCGACGACGGCATCCCGGACATCGACGACGGCCCCGTGAAGGCCAAGCTGCTCTCGCGCCTCGGCGAGCTGCGCACCCAGCTGGGCGACGCGCCGGCCGCGGCCGACGCGTGGAACGCCGCCGCCGAGATCCTCGACGACGCGGCGACGTGGAAGCAGCTCGAAGACGCGGGCGTCGCGGCCGAGCGCTGGGACTACGCGGCTACCGCGGCGGGCAAGCGCGCCGAGCACGAGAAGACGCCGGTCGCGCAGGCGGCGCTGCGCGCGACCGAGGCCGACTACCTCGTGAAGGCGGGCGACGCGAAGGCGGCCGTCGAGAAGTTGGAGCTCGCGCTCGAGCTCGCGCCCGAGGACGAAGCGCTCGCGACCAAGCTCGAGCAGCTGCTCGAGGCCGAGGGGCGCTTCGACGACGTCGCCGCGCTGCTCGAGAAGCGCGCGGACGGCCAGAAGGACGAGGCGAAGTCGATCGCGCTCCTCAAGCGCTGCGCGGCCTTCCGGCGTGAGCGGCTGGCCGATCCGAACGGCGCGCGCGATCTCCTGATGAAGATCGTCGGCTCGAACGAGGACGCCGAGGCGCTCGGCGCGCTCGTCGACGACGCCATCGAGCGCGGCGAGGCGCAGGCGGCGACGGCGTTCCTGCGGCGGCTCGAGAAGATCGCGACCACCAAGGAAGACCGCGTCAAGATCGCGCTGCGCGAGGCGGGGCTGCTGGCGGACGCCGTCGGCGACGTCGAGGGGGCGCTCGCGCGCTACCGCGAGATCCTCTCCTCGCTCGACGAGAACTGCCGCGAGGCGCTGCAGGCGATCGCGGACATGGAGGAGGCGCGCGAGAACTTCGCCGCCGCCGCCGACGCGCTGGAGCGCGAGCTCGAGCTCGCCGCCGCGGGCGACGAGAAGGCGACCGTCGCGCGGCGCCTCGGCGAGATCTACGTCGACAAGACGCACGAGCTCGGCAAGGCGCTCGCCGCGTACGAGGTCGTCGTCAAGGAAGACGCCGAGGACTTCGCCGCGCTGAGCAAGCTCCGCGAGCTCTCCGAGCGCGCCGAGAAGTGGCCGCGCGTGGTCGAGATCATCGAGGCGCAGATCGACGTCGAGGGGGACGACGAGGAGATCGCCACGCTCGCCGGGCGTCGCGCCGAGATCCTCGCCGACCAGCTCGGCAAGGTGGAGGACGCGCTGCGCGACCTCGCGCCGTACACCGCCGCGGGCTCCGACGTGGCGCGCGCGGCCGCGCTCGCCATCGCCGATCGCCACGAGGCGCACGCGCAGATCGGCGGCCAGATCCTGGCCTGGGCGCGCACGACGCAGGGCCCCGAGGGGCAGCGGCTGCTCGGCGAGGCGTTCGATCGCTTCGTGCGCGGCAAGGTCGAAGAGCGCGCGCTCGAGATCGCGCCGGACGTGCTGCGCACGCCGCGCGCGAAGGATCAGGCGTTCCTCGAGCGCCTCGAGCCGCTCGCCGTCGCGGCCAAGAACCTCGATCTCGTGCTCGAGGTCCACGATCGCCGCGCCTCGCTCACCAGCGGCGCCGCGCGCGCCGAGGAGCTCGTGCGCCAGGCGCAGGCCCGCATCGAGCTCGGCGTGTCGCGCGAGGACGCCGTCTCGCACGGCGAGCTCGGGCTGTCGGCGGTGCCGCCGCTCGAGACGCCGCCGCTGCTCTACGCGCTCGCGGCGATGGCGCCGTCGGCGATGGCCGCGATCGAGCTCTACGAGCGCCAGGTCGCGCGCAACAAGACGCCGCCGGATCGCCTCGCGGCGCTGGTGCGCGTGTACCGCGCGGCGCTCGAGCGAGCGCCGGTCGCGGGGGCCGAGCTCGCGGCGGTGGAGAAGAAGGCGCAGGAGGTGCTCGAGCTCGCGCTCGCGGTGCAGAACGCCGACGATCCGGCCGACGCGCTCTGGGCCTCGGTCGCCGAGGCGGACGCTTCGGCCGAGGGGGACACGTACCGTCGCGCGCTGGTCGCTGGCATCGTCGGCTCGTCCGCCGGGCCGCGGGACGGCGGGCGCACGCGCTCGGCGCAGCTGCGCAAGCTGGCCGGCCGCGCGAAGGAAGATCTCTCCGATCTCGAGCTCGCGTTCGATCTGCTCGGCAAGGCGCTGGTCGCGCACGTCGACGCGGTGGCCCTCGACGCCCTCGAGGCGGCGGCGGGCGACGACGCCAAGCGCGCCGAGGCGGTGCTCTCGCGCGTG
The DNA here is from genome assembly GCA_903923175.1 of uncultured delta proteobacterium. Classification (GTDB taxonomy): domain Bacteria; phylum Myxococcota_A; class Polyangia; order Polyangiales; family JADJMO01; genus CAIXWQ01. The sequence continues at coordinate 536 of CAIXWQ010000800.1, read as the reverse complement.
CTCGAGGAGGTCTTCGACGGGCCGATCGTGCGCCAGGTGCTCGCGCGACGCGCGACGCTGCGCCAGGAGAAGCTCGAGGACTTCGACGGCGCGCTCGCCGACCTGCGACGCCTGCACGAGCTCGCGCCGGCCGATCAGGGGATCACCGAGCGCTACGGCGCGCTCCTGCGCGAGGCGAACGACTTCCGCGGGCTCGTCCAGCTGCTGGAGGATCAGATCCTCCGCTCGAAGGACCAGGCCGTGCGCGCGGATCTCGCGCGCCAGATCGCGCACATCTGGGAGGAGAAGCTCGGCGAGCCGCGCGAGGCCGCCGACGCCTGGCGCCGCGTGCTGCGCCTGAAGGCCGGCGACCCCGAGGCGACCGAGGGGCTCGATCGCGCCAAGCGCAACAAGCTGAAGTTCGATCCGGCCGCCGTGCCGGCGCCGCGCGCGGTGACCGTGCCGCCGCCGAAGCCGAGCACGCCGCCGCCCGCGCCGCGCAACAGCGCCGCGCCCGTCGCGCCGTCGCTCGCGGGGATCCGTCGCTCGACCGTGCC
>CAIXWQ010000799.1 GCA_903923175.1 uncultured delta proteobacterium | reverse complement strand
CTCCGCCATCGTGGTCGACGAAGCGCACATCGTGCCGCAGTGGGGGCACGACTTCCGCCCGGCGTACCTCACGATCGACGAGAACGCCGAGCGCCTCGGCCGCCCGCCGATCGTGGCGCTCACCGCCACGTCGACCCCGGAGGCCACGCGCGACATCGTCGCGCAGCTCCGCCTGAAAGATCCGCACGTCGTGCGCCACCGCGTCGAGCGCCCCAACCTCGCCTTCTCGGTGCACCGCTGCGTCAACGACGAGATCAAGCTCGACCGCCTACGCGAGCTGCCCGCCGGCGAGCCCGGCACGGCCATCGTCTACTGCGCCACCGTCGCCGCCGCCAACGAGCTGTGGGAGACGCTCACGAGCGACGGCCTCGACGTCGGCCGCTACCACGCCAAGCTCGCGATGCGCACCCGCGCGCGCGAGCAGGCCGACTTCAGGCGCGTGCGGGCGCTGTGACTCGTGCGCCGCCCCCGCCCCCTCCGCTCACTCCCCCGTCGCGAGCAGCCGCTCGACGCGCCCCGGCTCCACCCGCAGCACGAGCACCGCCTCGCGCTCGAGCACCACCGCCCCCGGCGCGCTCCCCTTCGGCTTGCGCACGTAGCGCCGCGGCGTGTGCTGGACCTCCACGACCTTCTCGCCGCGCGCGTCCGAGAAGTGCGCCGCGAGGTGCGCCGCGTCGACCAGCAGCTCGCTCGGGCACGACTCCCCCTTCGCGAGCGGCACGATCACGTGCGCGCCGTGGATCCCCTTGGTGTGGAGCCAGAGATCGTGAGGCCTCGCGATCTTCGTGGTGAGCGCGTCGTTGTCCGCGGCCCCGCGGCCGACCAGCACGCGCCGCTCGCCGGAGAGGTACGTCGTGAACGGGACGCGCGGCGCGGGGCCCCTGCGCTTGGTCGCGAGCTGCACGCGCGCGCCGGCGACGCCCGCTCCCTTCGCGCGGCCGCTCAGGATCTCGAGCGCGCGCGCGTCGACCGCGCCGAGCGCCTCGCGCTCCAGCGCCTCGAGCGCGGTCACGGTCCGCTGCGCCTCCGCGCGCCGCGCCTCCGCGATCGCGCGCCCACGCTTGAGCCGCTTGCTGCGATGGAAGAGCGCCTCTGCCTGCTCCTTCGCGGACTTCGCCGGATCGAGCGGCACGCGGACCTCGACGCGCTCGCCGCTCGACCAGTCCTCGAGCAGCGCCTCGCGCGCCCCGCGGGGGATGGCGTGCGCGCTCGTGATCAGGAGCGCGCCGAGCCGTGCGTGCTCGTCGGCCCCCTCGATCTTCGCGAGATCCTCCTCGAGCGCCTCCACGCGCCGTTCGAGGCGCTTGCGCGTGCGCGCGATGGCGCCGACGAGCGCGCGCTTCGCCTCGTCGAACCGACCGAGCTCGAGGCGCGTGAGCAGCCGCACCGCCTCGGCGGAGGCCTCCGCGGCGTCCGCATCCCCGAGCGCGCGGTCCGTCGCAGCGCCCTCGACGACCTCGCCCGGCAGCTCCACCAGCGTCACCCCCTCGCGCGTCGCCAGCAGCGCGCGCACCTCGCCGCCGCGCACCGCGCGCAGCCGCAGCGAGCCGTGCGCCCCCTCGCCGGCGCGGGCGATCTCCAGCACGCGCGCGCCTTCGAGCAGCTTCCGGAGGCGCATCAGCTCCGCGTCGGGGCCCTTCGCGGGCCCCTTGCCGGGCGCGCCGCCGCGACGTGGCCGCTGCTCGCCGAGCTCGCCGATGGCCGCCCCCTCGCGGGCGCCGATCACCCCGAGCGTCACGCTCCGACCGGGCGCGCGGAGCGACAAAACGACGACGCCTGGCGTCGGGCGCTCGACCTTCTGGATCGACGCGCCCAGCAGCCAGGCGTTCATCGCGGCGCCGCCTCTACTTGATCTGCGCGCGCGGCAGGCAGGCGTTCGGGATGTTCATGTCGAGGATCCCGTTGCCGTTCTTGTCCTCGCCCGGATCGAGCTTGCCGTTGGCGTTGGTGTCCTCGTTGGCGCTGTTGTTGATCCACAGCTGCGTCTTCGAGTCCTGCGTCATGCAGCGCTTCGACGGCTCGATCTTCACGATCAGAGGCGCCGTGTTGAACTTGTTCGGGCTCGCCGCCGTGGCGTGCGGCCCTCCGTCGAGGAAGAGCTGCTGCGAGACGAGGAGCGGGCGCCCCGGCGACGACGGGTACGAGAGGTTGCCCGCGAGCGTCCCCTTCGGCGAGCCGTAGGCGCACGACTCGAAGGGCACGCCGTCGTTCCAGGTCCCGTCGATCAGCTTCGCGAGGCCGAAGCTGCAGTAGCCCGTGTTGTTCGGGATGCCCCAGGCCTGACCGGCCGGGTACACCACGTTCACCGTGTAGTAGCCGGGCGGCAGGCAGCCGAACTGGATGTCGCTCAGCTTCGCCGCCTGCGCCTTCAGCAGGCGGTCGCGGCCGACCAGCTCGCCCTTGTCGTTCGCCGGGTTGAAGTCGGTCGCGAAGGGGGCGACGAGCACCCCCCTCGGGTTCGCGTTGGCCGCGTCGGGGCGCACGCAGATCGCCGCCGGCCGGATCAGCGCCGTGAACTGATCGGCGAGCTCGACCGCCCCCTTGTTCTCCAGCGCCAGCGAGGTGTCGGGGAGGCAGCTCTTGTCGCCCGTGGCGGGGTCGGTCACCTGCTTGGTGAGGCCGCCGCAGGTGATGGCGCTCTCCGACGAGGCCTTCATCGTGCCGTTGCCCAGCGTGTCGTTGCGGAGCGTGATCCCCTGGATCACGACCACCGGGTCGATCTGCGGCGTCGGCGGATCGACCGGCAGCCCGTTCGCCCCCTCCTGGAGCTTCGCGAGCACCACCAGCGGGTAGATCTCCGCGATGAGGCCGAGGCTCTCGAGCGACTGGTTGTCGTGGAGGATCGACGGCACGATCGCCCCCGTGTCGGGGTCGGGCGAGTAGACGCGCGTCAGGTTGAAGCGCTGCGACGGATCGTTCTTCGTCTTCGTGATGTCGGTCGCGCCGATGTCGAGCGGGAACGGCTCGATCCCGTAGAACGGCGTGTTGCCGCCGGCCAAGGGGCTCACGAGCTTCGCGCCCCTCGCGAGGCCGAGATCGTCGCCGGCCGACACGCCGCCCTTCACGCCGAGCTGCGTGCCCGCCGTCGGGAAGCCGTAGCGGAGGTGGAGCTGCGGCAAGCTCGCCTGCGCGAACTTGAAGATGTCGCACGCCGGATCGGGATTGCCGGCGCAGGCGAGGTTCTGCTGCCCGGTGATGCTCCAGTCCTGCGGGAACTTCGGCTCGAAGGTGTCGTCCTGCGCGATGCCCGTGGGGTCGACCTGCGGGTAGCGGACGCCGGCCTCGCCCTTGACCGGATCGACCTCGTGGACGAACCCGCGCGACCCCTTCGGATCGATCCAGAAGTAGGGCCGGCTCGACAGGAACGGCTGCCCGACGAGCACCGACACGTTGGTCGCCACGAAGCCCGTGTCGGGCATCATCAGCCCGTTCGGGTACGTCTTCAGATCGCTCGTCGGCACGCCGACGACGATCTGCTGCAGCTTGCCCGTCGCCGGATCCGCGAGCGCGGCGCCGCCGATGTCCCCGGCGATCGGCAGGTTCGCGAAGTCGAAGAGCGGGTTGAAGGTGTTGTGCTGGCTGTAGAACGAGATGATCCGATAGCGACCCGCGACGACCTCGGCGAGCGTCCAGTTGCCGGTCGCCGTGATCGACGGATCGCCCGCCTTGGCGCACACGGACGTGTGCGTCGTGTCGCTCGCCGAGCCCTTGCCCGACGCCGGGATGGCCGTGTTGTAGAAGAGCTTGTCGCCCGGGATCGTCGCGAAGTTGAGGGCGGTGGTGGCGAGCCCGTCCGGCGGCGGCGGGTTGTTGTAGTCGAAGAGGAGCACGATCAGCGCCCCCTCGACGTGGCCGTCCTTCACGCAGGGCGTCGGACCGTAGTAGGTCGCGGTCCCCTGGATGATGCCGATCGGCCCGGGGATCTGCGGGTTGTCGGCGGTGCTGTCGATGGGGAGGTTGATGTCGCAACCCCCCGCCGAGCCAGCCGCGAGGGCTCCGAGGAGGATCGATCGAATCGAATTGGCGAAAACGCGCTTCACGAGTCGCCTCCTTAGAACCGGTACGTCGCCATGACCCAGACCTTGCGGCCGACGAGCTGGCCGAAGGGATGGTCGCGGTGTTGGGTGTTGAGCAGGTTGAAGCCTGCCACGGCGAGCTCGAGCGGCTCCTTCTCGAAGCGGTAACCCAGGCGCCCTTGGAGCAGCGGGTACGAGTTCAAGTAGAACTGCTGGTAGGGGATCTCGCGGGTGACGAAGTCGATCTTCTGTTCCGCCCAGATCTGCCGGCTCTCCCAGTAGAGGTCGAGCGAGCCGTCGACGCGGTACTTGGTACGGAGCTGAGCGCCGGCGATCACCTTGTGATGGCTGGTTCGCTCGTCGTTGACCGTGCCCGTGCACCCCTCGGGGACGGTCTTGGTCGTGTAGTTGACCGCGTACGAGGCGTAGAGGTCGAGGCCCTGGACGGGGAAGGTCCGGACCGTCGCTTCACCGCCGTACACGTTGAAGATCTGGCAGTCGTTCACCCAGCCGCCGAACTGCGCGATGTAGCGGCCGGTGGCCTCGTCGTAGGCCCCGATGCCGTTCGCCGCGAACGTCGGCGTGTAGCCGCGGTTCGGCGAGAGCACGATCAGGTCGCTGACGCGGTTGTAGTAGGCCGCGAGCTCGAACGAGTAGTAGTCGCTCGACTGGTTCAGGTAGCCGACCTCGGCGCTGAGGATTCGCTCCGGCTGCGTCTTGTACTTCGGGTCGTCGGGGCGCTGCGCGTCGACCGCGACCTCGGCGCCGGTCAGCGGCGTCTGCAGCGGGAACGCGAGGTACGACTCGATGTACGAGGGCGTACGGAAGGCGGAGGCGACCGTGAAGCGGAAGGAGTCGCCGGGCGTCCGCTTGTAGATGATCGAGCCGCGCGGCGACGGGATGATCTTCTGCAGATACGGGACGTAGTCGCCGCGCAGCGAGGCGACCGCGATCAGCTTGTCGGCGATCCGGACGCTGTCCTGCCCGTACGCCGAGAAGTGGTTCTCGACGTGCTTGTCGGCGTCGAGGTAGCTGAATCCGGAAATCGTCTTGAGGCGGTAGCCCGCGCCGATGTGCAGGTCGTGCGCCACGATGCCGCTGTGCTTGATGACCGTCGAGTACTCGAGCTCGCCGTCGACCACGTTCTGGTTGACGTGGGTCGAGTAGTTCGGCTCGCCGATGTACGCCGCGTTGAGCGAGGCGTCGGCGTTCAGCCAGTTCCAGAACACGCGCGCGTTGAGGTGCGGCGAGGTCAGGTAGGCCGTGACGTCGCCGGCCTGCCCCTTGGCGATCATGTCGTCGAGCGACCCGATCGCGTAGAAGTTGCGATACAGATCCGAGTAGCCCGTGCCGACGCCGATCAGGACGTCCTTGCCGAGGCGACGCGTGATGCGCAGGTCGATGTTCGTGTAGCGCTGACCGAGGTTCTGATCCCGCGGCGCGAAGTACGTGTCGACGCGCTTGGTCGAGATCTCGTGGTCGTAGCGCGGCTCTTGGTTGTAGTCGGCCGTCAGGCGGTAGTTCCAACCGCCCGAGTTGCCGCTCGTCCAGACCGCGCCGCGGTACGTCGAGACCGGCGCGCCGTTCTGGCCCCCGACCTTCGCCGAGGCGCCGTTCTTACCTTCGCCGGCCGGCTTCGTGATGATGTTGACGACGCCGGCGAACGCGTCTGCGCCGTAGAGCGCGGAGCCCGGGCCTCGCACGACCTCGATGCGCTCGACCATCTCGATGGGGACGGTGATGAGCTCCCAGAAGGTCGTGCCGAGGAAGTCGAGGTACACCGAGCGGCCGTCGACGAGGACGAGCAGCTTGCTCGAGAGGCGGCTGTTGAAGCCGCGCATCGAGAAGTTCTCGTCGGCGGCGGTCATCTGCGCGGTGTCGATGCCCGGCACGCGCGAGAGCAGCTCGGGCACCGTCGTCGCGCCGGAGAGGCGGATGTCCTGCTCCGTGATGATGTACGTCGAGTTGGGAGCATCGAGGGGGCTCTGGGCCTCCTTCGACACGGTGACGACCTTCTCTTCGTAGACGTTCTCGCCCTTGGCCGCGCCGAGATCGCCTTCGCCGACCTTGGAGCTGCCCGCGGCGCCCTTGCCGGGCTCCTTGCCGGGCTCCTTGCCGGGCTCCTTGCCAGGCTCCTTGCCGGGCTCTTTGCCAGGCTCGGTGCCGGGCTCCTTGCCGGGCTCTTTGCCAGGCTCGGTGCCGGGCTCCTTGCCCGCGTTGGCGGCTGCGGCCGCGGCCGCGCGCGCCTTCGCCAGGCGGGCCTCGAGCGTCTTGACGACCCCCTCGATCTCGTCCTTGTCGGGCGGATTCTCGGTGAGGTACTTGCGGTAGTACTCGATCGCGGCCGGCAGATCGCCCGACTCGGCGTACGCGCGCGCGATGTTGTACGTGACGTTCGGGTGGTGGAGGATCTCGTCCGCCGCCTTCAGCTCGACGATCGCCTTGTCGTAGTCGCCGGCCTTCATGGCTTCCATGCCGGCCCTGAAATGGCGACGCGCTTCTTCTTTTTCACCGGCGAACGCGACGCTCGTCGAGAGCGTGGCGACGGCCAACGCGATCCAGGCTGCGTACCGCGCCGCGGGGCGCGCGCGTCCATTGAGCTTCCGACCCATCACGGAGACGCTCCCTTCTGCCAGGGGCCGTGCGACCGAAGACGTCGTGCGTGGAGCACGGGACGCCGCGTGCGCATACGACGCTCTTGATTCCAAGCGTCGTCGCTCGACTGTATCGAACTTGATCAAGATCGAGAAGAACTCAGCGATTGGATTGCGCCGTTCGTTCTCGACTCGCCGCGTCGCACACACGCGCGACCCGAGCCCACCCACGCAACGACACGGCCCACGCCTCCGAAGTGAGGGCGTGGGCCGAGGTCGTGACTCCGGGTGTCGAGCTGCGTCAGTACGGGTCGGGCTTGGTTCCGTACGGATCCGGCCTGAATTCGGAGGGGGGCTTGGTCGTCGCCGGCGGGGTGTTCGGCCGCGACGGCGGCGTCCAGGAGGCGCCCTTCTTGGTGAGGGCGACCTTCCGATCGGTGTCGGTGTCGTTCACCAGGATCGACTCGTCTTTGTAGCCGTCGAGGAGGAGCGTCAGCTTGCGCTCCTTGCCCTCGAGCGCGACGTCGCAAGGGGTCTTGTCGCAAAGGGTGGAGTCGCCGTCCTTCACCTTCGCGCCCGGCGGGTCGCTGTCGACCTTGATCATGACCTTCTTCGGCACCGCCGACGCGCTCGTCGTCGCCGACGCCGCCATCGTGGTCGACGTCGACGGCTTCGCGCTCGCGGTGGGGAGCGACGAGAGCCCCGCGCTCGGCTGCGCGGCGGCCTTGTCCTTGTCCTTGTCGGACTTGCCGGAGACGGCGACGACGATGCCGGCGACGATCGCGATCGCCGCGATCGCGCCGATGATCAGCGGGGTCTTGCTCGACTTCTTCGCCTGCGCGGCCTGCGCCTGCGCCGCCAGGAGCGCCCCCGAGCCAGACGGATCCGGCGAGAGCGGGTTGATGCTCCCGGCGAGCCCCGGCGTGCCGCCCGAGGGGGTGAACGAGCCGGTCGTCGACAGCATGTCGAACGTGCCCGAGCGGTCCATCCCGGCGCCGGTCATCGTGCCCGTCATCGAGCCGCCGCCCGAGCGCTTGAGGGACGCGAGCACTTCGTCCATCGAGGTGAAGCGATCTTCTTGACGCTTCTCGACGCACTTGAAGATCGTCGCCTCGAACGGCTCGCCCACGTGGACCGAGGGGTTCATCTCCGCGAGCGCGGGGACCTTCTCGTTCACGTGCGCCATCAGGATGTTCACGGAATTGGGCCGATCGAACGGCACCTTCCCGGTGATCATCTCGTACATCATGATGCCGAGCGCGTAGATGTCCGTGCGGGCGTCGACGTGCTCGCCGCGGATCTGCTCGGGCGCCATGTACTTCGGCGAGCCCATGAAGAGGCCGGTCTGGGTGAGATCCTCGCCCTTCGTCTCGTCGATGTTCTTGACGAGCCCGAAGTCGAGCACCTTCACGAAGTCGGTCTCGTCGCCGTGCTCGATCAGGTAGACGTTCGCCGGCTTGAGATCGCGGTGGATGACGCCGAGCGAGTGCGCCTCGCGGAGCGACCGGCAGATCTGCCGCGCGATGTGGGTCGCGCGCTCCTCGGTGAACGGCCCCTCTTCGCGCAGCGCGCGGTGGAGCGTCCTCCCCTCGAGGAGCTCCATCGCCATGTAGTAGATGTTGTCGTCGGTGCGGCCGTAATCGAAGATCGTGACGGTGTTGGGGTGCGTCAGCTTCGCGCTGATCGACGCCTCCAAGAAGAACCGTTTGTGGAACTCCGGGTCGTGCTCGCCGCTGTAGTTCGGGTTCAGGACCTTGAGCGCGCACTGGCGCCCGAGCGGCGCCTGCTCGGCTTTGTAGACCTTGCCCATGCCGCCGCGCGCGATGAGCGCGGAGATCTTGAAGCGATCGTTGATGAGACGACCGATGAGCGGGTCCGGTCCCGACGCCTGCTTCTGGCCGGTTTCCGAGGCAGCCGGGGCCTGGGACGGCGTTCCGTTGGGCATGTCTTCCCTTCGCGAGGCGCCCCCACAAAAAGAGCGAGCGCTTCCTCCCACGTGAACTGTGCCCGTGCGCTCCGGGCCTGTCAATTTCGCTCGCGCGCGCGCACTTCACCGCTCCGCGCGCGCTCGACGCACGCGTCCTCGTCGGTCGTCGCCCGGTGGAAACGTCGCGCGAGGGCGTGCGAAGGACGACGCACTTTTGACGCCCGCGCGGGCCGCGGGCAAACAATCCACAGGGATCGACCGATCATCCGGTCGACGCTCCAGCCAAGACGCGGCCGCCGCCATCGGCGCCGCGAGCCTTCTTCCAAGAGGTCGCGATGTCGTCCCGCACCCGCTCGCTGTTCGTCACGCTCTCGCTGCTCGTCGCCCCCGTGATCGCCGCGACCACGCTGGTCGCCGACCGCGCCGCCGCGCAGCCGAAGAAGGACCCGCTCGCCGACGCGCTCGGCGGTCAGCTCCTGTTCCTCACGAGCTCGCCGCCGGCGGAGGTCAGCGGGCCCGGCTGGTTCACGTCGCACAAGATCTCGACCAAGGACGAGAACAGCGACAAGAAGTGGGTCCTCAACTGCATGCTCTTCGTGAAGAAGGAGCTCGACTCCGCGAAGGTCGACTTGATGATCTACAAGTCGGACAAGAACGGCGCGAACTTCACCTTCGTCGAGAAGCGCGAGCAGTACCTGACGGGCGAGGGGCGCTCGTTCTTCTTCCCGCTGACGATCGCCAAGGACAACGGCAATCACGAGCCGAACCTGAAGTACCAGGTCAAGGTGCTCTCGGGCGGCGCGAGCGTCGCCGAGGGGACGATCCAGCTGAACGGCAAGGAAGAGAAGATCTCCGGCGGCCCGATCGACTTCACGAAGGAAGAGGGGGGCGGCTATCGCAAGGTGAATAAGGAGAAGATCACCACGCCGTTCGACAACGGCGACGCGAAGAAGTCGCTCAACGAGATCATCTACGAGGACTGCCGCGGCATCGGCGCGCCGAGCGGCAGCGCGGTGCTGGTGCTCACGTTCTCGGCCGAGGACGGCAAGGTCGTGAAGTCGGAGTTCTCGAAGGAGACGGCCATCCCGTACAACGAGAACACGCAGGGGTGCATCCGCGCGCGCTTCGCCAAGGCGAAGATCAAGCCCTTCGGGCTCGAGGACACGCACTCCGTCACGTACAAGATCAAGATCGACAAGTGACCCCGCTCGAGGCGGTCGCCGAGATCGAAGCCGGCAAGGCGCGGCCCGTCTACGTCGTCGCGGGGGAGGAGCCGATCTTCGTCGAGCGCGTGGTCGCGGCCGCGCGCGCGCACATCGTCGACGCCGCGACCGCGGGCTTCAACGTCGACGTGTTCGAGGCGGGCGAGGGCTCGATCGAGCGCGTCCTCGACTCGGCGAACACGATGCCGATGATGGCGCGTCGCCGGCTCGTGATCGTGCGTGGCGTCGATCGGCTCGACAAGCCGGGCGACGACGAGCCCGCGAGGCCGGGCAAGGGGGGGATCAAGATCTCCCCGCTCGATCGGCTCGCGGACTACGTGGCGAGCCCGGCGCCGAGCGCGTGCCTGCTCATCGTCGGCGCCAAGCTCGACGCCCGGCGGCGCATGGTCACCCTCGCCAAGAAGCAGGGCTTCTTCGTGGAGTGCACGCCGCTGCGGCCGGCGGCGCTCCCCGGGTTCGTCCGCGACGAGTCCAAGCGGCGCGGCCATCCGATCGCTGGCGACGTCGCCGAGAGCATCGTCGATCTGATCGGCGGCGAGCTCGGGCCGCTGGTCGACGCCATCGAGCGACTGTCGCTCTACGTCGGCGCGGGCGCGCCGATCTCCGACGAGGCGGTCGAGGCCTGCGTCGCGCGCGTGCGCATCGGATCGGTCTGGGGGCTCGCCGACGCCGTCGCCGCGAAGGACCGCCCGACCGCGCTGCGCCTCTTGAACGAGAACTACGACGTGAAGGACCGCGGCCTGCCCCTGCTCGGGCTGCTGGCGTCGTCGATCCGCAAGACGCTCAAGCTGCGCGCGCTGCTCGCGGCCGGCGTCGGCGCGCAGGACGCCGCCAAGCAGGCGGGGATCCCGCCGTTCCGCGCCAACGACGCCGCGCAGCAGGCGAGGCGCTTCGCCGACGGCGATCTCGAGCGCGCGATCTCCGTGTTCGCGGAGGTCGACATGGCGCTGAAGGGGTCGCGTCGGCCGCCGCTGCTGGTGCTCGAAGAGGCGATCGTCCGCCTGACCTGAGCGCTGACCTCAGCGTATGACCCGAGCGCGGACGCGGCCTGACCCGCGGCGCGCGCGTCAGGGCCACTCTGTGTCACGGCCGATCGGGGGTGGCGCTCTTGGCCGGCAATTCCACGGTCCGCCCGCTCGCTCGCTGCGGCACGGTCTGCGCATGCTCTCGCGCCCATGACGCGCCTCCGCTCCGCCGCCGCCCTCGCGCTGTTCACGCTCGCCCCGCTCGCCGCCGTGACCGCCTGCTCCTCGAGCAGCTCGCCTGCCTCGCCGGGCGGGCCCGCGGGGCACGCCGAGGCCCGCTCGGCGCTCGCGCGCGACACGGCCCCGACGCTCACCGACGCCGAGAAGCAGGCGGTCGCGGACGGCAGCGACGGCCTCACGACCGCGCTGCTCGGGCAGCTGCCGACCGACGGCAACCTCGCGTACTCCCCCTTCAGCATCGGCGTCGCGCTCTCGATGCTCTACGCAGGCGCGAAGGGGCAGACCGCGACCGAGATGGCGCAGGCGCTGCACTGGACCCTGCCACAGGCGCGCGTCGCCAAGGCCTACGACTGGACGACGCTCGCGCTCGCCACGCGCGCCGACGACGCGTTCGCCGTCACGCAGAAGCGGGCGGCCGACTCGAACGGGACGCTGAGCGCGCCCGACGCGAGCAACTTCCGGCTGCACGTCGTGAACTCGCTCTGGGCCGATCAGCGCATGCACTTCGAGTCGCCGTTCCTCGACACGATGGCGGTCGACTACGGCGCGGGCGTCACGCTCGCGGACTTCGCCGGCGCGCCCGACACCGAGCGGCTCGCCATCAACCAGTGGGTCAGCGACGAGACGCTCGGGCGCATCCAGGACCTGCTGCCGCAGGGCTCGGTCAGCAAGGACACCGCCGTCGCGCTCGTGAACGCGATGCACCTGAAGCTCCCGTGGGCGCTGGAGCTCACGGCGTCCTCGACCCCCGCGCCCTTCACGACCTCGGGCGGCGCGACCGTCTCCGCGAGCTACGTCGGCACCGTCGACTCGTTCGGCTGGTACGAGGACGCCTCGGTGCAGGTGGTCCGCGTGCCGCTGGCCGGCGGCAAGGTGTCGATGATCTTCGCGATGCCGAAGACGGGCGATCTCAAGGGCTTCGAGGCGGGGCTCACGAGCGCCAAGCTCGCGGCGATCCGCACGGGCGTCGCCAACCAGATGGTCGATCTGCGGCTGCCGAAATTCCGCTTCACCTCGTCGTCGATCAGCCTCACGACGGCGCTGAAGGCGCTCGGCATGAAGGCCGCGTTCATCGCGGGGGAGGCCGACCTGAGCGGCATGGGGAGCACGGGCAACCCGCTGTACGTGAGCGACGTGTTCCACAAGGCGATGGTCGGGCTCGACGAGAAGGGGGTCGAGGCGGCCGCGGCGACGGCGGTGCTCGTCAGCGACGCGTCGGTCGTGCTCCCGCAGATGACCTTCCACGCCGATCACCCGTTCTTCTTCACGATCGTCGACGAGCCGACCGGCACCACGCTCTTCGCCGGCCGCGTCACCGATCCCACGAAGTAGGGCGATCCGCGATTCGTCGGCGCGTCCCGTCAGGGCGTCGCGCGCGGGCTCGCAGGCTCGCGCACGAGCGCGAGCAGCAGGAGCGCGCCGCATCCCGCCAGCGCGGCGGAGAGGTGGAACGCGAGCCGCGCGTCGTGCTGGTAGATCCAGCCGAACACCACGTTCGCGGGCAGCAGGGCGACGCCGTGCATCGCGTGCTGCGCGCCGTACGCGGCGCCGCGCGCGCGCTCGGGGGCGAGGCGCGTCATCAGCGATTTCTCGGCCCCCTCGCCGAGCCCGTAGTGGACGGCGTAGAGCGGCAGCGCTGCCCAGAGCCAGCCCCAGGTCGGCGCGCGCGCGAACGCGACGTAGGCGATCGCGTAGACGAGCCAGCTGCCGAGCAGCACGCGGCGCGGGCCGAGCCGATCGGCGATCGCGCCGCCCGGGACGTTGAGCACGGACTTGCCGAGCTGCAGCGTGATCCACGCGACCGGGATCCACTCGAGGCCGAGGCCGAGATCGCCGAGCCGGGCCATCAGGAACGAGTCGGCGGAGGCGCCGAGCGCGAAGCAGCCGGTCGCGACGAGCAGCGCGCGCGGCTCGGGCCCGAGCGGCGCAGGCTCGGCGCTCGCGAGCGCGGCCTTCTGCGCCGCGGTGTGCGGGCGCGCGTGCGGGGTGCGCCGCACGACGAGCCACGCGAGGATGACCGAGAGCGCGCCTGGCCCGGCCGCGATCGCGATGGCGGCGCGGAGGCTCAGGTGCAGCGGTCCGAGCAGCAGCAGCGCGAGCAGCGGTCCGACCACCGCGCCGAGGTTGTCCATGCCGCGGTGGAGCCCGAACGCGAGGCCGCGATGCTCGGGCGGGGCGGCGGCGGCGAGGATTGCGTCGCGCGGCGCCGAGCGGAGCCCCTTGCCGATGCGATCGAGCGAGCGGACGGCGACCACCTGGAGCGGCGTGGCGACCAGCGCCATCAGCGGCCGCGCGATCGCGGCGAGGCCGTAGCCGCCCACCACGAGCGGCGCCTTGCCCGCGCCGCGATCGTGCGCGCGCCCGGCCCACACCTTCACGAACGCCGAGAGCAGCTCGGCGACCCCCTCCATGACGCCCAGCACGAGCGCGCCTGCGCCCAAGCTACCGACCAGCTTCGGCAGCAGCGGATAGACGAGATCGCTCGCCGCGTCGGACAGCAGCGACACCAAGCCCAGCAGCCAGATCTCCTGGGGGAGCGCCCGGAGCGCCCGGAGCGCGGCGCGCGGGTTCACGCGGAATCCTCGGCGATCATGTGCGATTCCGCCCCACCCTTGCACCGCTGACCACGAGCGAGCAGGGTTGGTGAAGCCCAAGCGGCGCTGGCCTCATCTCAACCCTCGTGCTCGCCCCTCGTCTCTTCGAGGGGAGCCCGGGCGAGAAGCTAGACGATTCCCGCCGGCGAGAGTGGTCAGAGTGGCAGCAAGGAGTCCGACCGAGATGCACGTCCCCAAGCGGATCCGGCCTCAGGTCCATGAACCGAGCCAGAGCGGCGCTTCGAATTCGCAGAGCGCGCCGCGCGAAGAGGGCTGCATCGTCATCGATGCCGTGGCCCCCGTGCCGACCGAGCACGGCACGTTCACGATGTGCGTCTTCCGGTGGGCCGGCGACGACGAAGAGCACGTGGCGATGGTCCGCGGCGACGTCGAGGGCAAGGAGGGGGTCGCCGTGCGCGTCCACTCCGAGTGCCTCACGAGCGAGGTCTTCCACTCGCTCAAGTGCGACTGCCGCGAGCAGCTGCACGCGGCGCTCGAGGAGATCGCCCGGCGCGAGTGCGGCGTGCTGCTCTACCTGCGGCAGGAGGGGCGCGGCATCGGCCTCGCCAACAAGATCCGCGCGTACGCGCTGCAGGCGCACGGCGCCGACACGGTCGACGCCAACCGCATGCTCGGGCTCCCCGACGACGCCCGCCGCTACGACATGGCCGCGCTGATGCTCCGCCAGCTGGGCGTGAAGAGCATCAAGCTCATGACCAACAACCCGCAGAAGGTCGAGGAGCTGCGGGCGCTCGGCGTCGACGTCGAGGATCGGCTGCCCGTCCTGATCCCGCCGAACCCCTACAGCGCGGGCTACCTCGAGGCGAAGCGCGTGCGCATGCGCCACCAGCTCCCCTCGCGCCCGACCTCGGTGACCGCGGTCGCGTTCGCTCCGGGCGCCGAGCAAGACGCCGCGCGCGGCACGCCCGACGCGGAGTAGCCGGCCGCGCCCGAGCAGCGCTACCGTGCGCGGGTGATCGCGCCGTTCCCCTGGCACGCTCTGCCGCGCGTCGCGGCCGGGGAGGCGCGCGCGTCGCGGACGCTGGCGCGCGCGTTCGGCCCGGCGGTGCGTGCGCGCGCCACGGCGGCGCTCGCGGAGCTCTTCGGCCAGCGGGTGGCGATCGAGCCGAGGCGCCGCGCGTGGCTCTCGCTCGAGCAGATCGAGCGGCTCGATCTCGGGGCGCGCGGCGCGATCGTCGTGCTCGAGGCGGCGCACGGGCCGATCGTGCTCGAGTGCGACGCCGAGCTCGCGCTCGCCGCCGTCGGGGCGATGGCCGGGCGCAGGTCGCTGCCGAAGATCGCGCGCGATCGCGCGATCCCCGACGAGATCGCGGGCGCGCTCGCCGGCATCGCGCAGTGGGTCGCCCGCGCCTGCGGCCTCGAGGCGCACGCGGTCGGATCGCTCGCGCGGCCGACGCCGCACTCGGCGCGTGAGCGGCTGCGCGAGGCCAGCG
>CAIXWQ010000798.1 GCA_903923175.1 uncultured delta proteobacterium | reverse complement strand
CGCTCCTCGCGCTGGCTGCCGCCGATGATCTCGCCGATGCCGGGGGCGAGCACGTCCATCGCCGCGACGGTCTTCCCGTCCTCGTTCAGGCGCATGTAGAACGCCTTGATCTGCTCGGGGTAGTTCATCACCACCACCGGCCGACCGACGTGCTCCTCGGTGAGGAAGCGCTCGTGCTCGGTCTGCAGATCGGCGCCCCACTCGGGCGCGTACTCGAACTTCTTCCCCGACTTCTGCAGGATCTCGATCGCCTTGCCGTAGTCGATGCGCTCGAAGCTCGCGTCGACGAAGCTCGAGAGGCGCGCGGTCACGCCCTTCTGCACGCGGTCCTCGAAGAACTTCAGGTCGTCGCCGCGCTCCTGCAGCACGGCCTTGAATACGTACTTCAGGAAGCGCTCGGCGAGGTTCGCGTCGTCGTTCAGATCGGCGAAGGCGATCTCCGGCTCGACCATCCAGAACTCGGCGAGGTGGCGCGTCGTGTTCGAGTTCTCGGCGCGGAACGTCGGCCCGAAGGTGTAGACCTTCGAGAGCGCCATGCAGTAGGCCTCGACGTTGAGCTGCCCGGAGACCGTCAGGTAGGCCTCCTTGCCGAAGAAGTCCTGGTGGAAGTCGATCTTCCCTTCGGGCGTGCGCGGCAGGTTCGCGAAGTCGAGCGTCGAGACGCGGAACATCTGGCCGGCGCCCTCGGCGTCGCTCGCCGTCACGATCGGCGTGTTCACCCAGAAGAAGCCCTCCTCGGTGAAGAAGCGGTGGATGGCCATCGCTGCCGCGTGGCGCACGCGCGCGACCGCGCCGAAGGTGTTGGTGCGCGGCCGCAGGTGCGCGACCTCGCGCAGGTACTCGAGGGTGTGCTGCTTCGGCTGGATCGGGTAGCTCTCCGGATCGTCGACGAGCCCGAGCACGCGGACCTCGTCGGCCTGGATCTCGAACGCCTGCCCCTTGCCCTGGCTCTGGACCAGCGTGCCCGTGCAGATCACCGAGCACCCCGCCGTGAGGCGCTGGACCTCGGACGCGTAGTTGGCGAGCGTCGACGGCGCGACGACCTGCACCGGATCCTGCCCGCTGCCGTCGGTCACGTTGACGAACGAGAGGCCCGCCTTCGAGTCGCGCCGCGTGCGCACCCAGCCGCGGATCTCGACCTTCGTCCCGACCGCCACCTTGCCCGCGAGCGCCTGCCTCACGCTGACCAGTTCCATGCGCGTGCGTTAGCCGCGCGTGCGAGCAGCGACAAGCGCGCGCGGCGTGGTCAGCGCTGCGCGGGAGCTTCGGCGGTGATCGCGCGTCGATAGCGCTCTCGCCGCGTCGCGTCTTTCAGCACGTCGTAGGCCTCGTCGACGACGGCGAGGACCAGCGTCAGGTCGTCGACGACGTCGGCCAGCGAGGCGCGCACCACGCGGGCCGGATCCAGCGCGCGGCGCAGCTCGACGTAGGCGCGGCGGATCTCGTAGCCGGTGGAGGCGCGCGGGACGCCGAGGATGGCGAAGTAGTCGGCGTCGTCGATCAGCGCTCGCCGCGCAGTGATCCGCTCACGGAAGGCCTGGTCGTCGAGCTCGGCGTCGCGCACCGGATCGACCAGCTCGGGCTCGAGGGGCCCGGCCGACGGCGGGGCCGCGAGGCTGCGCACCGCGGAGAGTCGCTGCAGGACGCCGAGCGCGACGAGCGCGTGCAGCAGCGGCGCGACCTCCTCGCCGCGCGCCGAGACGAGCTCGCGCACCGTCGCCCCCTCGGCGCGCCGCACGAGCTGCTCGTCGTCCTCCTCGAGGCCGCACTCGTCGACGAGGCCGCGCCGATCGCCGCGCGCGAGGCGCACGTCGAGGCCACCGAGCCGCGCGAGCGCGTCGCCCGGCGAAACGGCGCGACGCACGATCTCGACGACGAGCGCGGGTCCGGGCGTCCCGCCGAAGACCGGCGGCTCGCCGCGCAGCCGCGCCGGCGGCTCGAGCTCGAACGAGACGTGCCCGCGCGCGACGCCGATCGAGCGCGTGAGCAACCACGCGGCGTGCGCCTGAAGGACGTCCCAGAGCTGGTTCTGCGCGACGTGCCCGTACGCCACTAGCGCGGCGCCTGCGAGGCGCCCCCACGGCGGAACGCGGGGGGCGAGGCGCTTGGCGACGTCGCTCGGAAGATCGCCACGCCCCTCGAGGAACGCGAGGAGCGTCTCTCCCTCGACCGACGACGCGGCGGTCACCACGTCGCCGTCGGCGAGCACGATGCGTCGGATGCCGGCCGGCTCGTCGAGGCGCAGCACGCCCGACACGCGCGTCGCGACGGCGCTCGCGAGCGCGTGGAGCGCGTCGTCGATCTCCAACAGCGCGCGCGGCGGCGGGAGCTCGAGGTTCGGCGTCGGCCCCGGCGCGGCCGGCT
>CAIXWQ010000797.1 GCA_903923175.1 uncultured delta proteobacterium | reverse complement strand
CGGCCGCGCCGACCAACGCGCGGCTCGGCGTGCGCGACCTCGCCGTCGTCGCTCGCCTCGACGCCCGCGGCGGCGCGCTGCTCGCGGCCGCGCTCGAGAAGCTCGGCCTCTCGGCGCGCGCCTACGGCAAGGTCTTGCGCGTCGCGCGCACGCTCGCCGATCTCGACGGCGTCGACGGCATCACCGTCGCGCACGTCGCCGAGGCCATCCAGTACCGCGTCCTCGATCGAAGGATCGACGAGGCCGCGTAGCCCGTGCGCGCGTCGCGCCGCATCGGTGCGGCGGCCGCGCGCACGGTCGGTCACGCAGAGAAGCGCCCCACGGGGCGCGGACGGAGCAGAGCCATGTTCGATACGTTCAGCGACAAGGTGAAGGCGATCAAGTCGGTGGTGTCGGGGATCGAGAAGCAGTTCGGCAAGGGCTCGCTCATGGCCCTCGGCGACGCGGAGGAGATGGAGCCGGTGGCCGCGCTCCCCTCCGGCTCGACGGGGCTCGATCTCGCGCTCGGCGTCGGCGGCTACCCGCGCGGCCGCGTCGTCGAGATCTACGGCCCGGAGTCGAGCGGCAAGACGACGCTCACGCTCCACGCGATCGCCGAGGCGCAGCGCGCGGGCGGCATCGCGGCGTTCATCGACGCGGAGCACGCCTTCGACGTCAACTACGCCAAGCAGCTCGGCGTCGACACCGAGAAGCTGCTGGTGTCGCAGCCCGACACGGGCGAGCAGGCGCTCGAGATCGCCGAGGCGCTGGTCCGCTCCGGCGCGGTCGATCTGGTCGTCGTCGACTCGGTGGCGGCGCTGGTGCCCAAGGCCGAGATCGAGGGCGACATGGGCGATCAGCACATGGGGCTGCAAGCGCGGCTCATGAGCCAGGCGCTCCGCAAGCTCACGGCCGTCACCCACCGCACCCAGACGACCCTCATCTTCATCAACCAGCTGCGCCAGAAGATCGGCGTCGTCTTCGGCAACCCGGAGACGACCACCGGCGGCAACGCGCTCAAGTTCTACGCGTCCGTCCGGCTCGACGTCCGCCGCGTCGCGACGGTGAAGGCTGGCGACGAGAAGCTCGGCTCGCGCACGCGGGTCAAGGTCGTGAAGAACAAGTGCGCTCCGCCGTTCACCGAGGCGGAGTTCGACATCCGCTGGGGCGGCGGCATCGACGCGCCGAGCGAGCTGCTCGACCTCGGCGTCGCCCGCGGCATCGTGGACAAGAGCGGCGCCTACCTCTCGTTCGGCGACGAGAGCCTCGGGCAGGGGCGCGAGCGCGCGCGCGACGCGATCGTCGCGAACCCGGTGCTGATGCAGGCCCTCCGCGACGCGGTCGTCGCGGCCGGGCCGGTGCGGCCGGGCCGTCGCGAGAAGGCGGAGGCCTGAGCAGGGGGGCTCCGCGCGTGCAGGCGCCGCGCGTTCGGCTCGCCCTCGGCGAGCCAGCGCGGGGCGCCGGCCCGGGGGCCTGAAGCCGATCGGCCGATTCCGCCGGTTCTCCGCCTCGGGCTCAGACGGGGACGGGGCCGCCGAAGTAGCCCGCGAACCGCGCGATCCACAGCGCGATCAGGAGCAGCACGAACGCCGTCCACGCCAGGCGCAGCGGGCGCGGGAGGCTCGGAACGAAGCCATCGCCACGCTGCGACCGGATGGTCACGACGAACGACGGAACGACGAGCGCGACTGCCACGAGCGCGAGCGGGTGCATCGCCAGCGACTCGCGGAGGTGACCCTGCAGCGCCAGCACCACCGCGCGCGACACGCCGCACCCCGGGCACGGCTGGTGGAGCTGCAGGCGAAACGGACAGAGCGGAACGGGCGAGAACAGGATCGCCGTCGCCGCGAAGCCCAACAAAACGGCACGCGCCCACCACGTGTTCCACACGGAGTGGGCGCGCTCGCTCGTGCTCGACGGCGTCATCGGCGTCGAGACGAACTCTGGATCACGGCTGCTGCGGGTTCCAGATCTTGTTGGTCTCGTCCTGCAGGATGTACGGGACCGCCAGGAAGGCCGGAATGCCGATGAGCACGTTGATCGCGAGGCAAATCCAGATGATGTTGGACTTGTCCTGCGGGTTGGCGCGACCGGCGCGCATCTGGGCTTCCTTGATCATCTTCGCGGCCTTGCCGAGGTTGATGATGTAGAGGATGCCGCAGGTGACGACGCCGAGGATCGCCTCCTTGGTCGGGTTGTACTCCTCGGTCTTGCCCAGATACGCGCGCAGTTCGGGCATGAGCTTGAAGTAGAACCACCAGAGCCCGTAGAAGCCGCAGATCGCGCTCATGATGGCGACCTGCACCGGGCTGCGCGTCTCGCCGACGCCGCCCGCAGGTCCCATCGCGCCCGGCATTCCGGGCGGGCCCATCGGGCCACCGAAGCCAGGGGGCGCCATCGCGCCCGGAGGCGGCGCGAAGCCGGGGGCAGGGGGCGGAGGCGCACCCATCGGGCCCGGAGGCGGACCGCCGTATCCGCCCGGAGGCGGACCGCCGAACCCACCGCCCGGAGGCGGACCACCGTATCCACCCGGAGGCGGACCGCCGAACCCACCACCCGGAGGCGGGGCGCCTCCCGGAGGGGGGCCACCGAAGCCACCGCCCGGAGGCGGACCACCGAACCCGCCCGGCGGCGGCTCGGCCGCAGGCGGCGGCGCACCGAAGCCGCCCGGCGCGAAGCCCTGCGGCGCGACCATGGTGCCGGCGAACTGATTCGCAGGCGCCGCGGGGGGCGGCGCAGCCGGCGGCGGGGCCGGCGGAGCGGCCTCGAACGCGGGCGGCGGAGCGGCGGGCGGACCACCGAACGCGGGGGGCGGGGCCGCGGGGGGCGGCGCACCAAAAGCAGGCGGTGCAGCGGGCGCAGGCGGAGGAGCACCGGGCATGCCCGGGGCCATTCCGACCATCGTACCCTTGATGTTCGGCTTCGGCGGCGCGGCAGGCGCAGCGGGGGCCGGGGGCGCAGCACCGGGCGGCGCCGGAGGCGCGCTCGGAGGCTGGTTCATCATGAGCATCGTGCCCTTGAACTTCGGCGCAGCTCCCCCTTTGAGGTTGAAGCCACACTTGGTGCACGTCGCCGCAGTCTCGGGGTTCTGAGTACCGCAGTTCGGGCAAAACACGCTCGGCCTCCCTTTCGCCAACCCGCCGACGCTGTCGCGCCGTGGGTGGATCGTGACGCGCGGAGGTCAAAGGACCGCGCGAAGCGGCGCGAGACTACACGCACCGCCGACGACTGCTCAAGCGCGATTGTCGAGGCGCGCCTCGCGTCGCACTCCCGTGCACGAAAGCGAGGCGTTCCGCGCTCGGCGCGTGGGTCGAAGACGCGTTCAACGCAGAGAATTCATCGCGTGTTCCCGCCTCGGACCGAGGTGTTTCCACTGCTTGACACTCGTACGGCGCGACCACTAGCGTGCGCGGCGCCACGGCCCGGGCCGGGCGCCCCGACGACGTTTCCGCGTGCGGTGCCGCACGTGAATCGGAGCGCAGATCCACCGGCGTCGCCAGCGCGACGGGCCACGACGCGACCCATGCCCTTCGAACCCACCCCCGAGCGCGCGCGAGAGATCGAAGAGATCATCGGGCGATACCCGAACAAGCAGGCCGCTTGCCTCCCTCTCCTGCACCTTTGCCAGGAGCAGGAAGGGTGGTGCTCCGACGACGTCATCGCGTTCGTCGCGCAGCGGCTCGAGCTGCCGACCTCGCACGTCGTCGGCGTCGTCACCTTCTATACGCTGTTCAACCAGAAGCCCGTCGGCAAGCACCAGCTCTGGGTGTGCCGCACGCTTCCGTGTGCGCTGCGCGGCGGCGAGAGCATCCTGCATTACTGCGAGAAGCGCCTCGGCATCCACGACGGCGAGACGACGTCGGACGGCCTCGTCACGCTGCGGAGCGCGGAGTGCCTCGCGTCCTGCGCCTCCGCGCCGATGATGCAGCTCGACAAGGACTACCACGAGGATCTCACCCCCGAGCGCGTCGACGAGATCCTCATGAAGCTGGGCGCGAATCTCCGCTGATAGCGGGCCGAGAACACGATGCTGCAGCCGCAGAAGATCATCAGCCGAAACTACGAGCTCCCCGAGTCGTGGACGCTCGCCACCTTCGAAAAGGCCGGCGGGTACCAAGCGATCCGCAAGGCGCTGCAGATGGAGCCCGCCAAAATCATCGACGAGATGAAGGCGGCGAACATCCGCGGCCGCGGCGGCGCGGGCTTCCCCATGGGGGTGAAGTGGTCGTTCATGCGGCCGCACCCGACCAAGCCCGCGTACCTCGTCGTCAACGCCGACGAGGGCGAGCCCGGCACGCACAAAGACCGCACGATCATGGAGCGCGATCCGCATTCCTTGATCGAGGGGTGCATGATCGGTGCGTACGCGATCGGCGCCCACGTGGCCTACATTTACGTGCGCGACGAGCTGCACCTCGCCAAGAAGCGCCTGTGGGACGCCATCCACGACGCGCGCGCCAAGGGCTACCTCGGCAACCGCCCCTTCGGCGCGAAGGACTACCCGCTCGAGGTCCACGTCCACACGGGCGGCGGCGCCTACATCTGCGGCGAGGAGACCTCGCTGTTGAACTCGCTCGAGGGCAAACGCGGCGAGCCGCGCTTCAAGCCGCCGTTCCCCGCCCAGGTGGGCGCGTTCGGCTGCCCCACGACGGTCAACAACGTCGAGTCGATCGCGGCCGCCGGGCCGGTGCTGCTCATGGGCGGCGCCGAGTTCTCGAAGCTCTCGCGCCTCCACGCGCTGAACGACGGCGGCTCGCGCCTCTACGGCGTGAATGGCCACGTCGAGAAGCCGGGCACGTGGGAGTTCAACTGCGGCCCCACGATGAACGAGCTCATCGAGCACGCCGGCGGCGTCTCGAAGGGGCGGAAGATCAAGTGCGTGATCCCCGGCGGCTCGAGCACCCCGGTGCTGCTGCCGGGCGAGCTGTTCCACGCGCCCGACGACAAATCCCCGCTGCACGAGTGGCACGGCAAGTCGGTCTTCGACGTGCCGATGGGCGTCGACACGATGCGCACGGCCGGCTCGATGCTCGGCACCTGCTGCCTCACGGTCATCGCCGAGGGGACCTGCATGGTGCGCGTGGCCCAGAACCTCGCGCGCTTCTACAAGCACGAGAGCTGCGGCCAGTGCACGCCGTGCCGCGAAGGCACCGCGTGGATCCTGCGCATCTTCGACAAGATCGAGAACGGCCAGGGGGAGCTGCGCGAGCTCGATCAGGTCGCCGACATCGCCTCGGGCATCGTCGGCAACACCATCTGCGCGTTCGGTGAGGGCGCAGCCGGGCCGGCGCTGACCTTCGTCAAGAAGTTCCGCGCCGAGTTCGTGGCCCACATCGAAGCGAAGGGTTGCCCCTCCAAGGGCAGCATCCTCTGAGGGAGCGCGCATGTTCGGCCACTACGACCCGCTCGAGCTCATCTTCTTCTCGATCTGCGCAGTCCTCGCGATCGGCGGGGCGCTCGGCACGATCCTCTTCCCCAACCCGATCCGCGGCGCGATGTCGCTGCTCTTCACGATCATCGCGATCGCGGGGATGTACCTGCAGCTGCACGCCCCCTTCCTCGCGGCGATCCAGCTGATCGTCTACGCGGGCGCGGTCGTCGTGCTGTTCCTGTTCGTGATCATGCTGATCGGCCCCGACTCGAACCCGCCCCACGACGGGCGTGGCGTCGTCGTCCGCACGATCGGCGCGATCGCCGCCAGCCTGTTCGTGCTGCAGACCATCCTCGTTCTCTCGCACAAGGCGGTGGGTCACCTGCCCGTCGCGCAGCCCGGCTTCGGCTCGGTCGACGCGTTCGGGGCGCTGCTCTTCACCGACTGGCTGGTCCCGTTCGAGGTCTCCAGCTTCCTGCTGATGGTCTCGATCATCGGCGCGGTCGCCGTGGCGCGCGGCAAGCAGCCCGATCCCCAGGCCGAGCCGGCCAAGGCCGACGAGCCCCCGGCCGCCCCCAAAGAGCTCGGGGCCGCGACCAAGGCCCTGAAGGTCCAAACCAAGACCGGAGCGCACGCGTGATCCCCATCCCTGCCTTCCTCGTCGTCGCCGGGATTCTCTTCGGTATCGGCGCGATCGGCTTCCTCGTCCGGCGCAACGTGATCGTCGCGCTGATGAGCATCGAGCTGATGCTGAACGCGGTGAACCTCACGTTCGTCGCGTTCAACCGCGTTCACGCCGAGGCCCACACCGGCCAGGTCTTCGCCTTCTTCAACATCGCAGTCGCGGCGGCCGAAGCCGCCGTCGGCCTCGCGATCGTCCTCTCGTTCTTCCGGCTCCGTCGCACGGTGCGCTCCGACGCCGGCGACCTGCTGAAGAACTGACGCTGTCGTCGAGCCCGCACGATGGAACACCACCTTCTCTTCCAACCCGACGACTGGACTCCGCTCGCCTGGATCCTCGGCGCGCCGCTCTTCGGCGCGTTCTTCAACGGGATCTTCGGCAAGCGGCTGGGCAAGAACGCCGTCCGGATCATGTCCATCGCCGTCATGGCGGTGGCGTTCGCCGCGGCGCTTCTCACGTTCTTCCAGCTGCGCGAGATGCGTCACCTCGGCGACGCGGCGCTCGCCGCGGCCAGCGCCAAGGGCGGCACGCCCGCCGAGTTCGGTGAGCCCACGCGCTTCACCTGGCTCGCCTGGAAGTGGCTCTCGATGCCCTCCGGCGACGGCGGCGGCCGGCTCGGCATCGACGCCAAGTTCATGGTCGACGAGCTGTCGGGCGTGATGATGCTCGTCGTGACGGGGATCGGCTTCCTGATCCACCTGTACTCGACCAGCTACATGGCGAAGGACCCCGGCTACCACCGGTTCTTCGCCTACCTGAACCTCTTCTGCTTCGCGATGCTCGTCCTGATCCTCGGGGCGAACATGCCGCTGCTGTTCGTCGGCTGGGAAGGGGTCGGGCTCTGCTCGTACCTGCTGATCGGCTTCTGGTTCGACAAGGAGGCCAACGCCTCCGCGGGGCGCAAGGCCTTCGTGGCGAACCGGATCGGCGACGTCGGCATGATCGGCGGGATGTTCCTGCTCGCGTATTATACCGGTGCGCTCGACTGGGACGGCATCAGCCACAACTCGCAGGGGCTTCTTCAGAAGATCACGCTGATCCAGCGCGCGGATCCGACCAAGAACGTCACGGTCAGCGCCGCGACGCTCACCGGCCTCGCGCTGCTCCTCGGCTGCAGCGGCAAGAGCGCGCAGATCCCGCTTTACGTGTGGCTCCCCGACGCGATGGCCGGCCCAACCCCGGTCTCCGCGCTCATCCACGCAGCGACGATGGTGACCAGCGGCCTCTACCTGATCTGCCGCCTGAACCTCGTCTTCACCTTCTCGCCGTTCGCCATGGCCGTCGTCGCGTGCGTCGGCGCCGCCACCGCGCTGTTCGCGGCCACCATCGGCCTCGTCCAGAACGACATCAAGAAGGTGCTCGCGTACTCCACGGTGAGCCAGCTCGGGTTCATGTTCCTGGGCGTAGGCACCGGCGCGTTCGCGATGGGCTTCTTCCACGTGTTCACGCACGCCTTCTTCAAGGCCGCGCTCTTCCTCGGCTCCGGGTCGGTGATCCACGCGATGCACGCGAAGATCCACGACGACGTGAAGAGCCAGGACATGCGCCAGATGGGCGGCCTGAAGAAGTTCATGCCGTGGACCTATCTCTCGATGGGCGCGGCGACGCTGGCGATCGCCGGCATGCCGCTCTTCTCGGGCTTCTTCTCGAAGGACGGCATCCTCTTCCACGCCTACGCGAACCGGGTGGTCCATCCGTTCAAGCACACGGCCGAGCGGCTCGTGGAGCTCTGCGCGAAGAACCCGAAGATCCCGGCGTGCAGTCAGGCCCAGGCGCAGCTCGCCCAGTACTGGGAGGCGCCGTCCTGGTTCGGCACGGTGCTCTTCGCCGTCGGCGTGCTCGCCGCGACGATGACCGCCTTCTACATGTTCCGGCTCATGTTCATGACGTTCTGGGGCGAGTTCAAGGGCTGGGCGGTCGACGCTCACGCTCCGCTCGCCGTGGATCCGTTCCAGAACGAGGAGCCGCTCGTCGACGAGCCCGAGGCGGCCGACGCCCACGGTCACGGCGACGATCACGAGCATGGCGACGACGCGCACGACGCGCACGACGCCCACTCGGCGCACGCCGAGGGCGCGCACGCCGAGGACGCGCACGACGATCACGGCCACCACCACGAGGACCTCACGACGCCTTCGGCCCCGCCGGCGGAGGCGCCGTGGACCATGGCGGTGCCGGTCGCGATCCTCGCCGTGTTCGCGGTGTTCGCGGGCTTGCTCTATGCGGAGCCGCTCCACCTCGAGCCGCTCGGGCACTGGCTCGGGCCGGTCTTCCACGAGGCCTCGCACGCCAGCGTGCGGTTCAAGGAGGGCGCGGAGAAGCTCGAGATCCCGCTCATGATCCCCGGCATCCTCGCCTTCGTGGTCGGCTCCGGCCTCGCCTGGTTCTTCTACGTGAAGGGCGAGGGGAAGATCCCGGCCGACCTGGCGACCGCGTGGCCGCGGCTGCACCGTGCCGCGCTCAACAAGTGGTACGTCGACGAGATCTACGACGCGACCGTGATCGAGGGGACCGACGCGCTCGCTGACGGCGCCGCGCTGATGGACACCTGGGTCGTCGACGGGATCATCGCCAAGCTGACGTCGGCGCTGGCATCGGGCTTCGGCGCGGTGCTGCGGGCCTTTCAGAACGGCGTGGTGCACGTCTACGCGGCGGGCATCGCGATCGGCGCGCTGGGGCTCTTCGTCTTCTTCGGTCGGCCGCACGCCGACGTGGTGACGACGAAGACCGGCGACCAGTACGTCCTCGAGGCGACCCCTGGGCTCGGCTACGAGTACAAGTGGGACCTCGGCGACGGCAAGGCCGACCAGCAGTACACGACCGGCGAGGCGGCGCTGAAGCGCTCGTTCACCGTGAAGCAGGACGAGACCAAGAAGGTCAAGCTCGCGGTGAAGAACGCGTTCGGGCGCGAGGTCGTGCGCGAAGTCCAGATCAGCAATCCGAAGCCGGCGCCTTCGTCGTCGGCGCTCGGCCTCCCCGGGGCGCCGCCCCCGGCCGGCCACTAGCAGGTCGCTCGCCATGTCCGATCGAAGCGATCTTCCCCTTCGGGATCACGTCACTGCTCGAGCGATCGACAGCGACCAGCTGATTGTCACCCTGCCGCGCGCCGTCTCGCGACGGCTCGCGAGAGGCGAGCGATGAACCCCGCTTTGCTGACGTTCCAGAAGTTGTGGCCCGCGCTCGCCGCGGGGACGGTCGGGGCCTTCGTGCCTCGCCGCTCCTCGCGCGTGGAGCGCCTCGGCATCGCGCTCGCGGCGGCCGCGTGCGTGCTCTTCGTGACGATGCTCTGGCCCGACGCGGTGGCGACCGAGCCGGCCTCGACGCTGTCGAACGCGGAGCGCTTCCCGCACCTGCTCTCGTGGCTGGTCTTCATCCCGATCGTCGGCGGTGCGCTGATGCTCTTCGCGCCGCGGCAGGCGACGAAGACGGTGCAGTGGCTGACGCTCGGGATCATGGGCGCCGAGCTCGTCGCCACGCTCTTCCTGTTCAAGCTGACGCCGACCGAGGGGAAGTACTGGATCGAGGAGTCGACCCCCTGGATCGAGACGTTCGGCATCCGCTACCACATCGCGCTCGACGGCTTCAGCTACTGGCTGATCGTGCTGACGAGCGTGCTGACGCCGATCGCGACCTACGTCTCGTTCGGCTCGATCAAGACGCGGCTCAAGGACTTCTGCATCGCGTTCCTGTTCCTGCAGGGGGCGATGGTCGGCTCGCTCGTCGCGCTCGACCTCTTCCTCTTCTACGTGATGTGGGAGCTGATGCTCGTGCCGATGTACATCCTCATCGGGGTGTTCGGCTCGACCGACCGCGTGCGCGCGGCCATCAAGTTCTTCCTCTTCACGATGGCCGGCAGCATGCTGATGCTCGCCGCCATCCTCTTCGTGGTGCTGAAGTACAAGGCGCTCACCGGCGAGATGAGCTGGGATCTGAACGATCTGCAGCGCCTCAACTTCCCGCTCACCACCCAGCGCTGGCTGTTCTGGGGCTTCGCGATCGCGTTCCTGATCAAGGTGCCGATGTTCCCGGTGCACACTTGGTTGCCGGACGCGCATACGAACGCCCCGACCGGCGGCTCGATCATCCTGGCCGCCGTGATGCTGAAGCTCGGTTGCTACGGGTACATCCGCTTCGCGATGGGGCTCTTTCCGCACGCCGCGCACGTCTACGGCGCGACGCTCGCGGGGGTCGCCGTGGTCGGCGGCATCCTGTACGGCGCGCTGTGCGCGATGAAGCAGAACGACGTGAAGCGCCTGGTCGCGTACTCGTCGGTGAGCCACCTCGGCTACGTCATGCTCGGCATCTTCTCGCGGAACCCCGCCTCGATGGAGGGCGCGGTCCTGCAGATGGTGAACCACGGCATCTCGACCGGGGCGCTCTTCCTCCTCGTCGGCGTGGTCTACGACCGTCGCCACACGCGTGACCTCGCCGAGTTCGGCGGGCTCGCGAAGGTGATGCCGTGGTACGCGGCGGTCTTCCTCGTCGTGACCTTCTCGTCGATCGGCTTGCCGGGGACGAACGGGTTCGTCGGCGAGTGGCTGATCATGAGCGGCGCCGTCCTCTCGAAGGGGACGCTCGGGCAGTGGGGCCGCTCGCAAGCCATGGGCGCCGCCCTCGGCGTCATCCTGGGCGCGGTCTACATGCTGACCGTCGCGCAGAAGATGTTCTTCGGCCCGCTCGACAACCCGAAGAACCGCAAGCTGCCCGACCTCACGCGTCGCGAGGGGATCGCCCTCGCGCCGCTGGTCGTCCTGATCTTCGTGATCGGCCTGTTCCCGCGCATCTTCACCGAGCCGATGCACGTCACGATCGAGCCGTGGATCCGTGACTTCAACGCGCGCGTCGAGGTGCCGCCCGTCGAGCTTGCGACGGTCGCGCCCAAGCCGGCTGCGCCCACGCCCACGCCAGTACCCGCCCCGGCGCAGGGGGGGGAGTAATCCCATGTCGCTCTGGTTCGCGCTCTCTCCGCTGCTGATCCTCTCGGCCGGCGGCCTGCTCCTGATGCTGGCCGACGCCTTCTCGGAGAAGCACACCGACCTCGCGCTCGGCGCGTTCATGACCTTCGCCTCGGCGGGCATCTTCGCCGTCGCGCTGTGGATCATGGGCGGCGTGCCGGCCGAGGTCGCGAAGCTCGTCGCTCCGTGGATCGTCCTCGACAAGTTCACGCTCTTCTTCATGGCGACGCTCTGCCTCGGCGGCGCGCTGTCCTCGCTGCTCGCCGGCGGCTACCTGCCGGAGCACGGGCTCGATCGAGGCGAGTTCTACGCGTTGATGATCCTGTCGGCCATCGGCGGCGTGCTGCTGGTCGCGGCGGGTGACTTCCTCGCGCTCTTCATCGGGCTCGAGACGATGTCGATCGGCGTCTACGCCATGACCTCGTTCCGCCGCACCAACCCGCGCAGCGCGGAAGGCGGCATGAAGTACTACCTGCTCGGCTCGTTCGCCGCGGCGATCATGCTGTACGGCTTCGCGCTGATGTACGGCGCGACCGGCACCACGGCGCTCGCCGGAATCCGCGACGCGCTCGCCTCGGGGAGCTTCGGCTACGCGCGCGATCCGTCGCGGCTCACGACGGTGATCATCGCCATGGCGATGATCCTGGTCGGCCTCGCGTTCAAGATCTCGGCGGTGCCGTTCCACATGTGGACGCCCGACGCGTATCAGGGCGCGCCGACGCCGGCGACGGCGTTCATGAGCGTGGTGGTCAAGGCCGCCGCGGTCGCCACCGCGATGCGCGTGCTGCTCGTCGCCTTCGGCGACAAGTTCTCGTCGTCGTGGGGCGCGGGCTGGCCGCCGGTCGTCGCGGGGCTCGCCGTCGCGACGATGGTCGTGGCGAACCTCATCGCGATCCGCCAGGAGAACGTCAAGCGCATGCTCGCGTACTCGAGCATCGCGCACGCGGGCTACCTGCTCATCGGGCTCGTCGCGGCCTGGGGTCATGGCGACCCGTCGGCGTCGCGCAACGGCAAGGCCGCGATCCTCTTCTATCTCCTCCAGTACACCGTCACCCAGGCAGGCGCCTTCGGCGCGCTGATCCTGTGCGGCTCGAAGGGGAAGGAGGCCGTGTCGTACGAGGACCTCGCCGGTCTCGGACGCCGCAACCCCGCGGTCGCGCTCCCGTTCACGCTCTTCCTGCTCTCGCTCGCGGGCATCCCGCCGATGTCGGGCTTCTTCGGGAAGCTCTTCATCTTCCAGTCGGCGATCGAGGGGGGCTTCACGTGGCTGGCCGTCATCGGCCTGCTCAACAGCGTGCTCGCCGCCTTCTACTACCTGCGCGTGCTGGTGTTCCTCTACATGAAGGAGCCGCAGCCTGGCGCGGTCGAGGCGGTGCCGATGAAGAGCGGCTACGTCACGGCGGCGATGGTGCTCGCGTCGGCGCTCGTCCTGTACTTCGGTCTGATGCCGGGGCGTTCGCTGGACATGGCGATCAGCGCGGCTCAGTCTCTGATGTGATGAGGCGCCTTTCGACCCTCGGCGCGTGCACCGTGCTCGTCTTGGCGAGCGCGGCCACACTCGCCTGCCGCCCCTCGAAGAAGTCCGACGGGAGCTCGCCGATCGGGCGCGATTCGGCGACGGCCGCGACCGCGGCGCCGCTCGCGACGCCGCCGCAGGCTCCCGCGGACAAGTTCCCGCTCGACGACTCGGCCATCGACGCGGTCGTGAATCCGGCGCACGCGACGGAGTACACGGGCGAGACCGGGGCCATCGAGGGGACCATCACCGTGTCCGGCGATCCGGCGCGGCTGCGCAAGTTCGTGCCGCTGCCGAAGCAGTGCGAGGCGGCGGTGCCGAACTACGCGCCGGAGTATCGCGCGGGGGCGGGGGGCCAGCTCGCCGACGCCCTCGTCGCGGTCATCCGCACCGCGGGTTACGTGCGACCGAGCCGCGCCGACAAGCTCGTCACGCTCAGGGAGTGCTCGATCCTGCCGACGCTGATTGACCTCTCGCTCGGTCAGCGGCTGCTGATCGCGAACGAGGACGCGACGCCGTACACGCCGAACCTCCCGACGCGCCAGGTGATCACGCGGCTCGCGATCCGCGGGCAGACGGCGGTGCCGCTCTTCCTCACCGCGCCGGGCGCCTACGGGCTGACCTGGCTGCCGGGGATGGCGCCAGGCACCGACGTGCCGACGGCGACGGTCTTCGTGCTGCCGAACGCGCTGCACATGGCGACGGACCTCACCGGGAAGTACCGCATCGGCGGCATCCCCGTGGGC
Source organism: uncultured delta proteobacterium (assembly GCA_903923175.1). Lineage (GTDB taxonomy): Bacteria > Myxococcota_A > Polyangia > Polyangiales > JADJMO01 > CAIXWQ01. The sequence continues at coordinate 3,461 of CAIXWQ010000797.1, read as the reverse complement.
AAGGCCAAGCTCGTGGTGTCGCACGTCGGGATGCCGGAGTTCGGGCAGGACGTCGACATCAAGGCCGGCGAGGTCCTGAAGATCGACGTGCCGATGACGTACAAGGTCGTCGGCGCCGGGCCCGCGCCGAGCGGCTCCGCGCACGCGATCTCGACGCTGCACTGAGCGCCTCGTTCCGCGCTCTCTCCGGCTGGCCGCTTCGCGCGTAGCGTCACCTCATCGTGTGACGCCGCGACGGACCGCACGAAAACGCCGAAGGCGCGAAGGCTCGGGCCCTCGCGCCTTCGTGCTGTTCGAGCGCCTTCAGACGGTGGCGAACGCGGTGTCGCTGATGTCGAGCGAGGAGGTGTCCTCGCGGCCGAGGACCTCGGCCTTCAGCTTCACGCCCGGGAGCACGTTCATCGCGAAGTACTTCGCGGCGAGCGTCTTGCCGGCGTAGAAGGCGCGGTCCTTCGCGCCCTCTTCGCCGTCGGCGAGCCCCTTGGTCTTCTCGATGGCGATGCTCGCGCCGACGAGGAGCAGCCAGCCGACGGCGAGCTCGCTCATCATCTCGAGGAAGCGCGTGGAGACCACGGGCACCATCGACATCTGGCCCATCTGGAACCAGCCGAGCATGCGCATCGCGGTCATGCCGACCGCCTCGTGCGCAGCCTGGAGCTCCTTGATCGACGGGCCGAGGGCGGGGTGGCTCGCGTTCTCGGCGATGAACTTGCCGATGTCGCCGAGGAACGCCTGCAGGTTGGCGCCGCCGTTCTGCCCGAGCTTGCGGCCGACCAGGTCCATCGACTGGATGTGGTTGGTGCCCTCGTAGATCGAGAAGATCTTCGAGTCGCGGCAGTACTGCTCGGCGGGGTAGTCCTTCGTGTAGCCGACGCCGCCGTAGACCTGGATGGCCGTCTCGCAGATGCGGAACGACTGATCGGAGCCGTACGCCTTGACCAGCGGCACGAGGAGGTCGACCTGGCCGAGGTGGTACGAGGCGGCCGCGTCGTCCTTGCCCTGGTTGACGACGAAGCCGTCCTGGTGGCGGGCGAGCTTCACGATGAGGCAGCGGATCCCTTCGACGCGCGCCTTCATGTCGAGGAGCATGCGGCGGACGTCGGGGTGCTCGATGATCGCCACGCGCGGGGCGTTGGCGTCCTTCCAGTTGCGGATGTTCGGCCCCTGCTTGCGCTCCTTCGAGTACTCGAGGGCGTTGAGGAACGCCGCCGAGGCGACCGACACGCTCTGCAGGCCGACGCCGATGCGCGCGACGTTCATCATCTTGAACATCTGCGGCATGCCGAGGTTCTCGACGGTGCCGACCAGCTCGCCCTCACACTGATCGTTCTCGCCGAAGTTGAGCAGCGCGGTGGTCGAGCCGTTGATGCCCATCTTGTGCTCGAGGCCGCCGAGCGCGACGTCGTTCGGGCCGAGGATGGCACCGCTCGCGTCGGTCTTCATCTTGCCGACGATGAAGAGCGAGAGCCCCTTGGTCCCCTGCGGCGCGCCGTCCACGCGCGCGAGCACGAGGTGGATGATGTTCTCGGTGAAGTCGTTGTCGCCGCCGGAGATGAAGAGCTTGGTCCCCTTGATCGAGTATTTCCCGTTCGGGAGCTTCTTCGCCGTCGAGCGCGCGGCGCCGACGTCCGAGCCGGCGGCGGGCTCGGTGAGGCACATCGTGCCGGCCCAGCGGCCGTCGAACATGCGCGGGAGATAGAGCTCCTTCTGCGCGGGGGTGCCGAAGTGATCGATGACCTCCGAGGCGCCGACGGTGAGGCCCGGGTACATCGCGAACGCGACGTTGGCGCCCGAGAGGAACTCCTCGACCGCCACCGAGAGCGCCATCGGCGCGCCCTGGCCGCCGTGCTCGGTCTTCACGCCGACCGACTTCCAGCCCGCCTCGTACAGCTTGGTCCACGCCTCTTTGAAGCCGGGGGGGGTGACGGCCTGGCCGTTCTCGATGTGGCAGCCGACGCGATCACCGACGGAGTTCAGCGGGCCGAGGACGTCGCACGAGAACTTGTAGCTCTCGTCGAGGACCATGTTGACCTCGTCCTCGCCCCAGGACGCGTAGGGCTCTTTGCCGAGGAGCTCGCCGAGGCCGAACTGCTCGAACAGGAGGAAGCGGATCTCCCGGAGATCGGCCTTGTAGCGGTTCTGCGCGGTCTGGGCGTTCGACATGGACCTGCCTCCTACGGAACCTGGATCGGTCGGCGCGCTTCGTGTCGCCGCCGAGAATGAATCACCATTCAGTCGTTACCACGGCGCCGCGACGCGTCAACATCGCTCGGAAACCTCCCGCTGGTACCCTTCGAACACCCCGAAAATCCGTGCGTGGATCGCGCCCGCGGACGAGCCACGACGCGCACGCAGTTGGCCTCGCGCGCTGCTGCGCGGTAGCGAGCGAGGATGGAGCTCACGACGAAGCGCACGCTCGAGATCACCTGCGGACAGCTGCTCGTCGTGGGGTTCGAGGGGACCACGCTCCCTTCGACGCTGGGGTCGGCGCTCGGGCGCGGCGAGCGGGGCGGGGTGCTGCTCTTCCGGCGCAACATCGCGACGATCGCGCGGCGCGAGGATGGGACCGACGCGCAGGTCGATCTCGCGCAGGTCGCGGCGCTCAACGCGGCCGTCGTCGACGCGAGCCCGGTGACGCTGCCGCCGCTCATCTCGGTCGACCAGGAGGGGGGGCGCGTGAAGCGGCTCGGCGCGCCGCTGCTGCAGGTCCCCGCGATGCGCGCGGTCGCCTCGGGGCCCGGCGCGCTGGATGACGCCGCGCTCGAGGAGCTCGCGCGCGCGGTGGCGCTCGAGCTCGCCGCGCTCGGCTTCTCCATGAGCTTCGCTCCGGTGCTCGACGTCGACACGAACCCTCGCAACCCGGTGATCGGCGATCGCGCCTTCGCGAGCACGGCCGCGCGCGTCGCTGCGGCGGGGCTCGCCTACGCGCGAGGGCTCGCGCGCGGCGGCGTGCTCTCGTGCGCGAAGCACTTCCCGGGCCACGGCGACACCGAGCTCGACTCGCACCTCGCGCTCCCGCGACTGCGCCATGACCGCGCGCGGCTCGACGCCGTCGAGCTCGCGCCGTTCCGGGCCGCGGCCGAGGCGGGCATCGCGGTGGTGCCTTCGGTGATGACGGCGCACGTGATCTTCGACGCCCTCGACGCGGGTGTGCCGGCGACCCTCTCGCGCCGCGTGGTGCACGACGTGCTGCGCACCGAGCTCGGATTTCGCGGCGTCTGCTTCTCGGACGATCTGTTCATGAAGGGGGTCAGCCCCTCGGGCGGCGCGGACGTGCGCGAGGTGGCCGACGTCGGCGTGCGCGCGATCGAGGCCGGGTGCGACGCGCTGCTGGTGGCCCACGAGGGGCCCGCCGCCGAGGCGACGCTCGCGGCGCTGGTGGCGCGCGCGGAGGCGGACGCGGGGTTTCGCGCGCGCTGCGAGGAGTCGTGCGAGCGCTTCCTGGCGATGCGACGCGCGGT
>CAIXWQ010000796.1 GCA_903923175.1 uncultured delta proteobacterium | reverse complement strand
GTTCTGCTAAACAGCGCGCCCTCCCATGAGCGCGATCCAGGTCACCGGCGTCACCAAGGCCTACGGCAGCAAACGTCTCTTCGACGACGTGAACGTCAACTTCGCCCCCGGGCGTCGTTACGGCCTCACCGGCCCCAACGGCGCCGGCAAGTCGACGTTCATGAAGATCCTCGAAGGGATCCTCGAGCCGGACACCGGCCTCGTGTCGCGCCCCGAGAAGACCTCCGTCCTCAAGCAGGACCAGTTCGGCTTCGAGGACAAGCGCGTGCTCGACGTCGTGATGATGGGGAACAAGCCGCTCTGGGCCGCGGTCCACGAGAAGGAGACGCTGCTCTCCAAGGCGGAGATCACCGACGAGGAGGGCGAGCGCCTCGGCGAGCTCGAGCACATCATCGCCGACGAAGACGGCTACACCGCCGAGCCCGACGCGGCCGAGCTGCTCGCCGGCCTCGGCATCGCCGAGTCGCAGCACGACAAGCCGATGAAGGAGATCTCGGGCGGCCTCAAGCTGCGCGTGCTCCTCGCGCAGGCGCTGTTCGGCAAGCCCGAGGCGCTGCTCCTCGACGAGCCGACCAACAACCTCGACCTCGACTCGATCCGCTGGCTGGAGCGCTTCCTCTCCGGTTACCAGGGCGTGCTGATCGTGATCTCCCACGACCGCCACTTCCTGAACGCGATCTGCACGCACATCGCCGACATCGACTACGAGACGATCATCGTCTACCCGGGCGCCTACGACGAGATGGTCATGGCGAAGACGCAGGTCCGCGGCCGGATCGAGCAGGAGAACTCCGAGCGCAGCAAGCGCATCTCGCAGCTGCAGGAGTTCGTCGCCCGCTTCGCCGCCGGCACGCGCAGCTCGCAGGTGCAGAGCCGCAAGAAGCAGATCGAGAAGCTGCAGATCGCCGACCTGAAGAAGTCGAACATCGAGCGGCCGTACATCCAGCTGCAGGTGAAGGTCCCCTCGGGCAAGCAGACGCTCCACATGGAGCAGATCTCCAAGCGCTGGCCCGACGTGAAGGTGTGCGACCACTTCGAGGCGCTGATCACCAAGGGCGAGAAGATCGCCATCGTCGGCGCCAACGGCGTGGGCAAGACGACGCTCTGCAAGATGCTCGTCGGCGAGCTGCCGCCCGACGAGGGGACGATCACCTGGGGGCACAAGGTCTCGGTCGGCTACCTCGCGCAGGATCACCGCGAGGGGATCGCCAACGGCACCACCGTGAACGAGTGGCTGCACGGCTGGGACAACATGGCCCACACCTCGGACATCCGCAGCCTCCTCGGCAAGATGCTCTTCAAGGGCGAAGAGGGGCTCAAGCCGACCGACGCGCTCTCCGGCGGCGAGGCGGTGCGCCTCATGTTCGCGAAGCTGATGCTCACGAAGGACAACGTGCTCGTCCTCGACGAGCCGACCAACCACCTCGACCTCGAGTCGATCGTGGCGCTCGGCGAGGCGCTCGTGCGCTACGAAGGCACCTGCTTCGTCGTCTCGCACGACCGCGACCTGATCACGAGCTTCGCGACGCGCCTGTTCGCCTTCACCAAGGACGGCCTCATCGACTTCCGCGGCTCGTACGACGACTTCCTCGAGAAGTACGCCGACAAGCCGGAGAAGAAGAAGAAGGGGAACTCGATGGCGCCGCGCTCGAGCTCCCAGCCTGCGTAGCCACGGCCTCTCGCCGTTCGGCGAGCGCCGCCGCTTGCACGACCGCGCCACTGGCGGTCTGCTCGGGGGATGTCGCGCCTCGCCTTCGCCTTCGCCCTGGTGTGCGGCCTCGGCGGCTCGCTCGCTGGCTGCACCAACAAGCTCTCCGGCTCGCTCGACGTCGACGGCAAGACGTTCCAGCCGAACGCGTGCCGGAGCCTCTCGCCGATGGGCATGCTCGGCGTCGAGCTCGAGGCCGAGAGCGGCGCGCGCTTCCGCTTCCACGAGAAGGCCGACGGCAGCGGCGACGCCTTCTATTTCGCCGCGGGCGCCAAGAAGGGGCAGCACCTCGGCGAGTGCGTGACGCTCAGCATCGCCAAGCAGCACAGCACCGTGAACCGCGTGACCAACGTCATGGGCAAGGCGGTCGTCGACTGCGCCGACCCCGCGGTGAAGGGGACGATCACGTTCGAGAACTGCCACTGAGCGCGCGTCGACGCGGCGCGGGGTTGCGCGACGTCACGGCGTGAGCGCGCCGCTCGGGCCGTTGGCGCCGAGCTCCAAGGATGAGTGCTTGCCGCGACCCGACGGCCGCGGCACGGGCAGCGCGTTCGTGGCTCTGGCGTAGGCGCCGGCGCCGGCGCGGCGAAGCTCCGCCACGCAGCGACGCGTGATGCTCCCGATGCACCAACTCCCGCTCCCTCGCGCCCTTCGCGCCCTTCGCGCCCTTCGCGTCCTTCGCCTGGCGCTGCTCGTCGCCGTCACCGCCGCCGCCTCGAGCGCCGCCGTGGGCTGCGGCTCCGACGGCCCCGGCGCCGACGCGCCCGATTCGGGGGCGCCCGACTCGACGCCGCCCGACTCGACGCCGCCCGCCTGCGGCCCCGACGCGACGACGCCGCTCGACGACGGCAACCCGTGCACCGTCGACGCGTGCGCGGCGGACGGCACCGTCACGCACACGCCCGTCTCGGCGGGGACTTCGTGCTCGGACGGCGACGCGTGCAACGGCCTCGAGAGCTGCGATGCCGCCGGCGCGTGCGTGGCGAGCGCCGCGCCGAAGGTCGACGACGGCGACCCCTGCACCACCGACAGCTGCGATCCCGCGGCCGGCG
>CAIXWQ010000795.1 GCA_903923175.1 uncultured delta proteobacterium | reverse complement strand
GCGCGCGCACCGGCACGACGGCGAGCACCGCGATCTGCCGATCGTGGATATCAAGACCTGGGGCGTCGTGCCCTCGGACGGCCGCTTCGCCCTCGCCCCGCTCGCGGGGCACCACGAGCCGAAGCCCCTGCGCGGGAACGCCTTCGGCAACCTCATGGCCCGCCTCGGCGCGCCCGGCGACTTCATCAAGAAGCTGCCGGCGCCGCTGCAGTTGGCAACGGTCAACTACTTGCTCTGCGCGAGCAACGACAACGCCGGCGCCACGCTGCGGCTGCGGGGCGACGAGGTCGCGGCCATCGTGTCGGGCAGGTACGCCCCGCTGGATCCGGTGGAGCTCGTCGAGACGATTCGCGATGCGCTCGTGAAGCACGGGATGCTGCACGAGGTCCGCGTGCGCGGCGTCGCGTCGGGCCTCGTCGACAACCTCCGGCTCGTGCTGCCGAGCGAGAAGAAGGCGATCAAGCCGGGGGACGTGAGCGCCCTCGGGCTCGACATCACCTCGTCGTCGTTCGCGCGATCCGCTGTGCACGTGACGCCGGTGATCTGGCGGCTCGTCTGCTCGAACGGGCTGAAGAAGGCCGAGCGGGGCTCGGGCTTCTCCTTCCGGCACGTCGGCGACGCGCAGCGGCTCCGTGATGGCGTGGCCGAGGCCATCCCGTCGGCGGTGGTGCGTGCGCGCGGCGTCATGGACCAGTGGTCCGCCGCCGTGAGCTTCATGGTCGAGGACGTGCAACGGCAGATCGAGTCGCTGCGCGAGCTCACCATCCCCGAGCGCAAGGAGCTCGAGGGCGAGCTGCTCAAGGAGACCGGCGCGCTGGCGTTGCCGGAGCACGTGCCGCTCTACGACTTCGTGAACGCGATGACCGCGTCGGCGAAGACGGCGAACCCGGCCCGGCGTCTCGAGATCGAGACCATCGCGGGCGACGTGCTCTCGCGGCACGTGGGGAGGGCGTGATGAAGAAGGACATCCTCACGCGCCCCTTCGCGCCCGAGCAGATCAAGCAGCGTCAGGGCCAGCACGGCAAGACGCTCAACTACATCGAGACCCGCGCCGTCATCGCCCGCTTGAACGAGGGGTGCGACGCGTGGGCCTTCGAGATCGTGAAGCACGAGATCGTCGAGGACGAGGTGATCGTCGTCGGCAAGCTCGTGGCCGACGGCATCATCAAGATGGCCTTCGGCGGCGCATCGATCACGCGTGACCGCGAAGGGCACATCGTCGACCTCGGCGACACGCACAAGTCCGCTGCGAGCGACGCGCTGAAGAAGGCGGCGTCCCTGCTCGGTGTCGGGCTCGAGCTGTACGGCGCGTCGCCCACCGCGTCAGCCGTCACGCACGAGAAGAAGAACGCCCCTGCGATTACGGCGGCGGTGGGGGAGCGCATCACGACGAAGCAGCTCGCTGCGATCCAGTCCGTCACCCGCAAGCAGGACATCGGCCGCGACGATCTCGTGGCGATGCTCGGCGAGCGGTTCAACAAGGGCGAGTTGCACGCGCTCACCAAGCGCGAGGCGTCGTCGCTCTTGTCCGAGCTGATCGGCTCGAACGGCAGCGGCGCGCACGCCTGAACGACAACCCGGAGAGGGCCGGCGCCGACGTCCGCAAGGGCGTGCGGCGTCGGCCTTCGTCCTTTGCCGCACCTTGGAGATCTACATGAACGACTCGCTCTCGGATCTGCGTGCGCGGCCACACCTGTCGGTAAGCGCGCTCAAGCTCTTCTTGCAGTGCCCGCGCAAGTTCAACTTCCAGTACATCGAGCGCGCCCCGGCGGACTTCCGGCCCGTGGCGTTCGTGTTCGGCACCGCGTGGCACGCGACGATCGGACGGTGGCTCACGGCGCTGCCGAACGTCCCGCCGGTCTCGGAGCTGCGCGACTGGAGTTCCCCCGGTTTTGTGGACATTCCTGGAAGCGTGATAGCCGCTGGAGGAGTGATCCATGGCAAGACGTAAGCGACGCGTGTTCACGGCCAAGTTCAAGGCCGATGCGGTTCGTCTCGTGACGGCGGGGGGC
>CAIXWQ010000794.1 GCA_903923175.1 uncultured delta proteobacterium | reverse complement strand
GCGCGCGCACCGGCACGACGGCGAGCACCGCGATCTGCCGATCGTGGATATCAAGACCTGGGGCGTCGTGCCCTCGGACGGCCGCTTCGCCCTCGCCCCGCTCGCGGGGCACCACGAGCCGAAGCCCCTGCGCGGGAACGCGTTCGGCAACCTCATGGCCCGCCTCGGCGCGCCCGGCGACTTCATCAAGAAGCTCCCGGCGCCGCTGCAGCTCGCCACGGTGAACTACTTGATGAACGTCAGCAACGACAACGCCGGCGCCACGCTGCGCCTCCGGGGCGACGAGGTCGCGGCCATCGTGTCGGGCCGGTACGCGCCGCTCGATCCGGTGGAGCTCGTCGAGACGATCCGCGACGCGCTCGTGAAGCACGGGATGTTGCACGAGGTGCGCGTGCGCGGCGTGGCATCGGGGCTCGTCGACAACCTGCGCCTCGTGCTCCCGAGCGAGAGGAAGGCGATCAAGCCCGGGGATGTGAGCGCCCTCGGCCTTGACATCACCTCGTCGTCGTTCGCGCGCTCCGCGGTGCACCTGACGCCGGTGATCTGGCGCCTCGTGTGCAGCAACGGGTTGAAGAGGGCCGAGCGGGGCTCGGGCTTCTCCTTCCGCCACGTCGGTGATGCGCAGCGTCTCCGTGACGGCGTGGCCGAGGCCATCCCGTCGGCGGTGGTGCGTGCGCGCGGCGTGATGGATCAGTGGTCCGCCGCCGTGAGCTTCATGGTCGAGGACGTGCTGCGGCAGATCGAGTCGCTGCGCGAGCTCACGATCCCCGAGCGCAAGGAGCTCGAGGGAGAGCTGCTCAAGGAGACCGGCACGGTGGCGTTGCCGGAGCACGTGCCGCTCTACGACTTCGTGAACGCGATGACCGCGTCGGCGAAGACGGCGAGCCCGGCTCGACGCCTCGAGATCGAGACCATCGCCGGCGACGTGCTCTCGCGGCACGTGGGGAGGGCGTGATCGTGGACAAGAAGATCCTGACGCGCCCGTTCCCGCCCGAGCTGGTGCGACACCGGCAGGGCCAGGGCGGGAAGCAGCTCTCGTACGTGCCCACCTTCGCCGTCGTTGAGCGGCTGAACGAGGGATGCACGGAGTGGTCCTTCGAGATCGTGAAGCACGAGCTCGTCGGCGACGAGATGATCGTGATCGGCAAGCTCGCGGCCGACGGGGTCGTGAAGATGGCCTTCGGCGGATCCACGGTCACCCGGAGCCGCGAGGGCTTCGTTGTAGACCTCGGGGACACGGCGAAGGCGGCGGCCAGCGACGCGCTGAAGAAGGCGGCGTCGCTGCTCGGCGTGGGGCTCGAGCTGCACCGGGGCGGGGCTCCGATGCCGTCGACGCCGGGGCCGGTGCGCATGACGCCGGCCCCCGTGGGGACGCCGAGCGTGGGCGATCGGCTCACGTCGCGTCAGCTCGCCGCCATCCACGCGGCGGCGCGACGGCGGGGGCTCGCGCAGGTCGACCTCACCGCGATGCTCGTCGAGCGGACCGGGAAGACCGAGCCGCAGCACCTCACGCGCCGCGAGGCGAGCGGGGTGATCGAGGAGCTGTCAGGGGCGAACGGGGCGGCAGCGTAGGGGCCCGGGGCTGGGCCGGTGGGGGTTCCCGCCGGCACGCCCGCGCACTCGAATGCAGCACCTCAGGTTACCGGCGGCGCAGCGGCCGGACGACCGGCTGCAGCGTAGAGCTTGCGGATTCCTTCTACGAACGAGCGCACCGCTGCAGGCTCCCGCACCGTGTAGATCTCTCCGAGCGCCGCTACGACGGCCTCCTCGGCGAGCCCCAACTCGTCAGCTAGGAGCGCGGGCTCGTAGCCGAGCCGCACCTTTCCAGGCAACGGCGCCGCGTAGATCATCGTCTTGGTCCTGAACTTCGAGTACGTGATCGCAAAAGACGTCGACCAGACCCTCATGCGATGGCCGGACTCGCTCGCCCAAGCGCGAACGGCATCGACTTCGGGCCCGACGCCGTACTCTCGTGCGAGGTCGAGCACCGTGTCGATGGAGCGGCTCGTCGGGTTCGTCGCGGTCTGCTCCTCGGGTGCCACGTCCTCGACAGACCGAGTCATGAAGATCGGTCCGTCGCCCTCGCGGAACAGCTCGAACGTGACGACCGTGATCGGCACTGTCAGCCCGTTCGTCTGCAGGAACTCGATCGCCGGGCGCAGGCGAGGCGACTGCGACGTTCCAACGAGCACGAGCTGGACCTGTCGCGACGTCTGCTCCTCCCCGAGAGCGGCTCCAAGTGTGTCGGCATCGAGGGCCAGCGCAGGGTCTACGAACCGCTCGAGCTCGGCGCGCGACATGGTCCCGACGTTGAGCGCGTAGCCCAACGCCTGGGTCAGCGTCGCCGGATCGACCACGCCCGCCTTCAGCTCTGCGACGACCCACGTACTCGGACGAAGCAGTCCGAGCAGATCCAGCCGACTCTGGTCAGCCGAGAAAACGCCCTGGCGCCGGACCCATTGAAGCCCGTCGATCAGCATCGACGGGTCGTTCCGGATCCAGTCCTCGAGATCCTTCTCCAAGTGCCCCGAGTAGCTCGCGATGCGAGCCGGGGCAGCGCCAACGCCGACCGTCCACATCCTCGTGCGCGTCATCTCGCCAGCTTATCCCCGGGGCGAGACGAGGCGCGAGCTGAAGGGAGCTCCATGCATTCGACCACCGCCATCAAGTCGCTCGCCGAGCTGCGCGCGATCCCCCACATCTCCGTGTCGCAGCTCAAGTCGTTCATCTCCTGCCCCCGGCGCTACGCCCTGGCGTACATCTACGGCGTCGTCCCGCAGTTCCGCCCCGTCGCGCTCGCCTTCGGCACCGCTTGGCACGAGGCCGTGGGCTTCCACCTCACCACGTCGACGAAGGCGAAGCCCGCCGATCGCGACGAGGTGAAGAACATCTTCCGCGAGCGGCTCTCCATCGCCGTCGAGGGGGACCGCATCCCCGTGCTCTTCGACGAAGGCGACGACCTCGGCAAGTGCATCGACCAGGGCGCGAAGATGATCGACGTCTTCATGGACCGCGTGGAGCTGCCGGATCGCGTCGTCGGCGTGGAGCTGCCGTTCTCCCTCGAGATCACCGACCCGGAGTTCGGTGACGTGCTCGACGCCCCTCTCATCGGTGCGCTGGATGCGCTCGTCATCAACGGCGCCGTCCCGCAGGTCTGGGAGCTGAAGACCAGCAAGAAGAAGTGGTCGGCGGACCAGCTCGAGTACGACCTGCAGCCGACGGCCTACGTGCGCTTGTCAACCGCCTACCAGTCAAGAACCGCGGACGCGATCGGCCTCGTGTGAGGTGTGAGGCCACGCCCGTCGCCTGACGCCTCGCAGTCGCCGTCGCGTCTCCCCGACCGTCACGTGATCGCACTCCGAGATCTT
>CAIXWQ010000793.1 GCA_903923175.1 uncultured delta proteobacterium | reverse complement strand
GCGCGCGCAGCACGGCGCGCAGCTTCGCGATCGCGCCGCGCGGATCGGCCTCGGCGATCGCCTGCGCGCTCGCCACCTCGGCCTCCCATCGCTCGTCCTCGGAGAGCTCGCGCTCGTCCTCGGGGCCGAGCCGCGCGTCGAGGCCGGCGAAGCGCAGAGCCAGCGCGACCGAGGCCCCGAGCGCGCTGCAGGCGCCCAGCGTGACGAGCGCGACCTGCCCACCGGCCCGCTCGGCGGGGCCCGTGAGCCACAGCGAGCTCGCGATCGCCCAGCAGAGCCACACCGGCGCGGCGAGCCACGCGCGCACGTAGACGACGTCGACGCCGAAGAACGAGGAGCCCCAGAACTTCCAGTAGAGGAGCTTGAGCCTCGCCCCCTGGAAGCGCACCACGAACGCCCCCATCGCCGCGGCGACCGCGCCGCCCGAGCCGATGACGGGGACCTCCGAGCCCGGCTGCACGAGCGCGGACGCGAGCGCGCCGACGACCGCGGCGAAGGCGTAGAGCGCCCCGAAGACGACGTGCCCCCAGCGGTCCTCCAGCGCGAGCCCGAAGAGCCACACGAAGAGCAGGCTGCCGGCGAGATCGGCCCACCCTTGGTGGAGGAACGCGGCGAGCAGCGCGTTCGCGGAGATCCCTTGCGACGGGCGGTAGCCGTAGGCCTCGACGAGCTCCCGACGCGAGAGGCGGGCGAGCGCGTCCTCGGCCGCTTGCAGCTCGCCGTGCAGGTGGAACGTCGGTGCGCAGAGCTTGCCGGCGCGAAACATCGCGACGATCGCGCCGGGGCGCTTCTCGACGGAGCCGTCGGGCGAGAGCGGCACGACGAACGGCGCGGTGTCGTCGAGCTTGTCGCTCGGCGGCGCGCCGGTCACGCCGCCGACCTTGAGCGAGGTCAGGTAGTGCGTGACGATCTTCTGCTCGACGAAGCGCACGTTCGCCTGCGCCTCTTGCACCTGGGCGACCGACGACGCGCGCGAGCACTGCTCGAACTGCGCGAGCAGGCAGATCAGCGCGATCGCGAGCGTGACGATGGGCGCGCGGCGGAGCGGACGATCGTGGCCGACGGGCAGGAACACCGCGAGACCTCCGGCTGCGCACGGTAGCGCCGGCGCGGCGCTCCGGGCGCCCGAGTCGCCGGCGAGCTGTCGGCCGACAAGCCCCGCACCGCGATCGCAATCGGGGTGGGGGCATGCCGCGGCCGATCGCGCCGTCAGCCGAGCGGGATCTTCGACTTGTTGCGCGAGAGCCAGGTCGCGAACGTCTGCAGCTTCGGATCGAGCGCGCGCGCCACCGAGAGGTCGCGCCGGGCGCAGAACTCGTCGGAGAAGTCGCGGTTGTACTGGAACATGTTGCCGAGATCGTCGGCGCCGGGGAACCCGAGCGCGCGGTACTGCTCCGGCGGCAGGTAGTCGTAGACCACCTCGCGCTCGAGCGCCCGCGACAGCTGCGCGGCCATCTCGGCGCCGGTCAGGTGCTCGCCGGCGACGCCGATCCGCTTGCCGACGTGCGCCTCGCCCGCGCGCAGGATGCCGTACGCGCAGCGACCGATGTCCTCGACCGCGATGCCCGGAAGCTTCCGATCGGCCATCGGCAGCGCGAACGAGAGCTTGCCGTCGGCGCGCGGCTTCGGGCCCATGCCGAAGTAGAGGAGATTCTCCCAGTAGAACGACGTGAGCAGGTACGTCGTCGGCACGCCGAGCGCGGCGAAGTGCGCGTCCGACTCGCCCTTCGCGTCGAAGTGCGGGACCTTGTACTCGCCGAGGAGCGTCGGCATGCGCGCGTCGGTGAGCGGCACCCGCAGGCGCGTGTCCTCCAGCGTCGACCAGATGGCGTGCCGCACCCCCGCGGCCTTCGCGGCCTCGGCCAGGTTGCGCGCCTGCGCGAGCTCCCGCTGGGGCGAGAAGTGCTCCCAGAAATTCGTCACGCAGTACGCGCCGTGCGCGCCCGCGAAGGCCTTCGTCACCGACGCGCGATCGTCGAGATCCGCCGTCACGACCTCGGCCCCACGCGCGGCGAGCGCGCGCGCCTTGTCGGAGTCGGGCTTGCGCGTGATGGCGCGCAGGGCGAACGGCCCCGCGGGATCCGAGAGGATGGCCTCCGCGAGCCCTCCACCTTGCGCGCCCGTCGCTCCGACCACCGCGATCAGCTTCTTCGTCATGATGCGTGCTCCTCCTTCGCCCCCCACCGGAGCGAGCCGCCGAGCATACGGACGCCCGCGCGCGCGCGGCGTCGACGCGAGCGAAGAAGATCGTGCGTCGCGAGGCGCGAGCGCGTGCGTCGGCGCGAGCGGCGTGAACTATGCTCGCCCGCATGCCGGTCCTCGCCCCCTCCGCGTCGTCGCCCCCGCCCGTCGGCGGCGCGCTCGCGCTGCTCGCGCTGCTCGCGCTCGCTGCAGTCGGCGCCGGCTGCGGCGACGCGAGCGCGCAAGCCACCTCGGACGCGACCGTGGCCGATCAGAGCGCTCCCGACGTCGGCGACGCCGGCGCGCGCGATGCGGCTGCGGATGGCGATTCGAGCGCCTTCGCCGACGCGGCCGACGCGACCGACGCGGCCGACGCGGTCGACGCGACGTCAGCACCGGCCGACGCCGGTGGAGCGACCGACACCGGTGGCGCGACCGACGCGAGCGCGCCGCCCGACGCCGCTGCCGACACCGCCGCGCCCGGCTGCCCGACGACGCCCCCTGTCGCGTCCGCCGCGATGGGCTCGCACTTCGATCCCGCGGTGTTCGACCCTGCCTATTACCTCTGCGAGAACCCCGATCTCGCGGCCGCGGGGATCACGGATGCCGCGGCGGCGCGCCTCCATTGGCTCCATCACGGGATGGCCGAGGGGCGCGTCGCGACGCCCGCGTTCGCCGTCACCGAGTACCTGCAGAGCTACGCCGATCTGCAGGCCGCCTTCGGCGCCGACTACCCCGCGGCCGTGCTCCACTACGTGCACTACGGGCTGCGCGAAGGGCGCAATGGGCGCCTGGTCGCGAGCCCGAACCCCGCCGCCACGATCGGCCAGGATCTCCGCCCGCAGGCGGCCGTGACCTACGGCCCCGCTGGTCGCGCGGCGAACGCCATCATCGAGCTCGGCTCCTCCGCGCGCATGGCCGGCGGGATCGATCACCTCTCGTGGGGAGGCTCCGAGTTCCTCAACGCGTTCGACCACGGGCGCGAGCTCCAGATCGCCTGGTCGAGCGACGGCTTCGGCGAGTGCTACAACCCGACCGAGTGCGGCAGCGCCGCCGACGGCGCCGGGGCGACCTCGTCGAGCGCGCTCCGCGCCGCCTGGGCCTCGGGCTCGCTGCTCGGCACCGAGGTGCAGCCCGCCTTCTGGCTCGCCCCCGGCGACGCCTATTGCGGGCACGTGCACAACACGACCGTCACGTCCGACTACGTGCTCAACAAGGTCGTGCGCGTCGGCTACGGCGGCATCCAGCACGTGGTCGAGTTCCTCATCCAGGTGACCGTGCCCGAGAGCCTCTCGTCGCTCACGGTCGAGGCGCCGACTGGCTATCTCACGGGGGCCTTCAGCGCCTTCTGGACGATCGACGTGAAGGCGGGCGTGCTGACGCCGCTCTCGGTCGGCCCGGGCGAGCAGGGGCTCCCGGTCATACTCGCGGATCCCGGCGGGACGAAGGCGATGGGGGCGTGGTCCCCCGAGCTGCCGCAGGCGGCGTTCCCGGGCGCGGGCTACGGGCGCTGGGCGTTCCCCGACGCGGCCAACGCGGCCAACGCGACGAACAAATGGAACCTCGTCTTCCGGCGCGGCGCGACCCCGCCCGGGATCTACGACTTCCACGGCTTCGCCATCGTCGGCTCGCTCGAGAACGTCCGCGTGGCGATGACGCAGCTGCGCGCGGCGTTCCCGTGAGGGCACGAGACGGCGGAGTCCCCTGCGCGGCGACGCTCGCAGGCGGCGCTCCGGCTGCCAGCCGATCTAATTGGGCGTGAGGCAGCCCGACGCGACGCTGCCGTGGCAGACGTTCGTCGTGCCCGTGCAAGGATACGCGCTGTTCCACGCGAAACTGCCCGACAGCGTCGCGCTCGCCGTGCCGACGGCAGGGGTGATGGTGAGGCTCTCCGACGAGTAGGTCAGCGCGCGGCCGCTGACCGTCGGCGTCGGATCGACGGAGGTCCAGGTGACGGTCGCCTGACTCCCCAGCATCGTGAAGTACCCCGCGTACACCGAGCTCGGGTAGAGACTGTTCGTCATCGTGAAGGCGCAGCTCGGGGCGCTCTGCACGAAGGTCCACGTCACCGGCTGCGAGATCACGTGCAGTCCCAGAGGGCAGTTCGTGCTCACGATCTCGGTCGTGACGCTGTACGCGCCGGCGAGGTCGGCGCAGTCGTCGACCGGGGTGTTGCCGCTGCTCGCGCTGCTGCTGCAGCCGAGCCCGCACATCGAGCAAGCGACGCCGACCGAGATGGCCTTCGTGATCGTGCCCGCGAGGTCGGAGCTGAGGGCGCCCATCGCATCTTCTCCATGGGCTCGACGTGGAGGCCGAGCCCCATTGGGGCTCGCCGGGGCGGGAGGCTCTCGTCGGACGAGGCCTTGGTCGCGCGCCGCGCGGGGCCGATGCGGAGGCAGAGACGGAAAGAGCGCGGATCGCACGCCACGGCGCCGCCTGGCTCGAGGGGGCTCGGCGCGGGCGAGCGTGGTCGCCTCGAGGCGAAATTCCCCGCGAGGCACGAGGACTGGAATGCAAGTCGGGGCCCGACGCGCGAGGGGTGTATTCCGGCGAAGAAGGCGCGCACGCGCCCCGGAGGCGGCGAATTCGTGGCGGCGAGACGCGGTGATTTCGCCCCGCCGGTGCGCACGCCGCGGCCCGCCGCGCACACGCCGTTCCTCGCGCGCCGGGCGGTATGCTCCAGGTCGCGCCTCTTCGCCTCTTCGCCTCTTCGCCTCTTCGCCTCTCCGCCTCGCCGCCTCGCCGCCTCTCCGCCGCTCCGCCCATGCCCCCCCTGCCCCACGCGCTCCTGCTCGTCGTCTGCGTGCTCGGCGCGGCCGGCTTCGGCTGCACGAGCGCCGGCCCGCACGCCGCAGAGCGCGGTCCCGAGGACGCCGAGGCGGAGACCTCCTCCGCGGATGCGCCCGACGCGCCCGACGCGCCCGACGCGCCCGACGCGCCCGACGCGAGCGCCCCGACGATCGAGACCGCGTGCGCTGCCTGGGCGCGCAACGAGTGTGCGCTCCTCGCCGCCTGCACGCCGGCCGAGCTCGCGCGCGCCTATCGACCGGGGACGTGCGCGACGCGCCAAGCGCTGCTCTGCCGCGCCCGAGCGGCCGCGCCCGGCGTCAGCCCGTCGTTCGCGCGCTCCGTCGCGACCTGCGCCACGATCGAGCCCTCGTGCGCCGACTACCGCCTCGGCCTGCGCGGTCGGTCCTGCGCTCCGGGCGGCGCGCTCCCGGCGGGGAGCCGGTGCGGCGTCTCCGAGCAGTGCGCCGACGGGCTGCTCTGCGCCGCGGCCGATACCGGCGGTACGGGCGACGCCGGAGACGCCGGAGACGCCGGAGACGCGGGGGACGCCGGGGACGCCGCCGATTCCGGCGTGAGCGACGCGGCGGTCGGCGCATCACCGCCGTGCGACGGCGGCGTATGCCTCCCCGCGGGCCAGGCGGGCGACGTCTGTCGCGACGTCGGGGCCCTCGGGCTCGCGCGCGTCGCCTGCTCCCCAGGGACCTTCTGCCCGGCCGACGGCCCCCGCTGCGTCGCGTACGCGCGCGAGGGCGACGCTTGCGGCGCGACCGGCGCCACCGCCGCTCGAGGGACGTGCAGCGCCGTGACCTACTGCGCCGCCGACGGGCTCTGCGCGGCGCTGCTCGGCGAGCGCTTCCCGTGCGATCCGAGCGAGCTCGGCGCCTGCGATCCCGAGGCTTCGCTGCTCTGCGACGCGCCCTCGGGTCGCTGCGCGCCCGGCCCCTCGGCCGCGCCCGGCGAGGCCTGCGACGCCCGCACGCAGTGCACCTCCGGCGCGCGGTGCGACGGCGCCCACTGCGTGCCGCTCGCCGATGACGGCGCCGCGTGCTCCGCGTCGGGCGAGTGCCTCGCGCCCGCCTACTGCGACCCGAGCTCGAAGACGTGCGTGCTGCCGGAGTACGCGAGCTGCAAGTAGCGGCGATGGCACAGGTCGAGCGGCGACGCCGCCGACGCGTGCGTGCCTGCGCGCGGAGCCGCCGTCACCCGCCCGACGGCGCGATCGACACGCCCATCGAGAGCAGCGCGGCGAAGTCGGCGTTGCGATAGCCGTCGAGGAAGGCCTGCGTCGTCTCGGCGAACGGCAGCTCGGCGTGACGACCGTGGAACACGAGGTACTCGGCGGCGCGCGCGCCGTCGATCGTGGTCGCGGAGAGGAGCGCGTCCTTCACGCCGTCGAAGGTGACGCGCGGCAGGCGCTTTCGCTCGAGGAACTTCGGGTCGAGGCTGGCGTCGGCGAGGACCCAGCGACCGTCGAGGTGGAACGCGTTCAGGCCGTGGTGGTGCATCACGTCGGTGCGGAGCGCCTGCACGAACCGCGCGGGGAGCGCGTGATCGCGCAGGTCGCAGAGGACGATCGCCGTGGGGACGCCCGCGGCCCGACCGAGCGCGGCGAGCAGCACGGCCTTCTGCACGCAGAACCCTCGGGAGGTCGCGAGCACGTTCGACGCGAGGTAGTCGTCCTCGCCGAACTTCGCGAGGAAGTCGTAGCGGACGTCGTCGCGCACGTGCTCGAAGAGGCGGGCCGCGCGCGCGGCGGGCGGGAGCGCCGAGAGGGCGAGCCACTCGACGTGCGCGACGATCGCGGGGTGCGTCGACTCGACGAAGCGGGTCGGTGCGAGGAAGGGAGCGAGCTCGGAGGAGGGCACGGGGATGCGCGGAGCGTCGCCTCGCCCCCGACGGTCGTCGAGGGGTCCTCGACGGCGCGGCCGCGCGGGCGGGCCGAGCGTCGGGCGTCGAGCATCGGGCGTCGGGCGTCGGGCGTCGGCGCAGCTCGGCGGCGCCGAGCGGTTCGCTACTCCCGTCGACGCTCGTCCCGGTCGGGCTTCGCGCGGTCGGTCTGGCAGAGGTTCTCGGGCCGCTCGCCGTCGAGCATCGCGTCGCGGCAGGCGGCGCAGTCGCAGAAGCACACCGCGCTCAGCCCCATCCCCGAGATCGAGTCGTCGCATCGGGCAGAGCGGCAATGGCGCATTCCAGAATCTTCGCGGTTGCACGCATCGATCGCAACGCGAAATCCGTGCGCCAGAGGCTCGCTCCAGTCGACAGAGTGCCAATCTCCGATGCGCCGCGACAAGGGTGCTGCCATGAGGCCGAGTGATCGAATTGCCGATCTCGCGCTGCCCACTCCAGCTCCATGCGCAGGCGCACGAATCGCGGGCGCTTCCGGCCGAATTCGCCCGGGATCACGCAGACCTCGAGCGCGCGCGTCATCCCGCACGCGGCGTCCTCGCGTCCTCGACCTCCGCCCGGACCGCGTCGTCCGCGTCCTGCGCGCTCACGACCAGCCGCGACCGCGGGAGGTAGCAGACCCGATAGCGGAGGCCGGTGACCGCCAGCCCCGCGGCCTGCACGGGGATCTCGAGCGCCTCGCCGCCGACGCGCCACTCGTGGGTCGTCACCTTCCCGCCGCGCTGGAAGAGCGTGACCTCGCCGACGAGGACCTCGACGCGCCCCTCGAGGGCGTCGCGTAGGCGCGCGAGCGCCATCCACCCGAGCGCGAGGGCGAAGAGCCCCGCGACCAGCGCGCCGAACCCGCGCTGCAGCGCGCCGAGCGGCACGCCGTGCGGGTCGACGGGCGCGCCGAGGACGAGCTGCGCCGTCCAGGCGGCGAGCCCGAGCCCGCCGAGGAGGTAGAGCACCGACTCCCAGCCGATGGCGCGCAGGCGCTGGCCGCCGCCGAGCCGCCCGCGCCGGTTCTGCGCGCGCGCGCGAGCGTCGAAGCCGAACGCGCGCATCAGCTCGGCGTCGGAGGGGGCAGGGCGAGCGGGCGGCACGCACCTCTGTCGCGCGAGCGGCGGCGGGGTTTC
>CAIXWQ010000792.1 GCA_903923175.1 uncultured delta proteobacterium | reverse complement strand
CGCGGAGACGGCGCCGGTGAACGCGCCGCGCGCGTGGCCGAAGAGCTCGCTCTCGAGGAGCGTCTCGGTGATGGCCGCGCAGTTGACCGGCACGAACGGGCGCTGCGCGCGCTTGCTGTTCGCGTGGATCGCGCGGGCGACGAGCTCCTTGCCGGTGCCGCTCTCGCCGGTGATCAGCACGGTCGCGTCGGTCGGCGCGATCTTGACGATGCGGCCGAGGATCTCGCGGATCGGCGCCGAGCGCCCGATGATCGACTCGAACTTGTAGCGCTCGCGGAACTCGCTCGCGAGCAGCGAGACGGTGCCCGAGAGGCGACGGTTCTCGGCGGCCTTCGCCGTCTTCACGAGCAGCTCCTGCTCGCTGAACGGCTTCTGGATGTAGTCGTACGCGCCGAGGCGCATCGCCTCGACGGCGCTCTCGATGGTCGCGAAGGCCGTCATCACGATGACCTCGGTCATCGGCGACGACTCCTTGATCGCGCGGAGCACGTCGATGCCGTCACGCGTGCCGAGCTTCAGGTCGGTGAGGACGACGTCGTACGCGCCCTTCTGCCCCAGGTCGATCGCGACGTTGGGATCGGTCGCTTCCTCGACCTCGTAGCCCGCGCCACGCAGCAGCATCGCCACCGTGCGGCACATGTTCTTCTGATCGTCGACGACGAGGACCTTCGGCATCCGAACGCACCACCCCCCTCACGACCGCGCCAGGAGACTACTCCCGCTTGGTACCGGAAGTGACGGCACAACCGACACGCATTTTCATCCGATGCGCCCGCACGCCCGGCAGTTCGCGCGAGGACGCACGACGCACCCGCGCCGCGTCACGCCGCCCACGCCTGTGACGCTGCAGGCGCGTCGACCGCGGACGCCGTGTCTGCGCGGGATTCGCCCTTTCCTGCACGGTATCCAGCGTCCGCTGGACGCCGTGCGGGTAAGGTCGGATGCCCGCCCGAGGCCGATCGCGCAGCGATTCGGCAGCCGCGGTGAGCGGGATTCGACGTTTCCTGCACGGAGTCCAGCAAGCTGGACGGAGTGCAGGAAACGCAGGAGTCCGCCCGAACGCCCATCGCCTCGCGATGAGCACACGCGGAGAGGGCGGGATTCGAACCCGCGGTTCCCGTTAGGGAACGCCCGCTTAGCAAGCGGGTACCTTCGGCCTCTCGGTCACCTCTCCAGCCTCTCTGAACCGACCGGATGACCGATCAGCTTCGAGGGGGCTGCGATGTATAGCCGGATCCCGCGCCGGCACAAGCATCGCGTGCATCCGAAGGGCATGCCGCGTCGACACCGCTTCGAGGCGAGGCTGCGCTGGACGGGTGCGCAGCATGGGCCGACCGATTCGTACGAGCGCTACGACCGCGGGCTTCGCGTCGAGTTCGACGGCAAGCCGCCGATGGAGCTGAGCGCGGCGCCTCCGTTCCGTGGGGACGGCTCGGTCCACAACCCGGAGGATCTGCTGGTGGCGGCGCTGAGCGCCTGCCACGCGTTGAGCTACCTCGCGCTCTGCGCGCGACGAGGGGTCCGCGTGGTCGGCTACGAGGACGCGGCGGTCGGCGAGCTCGGCCACGGCGCTCCGGGCGAGACGCTGCGCTTCCACGAGGCGGTGCTGAGGCCCCGCGTGACCATCGACGCGACGAGCGATCTCGCGCTCGCCGAGCGGCTGCACGAGCGCGCGCACCAGGAGTGCTTCATCGCGGCGAGCGTGAACTTCCCCGTGCGGTGCGAGGCGGTGGTGGAGCGCGGCTAGCACCGGCACCGAGGTGCCGGCCTCGATGGGAAAGCCCCGCCGGGGCTCGCGCGCTACGAGATCCGAGCCCCCGGTCTCGACCGGGGGGTCGATGCGGGCGCGGCCTCTACCCCACCGCCGGCGGCCGGACCGAGTGCGCGTAGAGCCCGTCCTCGTGGAAGAGGCGCGGGCGCGGATCCTCGCGCACGAGGTACTCGAACTCCTCGCGGAAGCGATCGCGCGTGACGCCGAGCACCTTGGCGAACTTCGCGACCTCGGCCTCGTCCTCGAAGTCGTCGCGGCGCAGGCGGAGCATGTAGCGGCGCGCGATCATGTAGCGGTCGCTCGCGATGTCGACCATGCGCACGCGGATGCGGCCGGTCTTCATGTCCATGATCGCGCCGAACGGGATCGGCACGAACACGCCGTTCTGCAGGCTGACCATCGCGCCGTTGCCGCCCTCGATGACGAACTTCGAGGCGCAGTAGCCGAGGTCGCGCGCGTACTCCATGTCGTACGGGATCGGGTCGGCGCAGCGCAGCTCGTAGCCGATGTTCTTGGCGACGACGGTCGGCTTCACGGCGAAGGGCTTGAGGCGCTTGGTCACCTCGTCGCGCAGGATCTCGCCGAAGGGGACCTCCGAGAGACGGATGTGGCCGTGCGCGTCGCGCTCGACGCCGCGCAGGTGCTCGAGGTCGGACTCCTCCATGCGCTCGACGATCCCCTCGGCGAGGATGGCGACGCCGTCCGGGCGCCCCGCGGCCATGCGCTTCACGATGGCGCCGACCAGGATGTCGACCACGTGCTGGAGACGGATCGGCTGATCCTCGGGGAACTCCTCGGGGATGAGCGTGATGGTCGCGCCCGCGGCCTTGCCGATGCCGAGCGCGATGTGCCCGGCTTTGCGCCCCATCGCGACGATGAAGTACCAGCGGTGCGTCGTGCGCGCGTCGACCATCAGGTTCTCGGTCAGCTCGACGCCGATGTGGCGCGCCGTCTGGAACCCGAACGTGTCGGCGTGGTTCGGCAGATCGAGATCGTTGTCGATGGTCTTGGGCACGTGCACGACGCGCAGGCGCCCCTCGCTCTTGCGCTCGATCTGCGAGGCCGAGAAGCAGGTGTCGTCGCCGCCGATCGTGACGAGCTTGTCGACCTCGAGGCGCAGCAGGCTCTGGATGGTCTCCTCGAGGTCCTCTTCGCGCTTGGTCGGGTTCGCGCGGGCGATGCCGAGGAAGCTGCCGCCGCGGAAGTGGATGCGGCTCACGTCCTCGATCGTGAGGTTCCTCACGCGCGTGATGTCCCCCTTCATCAGGTGGGAGAAGCCGTCGTAGCAGCCGACGACGTCGAACCCGGACAGGACGGCGCGGATGGTGGCGGCGCCGATCACCGCGTTGATGCCGGGGGCGGGGCCGCCGCCGACGAGGATCGCGAGCTTCTTGCGTGCGTGGCTCATGGTTCGGAGAGGGATACTATCTTCCCGAGATGAAATCGCGCGTAAGGGTGCTCGGCAGCGTGACGATCGCGTCGCTCCTCGCGTCCGCGTCCTTCACGACGCACGGCGTCTCGACGCGAGAGGCGCACGCGTTCATGCGCCCGGGCACGCTCCCGCGCAGCGGCTGCGGCGCCGGCATGGCGGCGATCCCGGGCGGCGACTTCGAGCTCGGCGAGTCGAAGCGGCACGCCACCGTCGAGCCGTTCTGCCTGGACGTGCACGAGGTCACCGTCGGCGAGTACCGGAGCTGCGTCGCGCGCGGCGCGTGCTCGGGCGAGGGGCTGGAGCGCCAGTACGGCACCTGCAACTGGGACAAGACCGGTCGCGAGCAGCACCCGATCAACTGCGTCACGTGGACGCAGGCCGACGCGTTCTGCCGGGCGGCGGGCAAGCGGCTGCCGAACGAAGAGGAGTGGGAGTGGGCGGCGCGGGGCGGCACGCGCGCGTTCACCTACGCGTGGGGGAACGATCCGAAGGAGGACGAGCTCTGGTGCTGGCGCGGGAGCAAGCGCGCGAGCACGAGCTGGCCCGAGTCGACTTGCCCGGTGATGCAGTTCCCGCCGAACGCGTTCGGGGTCTTCGACCTCTCGGGCAACCTCTGGGAGTGGACCTCGACGACGCGCGCGGACAGCAAGGGGCTCACCGGGCTCGCCGAGGCGTTCTACGTGTTCCGCGGCGGCAGCTGGGGGAGCACCGACGCCATCCAGGCGCGCGCCGACATCCGCGGCGGCGACGGCGCCTCGTGGCGAGATCCCGACGTCGGCTTCCGCTGCGCGATGGCGCGGCGCTGAGGCGCCTCGCGCGGATCGCGCGGATCACGCGGGACGCGAGAGGCCCGCGCGCGTCCGCTCACGAGGTGCAGCGCGGCGTGCTCTGGCCGCCGGCGCCCTTGTCCATCACGCACTTGCTCGCGCCGATCGACTTGCACTCGTACTTCCGGAGGGTGCCGGCGGCGCAGTACTTGATCCCCGAGCCGTCGCACTTCGACTCGAACTTCGCCGGATCGCAGGCGTCCTTCTTGTCGGCGGGGGCAGGCATCTCGCAGAGGCCGACGGTGCGGTCGTCGGCGGGCTTGGTCGAGTCGTGGCAGAGCATCCCCTGCTGACCGCAGTCGACCTTCGTCTCCTTGCCGTTGACGCAGGCGACCGCGTCCGTCCCCTTGCACGTGACCGCCGTCCCCTTGCAGGCCGGCGGCTTCGCGGGGGCGCACGCCGCCTTGCCCTCGTTGGTGACGCACGTGAGGTTGAGCACGCTGCAGTCGATGCTCAGGAACTTGCTGTCCTGGCACTTCACCATGCGGTTGCCGGCGCACGACCAGTCGGCCTTCACGTTCGCGGGGCACGCGCCGGGGAGCGCGCAGTCGGCCTTGCCCCCCTTGGCGACGCACAGCTCGTCGGCGAGGCCGCAATTGCGCACGCCGAGCACCTTGCCGCGCCAGCAGGTGATGGCGCGCGCGTCCATGTCGCACTTGCCGATCGGCGCGTCGGAGTCGACCGCGACGCCGTCGCACGCGGTGGCGTTGGCCCCCTTGAGCGCGCACTGGCGGAGCTTCGAGCACGACGTCGCCGAGAGCCCGCACTCGCGGATCGACAGCGACGCGGTGAGCGCGTCGGGCCCCGAGAGCTGGGCCATGATGGTCTTCACGCACCGCTGGAACTCGGGCTCCGGCGGGTACATCGGCACGTCGCGACACGCGAGCGCGAGCGCGCAGAACGCCTCGGCGTCGTCGAGCGACGGCGGCAGGATCACGCCGCCGCCCGCGCGCGTGATGTAGACCGACTGCGGCGAGGCCGACGCGGTGGTCGTGCCCGAGGCCGCGGCCGAGCCGGCCGGCGCCGCGTTGACGGTCGACTCCTGGGAGACCGCGAACGTGAGCGCGAACGTCATCCCCCCGAGACAGCCCACAAAGCCCAGTGCGCGTTTCATGATCCCCTCGCCCTTGGTTCGACCGGGCGGCAGGGTACTCTATTCATCGAGCGCGTCATCGAGCGCGTTATCGAGCGCGTCGTCGAGCGCAGGAGCCCCCCCCGCGCGGGAGACGTGGGCGCGTCTCGCGAGTTCGTGACCGGGCACCTCGATCGGTCCGACCGCGGACGCCCCCGCTCCGCGCCAGCGCCACTTCAGGGATCGGCGGCGCGCGCGCGCCAATCCTCGCGCGTGACGGCGAAGATCACGTGGTCGCGCCAGGCGCCGTCGATCCGCAGGTAGCCGCGCGCGAGCCCCTCCTCGCGCAGGCCGAGCGCGCGGATCAGCGCGAGCGAGCGGCCGTTGTGCGGCATGATCGCGGCCTGCAGGCGGTGGAGGCCGGCGCGGCCCAGCCCGAAATCGACGGCGGCGGCGACCGCCTCGCGCGCGAGGCCGCGCCCTTCCCACGCGCGGCCGATCAGGTAGCCGAGGTAGGCGTTCTGGAACGCGCCCCGCACGACCTCGTTGAGCGCGACCCGGCCCACGATCGGCCCCGCGCCGGGGCGCACGTCGGGGACGCGGAGCGTGACGGCGAAGGCGTAGCCGCGATCTTCGCGCCAGAGCTTGCGCTGGGCGGCTACGCGCTTCGCGATCTCGACGATCGAGCGCGCCGCGCTCGGCACGCGCGGACGCGGCGACCACGGCCGCAGGTGCTCCTCGTTCTCGATCGCGAAGGCGCGCAGCGGGCGCACGTCGCTCGGGCGATAGGGGCGCAGCACGAGCCGCTCGGTCTCGATCACCACCGAGAGCGGCACGCGCGCGCGCTCGGGCCCGGCCGCGTCGGCCTTCGCCTCGTCGCCGCCTGCGTTCGCCTCGTCGCCGCGCGACGCGCGTGCGCTCATCGGCTCAGCCGCCCGAGCCGCGGAAGTCGTTGGTCGGCGGCGAGGCGATCGGCGGCCCGAAGAGCGTGCGCACGCGGATCAGCTGGCGCTGGTCGTCGACCTCTTCGACGACCGCCTGGCCGGTGACGCGCAGGTGCCGCAAGAGCGCGTCGTGGTGGCCGAGCCAGATCTCGGCCCAGATCGGGTGCGAGGCGAAGGCGAACCCCTCGAGCTCGGTGATGGCCTGACGCTGCGAGGAGCTCGTGCAGCGCAGCGAGCCCGCGTCGCGGCGGCTCGCGCTCCAGAGCACCGGCATCTGCTCGAAGGCCATGCGCGGCGAGCCGCCGAGGTGGCCGGTCATCGCGGTCATGAGCTCGCGCCAGGGGCCGACCATCGCGTAGCGCGCGGCGTCGCGCGCGGTGTCGCGGCAGACCTCCTTGCCGTGCTGGTTCACGACCTCCTGGAAGATCGAGATCGAGTGCCCTTCGTCGTACCAAGCGGTCGGCTCGGCGGCGCGCAGGATCTGGCGCGTCGTGACGGGGAGCGTCGCGCTCAATTCCTCGGCGAGCCCTCGACGATCGAGCGCGCTGCGGACGTTGGGGAACCAGTGACCTCGCACCTGCGCCAATGCGAGGTCGAACGTAGACCGCGGAGGCTCAATCGGCCAACCATGCGGGAGACCAGCTCCCTCCGCCGCCGACCACTCGGGGGGCGAAGGCCCGCGAAAACGTGCCGTTCGACTCGAGCTGCGGCGCGGCGGTCGTCCAGAGCGCCAGCTTCGCCCCGCGCAGCGCGTCGAGCGTCGAGCTCCTCGCCCGCGCGACGGCGGTCGGCTCGGTGGCGTCGGGCAAGCCGGGCGTGGCGGCGAGGGCGAGGGCGGCGGCGTCGCGCGCGAGCCCGGCCCACCAGCCGACGGGCGCGCGCAGCTCGCGCCACAGCCGGCGGAGCTCGACCGGGGCGTCGTCTCCGGCGGGGAGCAGGCCCGCGCCGACCGCGACGCGCGGCAAGGCCGAGGTGCGGTGCACGAGCTCGAGCGCCGAAGGAGAAAGCACGACGCGCGGGCGATAGCCGGGCGTGCGCTCGAGCTCGTCGAGCACGCGCTCGCCGCAGCGGGCGTCGCCGAGCACGACCACGACGGCGATCTTGCGCTTCTGCCAGGCCGCGATGGGGAACGCGCCGCCGACCGCGCTCCTGGCGCTCGCGTCGCAGCGAGGGCGCAGCTCGTCGCCCACGGGCGCGTCGGCGCCGGCATCGGCGAGCGCGATGGGCGCGCTCG
>CAIXWQ010000791.1 GCA_903923175.1 uncultured delta proteobacterium | reverse complement strand
GGGCGGAGGCCGCCACGCGCGAGATTGATGGGGCGAGTCCTCCGCGCGATCGCTATCCTCGGCCGCCCATGGCCCGTCTCGTCGCGCCGCGCGCCCGCGCCGTCGCCGCCGTCGCCGCGAGCACGCTCGCGAGCGCGCTCGGCAGCGTCGTGGCGCCGTCGCCTGCGCACGCCTACGAGGCGGAGATCGACGCCACCTCGGCGGGGCAGGCCTACCAGCTGAAGGGCGCGAGCGGCGACCCCGTCCTGTCGCGGCGCCGCGTGATGCAGACGCTCTCGCTCGGCATCTACGACATCGGCGACACCGCGAAGGACGGCCAAGGGCCCCAGATCTCGTTCCGCGCGCGGCTGCGCATGGACGCCGACTTCGGCATGTCGGTCGAGGAGTACTCGCTCAACCGCACCAGCACGACCGCGCGCTTCGTGCCGGGGCTCGCCCCCGCGCCGATCGATCTCATGTACGGCTACCTCGAGGCGCGCCGCCTCGCCGCCGGGCGCATCACGCTGCGCGTGGGGCGGCAGTACGTCGTCGATCCGCTCGGCTTCTACTCGTTCGACGGCGCGCTCCTGCGCGTGCTGACGCCGGCCTACGTGGTCGTCGAGGCCTACGGAGGCTTCGAGGTGCGCGGCGGGCTGCCGCTCTCGAGCGCGCTGAACGAGCAGGGAATCCAGCGCGTCGACCGCACCGGCTACCCCTCGACCGGCTACGCCTCGTACCAGCAGGCCGCGATCGCGCCGGTGTACGCGGTGGCCCTCGAGTCGGCCGGGCCGACCTGGATCCACGGCCGCGTCTCGTACCGGAAGGCGTGGAACACCGGCGAGAGCTTCGTCGGGAACAACGGCTCGCTCGGCGGCCCCGACACGCTCGGCATCTACGATCAGCGCCGCGTCTCCAGCGAGCGCCTCGGGTTCGGCGCGGAGGCGCAGCCGCTCGGGCTCGTCGATCTACGCGGCTCGGTCGTCTACGACCTGTACGGCCGGCAGCTCACCACCGTGCAGGGGGGGGCCGAGCTCACGCTCAAGAAGGTCACCCTCGGCGTCCACTACGACTTCTGGCGGCCGATCTTCGACGCCGACTCCATCTTCAACGTCTTCGGCGTCGAGCCCATGGACGACGTCACCGCGCGCGTCGAGGTCGATCCGACCGACCGCTTCTCGCTCGGCGCCGACGCCACGATGCGCCGGTATCGCAGCGACGACGCCGCGGCCGCCGCGAATTCGCGGGGCTCGATCGCGGTCGCGACCGACGTCGGCCTCGGCGGCGGCGTGCGCGCGCGCTACGTCTGGCCGACGTCGCGGGTCTCGTTCCACGGCTCGGCGCTCACCGGCAACGAAGGGGTGCGCGTGGGCGGCGACGTCGCCTTCGAGCGCGTCTACCGCCAGCGGTGGCTGCTCGACGTGCGCGGCTCGGCGTTCCGCTTCGACGACAAGCTGCGCGTCGACGCCCAGGGGCTCTCGCGCTCCACCACGAGCGTCGGCTACGTGCTCGGCGGCGGGTACAAGATCGATCGCGACACCAACGTGCAGCTGCAATTCGAGCATGATTCGAACCGGCTGGTCGGCCAGCGCTACCGGCTGCTGGCGCTGCTCAACGTGAGGACGTGGCTATGAGCGCGCGCTCTTCGTCGCTGACGTTGGCGCTCGCGGTGCTCCTCGGCGCGGCCCTCGCGGTCGCCGCGCCCGAGGGGGCAGGGGGCGTGGGACCGAGCGGTTCGAGCCCGAGCCCGAGTACGAGCGCGGTGACGAGCACGAGCGCGGGCACAGGCACAGGCACAGGCACGACCGCGACCACGACTTCGAGCGCGGCGCCAAGCGCTTCGGTGTTGCCCGCGCAGACCTACACCCTCGGCCTCGCGCCGATGGCGTCGGGGAGCGCGGTGCCCAAGGCGTGGCTGCCGCCCGGCGCGGAGGATCCCGATCCCGGCCCGTCGATGGCGATCTACCCCTCGCAGCGGCTCACCATCCGCATGAGCCACAAGGGGCACGCCGGCGCCATGAAGCTGCCCTGCGTGCGCTGCCACGTGGCGGCGGCGACGAGCACCAAGAGCGCCGACTGGCTCCTGCCCACCAAGCACGAGGCGTGCGTCGCGTGTCACTCGATCGACGAGGCCGTGCCCGGGAAGAAGGACGATCCCGGCGCGCGCTGCGACTACTGCCACCTCGGCGCCGTCAGCACGTTCGCGGCCGGCGCGTGGTCGACCTCGGTGCTCCGGCTGCAGATCCCGATCGCGAACCTGAAGATGAGCCACAAGGCGCACGCCGACGCGGGCGTGAAGTGCCAGCAGTGCCACGGCGAGGTGCAGAACCTCGAGCTCGCGACGCGCGATCAGCTGCCCCGCATGAAGGGGTGCCTCGGCTGTCACACGGCGGGCGGCACCGCGAAGGCCAAGACCGACTGCGTGACGTGCCACCTGACCGACAAGACCGGCATCACGCTGGAGACGATGTTCGCCAGCGGCACCCTCATGCCGCCCAAGTGGCTCAAGAACTCGAACCACGGCACCGACTGGATCGACCGACACAAGCGGGTCGCCGGCCTCGACTCCGCGTTCTGCGGGAACTGCCATCGCGAGCAGGCCTGCGCGGATTGCCACGACGGCAAGGTCCGCCCGCGCAGCGTGCACCCGAACGACTGGCTCACCATGCACGAGGTCTCCGCGCGCATGGACGCGCCGAAGTGCACCTCATGCCACTCGACGTCGGGCTTCTGCGTCCCCTGCCACACGCGCGTGGGCGTGTCGGGCGCGAGCCCGAGCGGCGTGAAAACGAGCAACTTCCACCCGCCCAACTGGGCCACGTCGCGGCGGACGCCGGGCGATCACAGCTTCGAGGCGCAGAAGAACATCACCGCCTGCGTCAGCTGCCACGTCGAGCGCGACTGCGTGACGTGCCACGGGTCGAAGGGCGTGGGCGGCGGAGGCGCGGATCCGCACGGGCCGAGCTTCGCCGCCAAGTGCGACGTGCTTTATGCAAAGAACCCGCGCCCTTGCTTCGTTTGCCACGCGCCCGACGACCGGAACCTCGCGAGGTGCCGGTGAAGCGTGCGGCCTCG
The DNA here is from genome assembly GCA_903923175.1 of uncultured delta proteobacterium. Taxonomy (GTDB): domain Bacteria; phylum Myxococcota_A; class Polyangia; order Polyangiales; family JADJMO01; genus CAIXWQ01. Next base: position 8,393 of record CAIXWQ010000791.1, on the reverse strand, counting down.
CTCGGCCCGAATTTCCTGGAAACCGCGGGAATTCGCCCCCTCCGCGTCGCCGCTCGCCCCCCGGCGCCGCCGGCGGAGCGCGCGGATTCGGCGGAAATCAACTTGCCCGCAGCGGCGGGCGAACGCTATAGCCCTCCGACGCCTACGTTACCCCCTGGTGACCTCGGCGTTTGCTTGCCGACACCTGAAGCCCGCCCCCCCAAGGAGGCCGTCCGTGAACGAGCTCATCCGCTATCTCCTCGAGAACATTCAGTTGGATTTCCGCGGGGAGGTCACGCTCGATCAGGTGCGAGCGATGCTGCGCGACGACGGCAGCCGCGAAGCCCGCGCGCTGATGGAGAAGCTCTCGGCGGACAGCGGCGTGGACGACATGCTGATCACGCTCGCGGACACGCTGAAGGACTACATCTCGCAGGGGATCACGCCGGAGACCGTGCGCGAGCAGCTGCAGATGTACTCGGAGTCCTGAGCGCGGAGGCGGTGTCGCCGCGCCCGCGCGCAGCCTCGACGCCCACGGGCGCGCCGAGGGCGTGGTCGGGCGCGATCGGCGCCGCCGCGACGCTCCTCGCGCTCCTGTCGCCCACGTCGACCGGCTGCGACGAGGGCAAGGGGCGCTACGCGGCGCCGACGGGGCCCCCGCTCCACGTGATCGCGACCTCGCTCGACGACTACCGGACCGGCGACGGCGAGCCCCGAGACGTGCCGCTCCATCCTCGATTCGTCGTTCGCTTCGATCGCCTCCTCGCCCCGAGCGCCGACTACCGGCCGAACTTCACGATCCGCAGCGGCGCCTTCACCAACGTCACGTTCCGGGAGATTCGCGTCGATCCGGTCGGGCGCCAGGTGGTCTTCGTGATCGCCGACGACCTGCTGCCGCAGACGCGTTACGTGCTCCACGTCGAGTCCGGGCCCGACGCCGCGACGCGCCTCGCGGCCATCGATGGGGCCCCCTTCGAAGGCTCGCTCGACGTGCCGTTCACGACGGAGACGACGCGCACGCTGCCCGACCAGCCCGACCTCGACCCGGACGCCTCGCCGGACGACCCGTGCAAGGCCGCCGCGCTGCTCGCTTCGAGCTGCGCCGGCGCGAGCTGCCACGGGACGGCGACGCCGCTGCTCGCGGACGGTGGCGTGCTGCCGGGCACCGCTCCCGCCATGGGCTTGAACCTCGCCTCGAGCCCCGGGATCCAGGCGACCGCGGTCGATCGAGCGGCGGTCTCGGTCGCGTACGAAGCGACGCCGTCGGGCACCGGGCAGCCCGCTTCGCCGGTGTTTCCGTACGGGCTTCCGCTGATCCGTAGCGGCCAGTCCTCGGCGAGCTATCTGCTCTACAAGGCCCTGCTCGCTGGCCCCGTCGGTGATCCGGTGGGGGCATCGGCGTTCGCGCTCAAGGGCGTCGTCGCCCCTTCGGCCCAGGTCGTCGCCGACCTCCACGCGCTGCGCGGGAGCGGGATGCCCCCGGCGTCGCTCGCCGGCGATCCGGCCGGCCTGCCGCCGCGTCCGGCGCTCGGCTGGCCCGACCTCTACCTGCTGCGACGCTGGATCGACGCCGGCGCGCTCCCCTGTCGCGGCCCCTGAGCCCCGTCGTCGCCCCGCGCCGCAGCGCGACCGCGCAACGGCCCTCGATCCGAGGGGCCATGGCTGGGTACACTGCCCCGGCGCGCCGTCTCCGGCGCCCCCCACCGCCTCCCCTTGGCTGCCTTCGACGAACCCACGACCGTCCCCAAGCCCGTGGCTGGCTTCGACCCCGCACGGGCGGCGATCGGGCCGCTCGAGCGCTTGGTGCTCTCGAGCGTGGACGGCCTCGCCTCGGTGGCCGAAGTGGCCGCCGCGAGCGGCCTCGACGCCGGCGACGTCTGCACGGTGCTCGGTCGCCTGGCCGAGCTCGGCGCGCTCGAGCCCGCCACGCCGTCGCCCGTGACCGAGCCGGCCCCACCGCCGCCCGACCCGACGACGGCTGCGCCGGCCGCCCCGAGCGGCGGCGGCTGGGATCGCGCGCTGCTCGACGAGCCCGGCGACCTCGACCTCGACGTGCGGAACATGGTCCTCGACCTGTTCCACGCGCTCGACGAGTTCGACCACTACCAGCTCCTCGGCGTGGCGCGCGACGCCGACCGCAAGGCGATCAAGTCGGCCTACTACGGGCTCGCCGCGCGCCTTCACACCGATCGTTACTTCGGCAAGAACCTCGGCTCCTTCAAGTCGAAGATGGAGGCGGTGTTCGGGCGCATCACGGTGGCGCACGACACGCTCGCCGCCAAGCAGCGCCGCGCCGAGTACGACGAGTACCTGAAGGACCGCGATCGCTCGCGCGCCTACGAGAAGCTCCTGCAGTGGGCGACGGTCGACTCCGCCTCGCCGACGCCCATGCCGCGCGCGGCGGCCACGCCGGCCCAGCCGCGGATCCTGCCGCCTCCGCCGCCGTCTCGCGCGGTCCCGCCGGCACCGCCCCCCTCGCGGGCGGGCGGGCTGCTGGATCGTGCGCTGCAGCCTTCGCAGGCGTCGCCTCGCGCGCCCGTCGCCCCCGTCCCGCCGGCCGCACCTGCCGCGCCTGCCGCGCCGCCGAGCGAGCCGAAGCTCGTCGCTCCGGCCGGTCCTGTCCCGCTCTCGCCCGAGCAGGAGCGCGCGAGGAGGCTCGCCGCCGCGCAGCGCCTCGCCGGCAACCGCGTCAGCGCCGCGCGGATGGTCGCCGCGAACCCATCGGCACCGCGCATCGCCGCGCCCACGGCCGAGGCGACCCGCGCCGCCACGGAGACGCTCAAGGTTCGCTACCAGGACTCCGTCGAGGCGGCCCGCCGCGCGACCATCAAGCGGCTCGTCGATGGCGCGGACGAGGCGATCTCAAAGGAAGACTTCGTCACGGCCGCGAACCACCTGCGGGTCGCGTTGACGCACGCCGACGAGGCCGAGCTCCGCGCCAAGTACGAGTCGGTCAACCTCAAGGCGCGGGAAATCCTCGCGGACACGTACCTCAAGCAGGCCGCCTACGAGGAATCCCAGGAGAAGTGGCGCGAGGCGGGCGCGACCTACGCGAAGGCGGCCGATGCGCGGCCTGGCGATCCGAACATCGCGGCGAAAGCGGCGAACGCGATGCGACGCGACGGTCGCGACCTACATGCGGCCGCCCGCTTCGGCGAGGTCGCCGTGCAGAAGAATCCGGCATCCGCCGAGTTCCGCGTTACGCTCGGCCTCGTGTACTTCGACGCCGGGCTGCTCCTACGTGCCAAGAGCGAGCTCGAACAGGCCGTGCGCCTCGCTCCCGACGATTCCAAAGCGAAGGAATTGCTCGTGCGCGTGAAGAGCGCCATCGGGTGATGGGCTGCGGGGCAATACCCAATGACGACGACTAGGAGCTCGGAATGGAACGCGTGATCGGGATCGACCTCGGCACGACGAACAGCTGCGTCGCGGTCATGGAGAACGGCGCGCCCACGGTGATCCCCAACCGCGGCGGCTACAAGACGACCCCGTCGATGGTGGCGATCACCGAGGCGGGCAAGAAGCTCGTCGGGCACATCGCCAAGCGGCAGGCCATCACGAACGCCGAGAACACGGTGTTCGCGGCCAAGCGCCTGATCGGCCGCAAGTTCACCTCGCCCCAGGTGAAGAACGCGATCGCGACCAGCGCGTACCGCATCGTCGAGGGGCCGCACGCCGACGCGCGCATCCAGCTGCGCGGCAAGACGTTCAGCGTCCCCGAGATCAGCGCGATGATCCTCCAGGAGATGCGCGTGATCGCCGAGGACTACCTCGGTGGCCCGGTCGCCAAGGCGGTGGTCACGGTCCCCGCGTACTTCAACGACAACCAGCGCCAGGCCACCAAGGACGCCGGCGCGATCGCGGGGCTCGACGTCATCCGCATCATCAACGAGCCGACGGCGGCGGCGCTCGCCTACGGCTTCGGCAAGGACATCGAGAAGACGGTCGCCGTCTACGATCTCGGCGGCGGCACGTTCGACATCTCGATCCTCGAGATCGGCGCTCACGGCGTCTTCCGCGTGATCGCGACCGCCGGCGACACGTTCCTCGGCGGCGAGGACTTCGACGCGCGCATCATCGACTGGCTCGTCGAGGGCTTCCAGAGCGAGCACGGCATCGACCTTCGCCAGGACCGCATGGCGCTGCAGCGCCTCAAGGACGCGGCCGAGAAGGCGAAGTGCGAGCTCTCGTCGACGCGCGAGACCGAGGTGAACCTCCCGTTCATCATCTCCAGCGGCCGCAACGAGGCGCTCCACCTGCAGCGCGTCATCTCGCGCGAGACGCTCGAGCAGCTCTGCGAGGATCTGGTCGACCGCACCGTCGACATCTGCCGGCAGACGCTCCAGGACGCGCAGCTCGGCAAGGAGGACATCGAGGAGATCGTCCTCGTCGGCGGCATGACCCGCATGCCGCGCGTCGTGGAGTCGGTCGCCGAGTTCTTCGGCCGCGACCCGTGCAAGGGGGTCCACCCCGACGAGGTCGTCGCGCTCGGCGCCGCCATCCAGGGGGCCGCGCTGCTCGACACGAAGCACGAGATGGTGCTCCTCGACGTCACGCCGCACACGCTCGGCATCCTCACGGCGGGCGGCACGTTCCGCGGGCTGATCCCGCAGAACACGACGGTGCCGACCAGCCGCAGCGAGACCTTCACCACCAGCCGCGACAACCAGACGGCGGTGAAGATCCTCGTGATGCAGGGCGAGCACGAGAAGGGCGAGCAGAACGAGCTCCTCGGCGAGTTCGTGCTGACCGACCTGCGCAAGGCGACCAAGGGGCAGGTCGAGATCGAGGTCACGTTCGAGATCAACGCCGACGGCATCGTCAGCGTGAACGCGAAGGATCTCGAGACCGGCCGCCAGCAGGCCATCCAGGTCACCGCCACGAGCGGCCTCACGCAGCAGGAGCTCAAGCAGATGATCGACTCGTCGCAGGGCGAGATGCTCGAGCGACGTGCGAGCGAGGAGGAGGAGGGGACGAAGCAGGAGGCCCAGCGCCTGATCGCCGAGATCGACAAGCTCTTCCCGCAGGTCGAGCAGATCGTCGCCTCGAGCGATTTCGGTCGCGACGCGACGGAGAAGGCGCGCGGCATCCTGCAGAAGGCGCGCGCCGCCGTCAGCAAGGGCGACCACGCGGCGATCAAGGAACACATGGAGGCGCTCGGTCGCACCGCGCGGATGTTCCGTGGCGTCGTGCAGAAGACGAGCTGACGTGAGATGACCCGCCCGAGCTCGCCGCCCCCTTTCCCGCCGCCGGACGCGGGCAAGGAGGGATCCCCGCCCAAGAAGGGCCCGATCATGCGGGTCAAGGAAGGCGTGCGGCCGGGCGCCGAGGTCTTCGAGCTCGACATGGGCACGGAGCCGCCGCCGCCGACGCGCCGGTTGCCCCCCGAGGAGGCGAAGGCGGTGCTGGCCGGCCATGGCGCGCGCACCGTCCCCGCCAAGCCGCAGCGCGCGAGCGATCCGCGCGCGATCTCGACCCTCCCGCCGCCGCGCAAGCAGACGCTGGCGTTCGAGCCCGACGAGGCCGCGAGCTTCAAGCTCGCCATGCCGCGCCCCGCCGCCGGCGACGACACCGACCTCGACGCGCTCGACGAGCTCCCCGTCGACACGCGGCTCAAGCCGCCGGAGACGGGGCGTCGCTCCTTCGAATTCGCGCTCGATCTCGATCTCGGCGGCAGCGACGACGATCCGCTCGCGGAGGCGCTCGATCTCGTCGGCCGCAACGAGGGGTCGTCCGAGTCCATCAGCGTGCCGCCCGGGCCGACGGCGAACCCCGTCTCGGAGCTGCGCGAGAAGTACGCCCTCGGCGACTTCTCGGGCGCGCTGGTCATCGCCGAGGCGCTGCTGAAGAGCGAGCCGGCGAACACCGACGCGCAGCGCTACGCGGAGAGCTGCCGCGACGTGCTCAAGCAGATGTACGCGGCGCGCCTCGGGCCGCTCGATCAGGTCCCGGTGGTCGCGGTCGGCGGCGAGCAGCTCCGGTGGCTGACGCTCGATCACCGCGCGGGGTTCCTGCTCTCGCACGTCGATGGCGTCTCGACGCTCGAGGAGATCCTCGACGTCTCCGGCATGCCGGCGCTCGACGCGATGCGGATCATCGTCGAGCTGGTCTCCCAGAAGGTCATCGTCCTCGAGTGACCGACGGAGCTGCGGCGCGCAGGGCGCGCTCGGCCCGCTCGGCTCGCTCGCCGCGCGGCGGTTTGCGCGACCCACGCTCCGTGGCATGCACGGGGCGATGGCTTCGATCTCGCTTGCCTACGGCCGCGAACGCCTGACCGCCGAGCTGCCGTTCGAGCCGACCACGCTCGTCGCGCGCGAGAGCGACTCGCCCCCGCTCGACGCGGCCGCCATCGCCGCCGCCTTCGAGCGCGCGGGGCTCCTCGAGGCGCTGCGCGCGGCGCGCTCGATCGCGATCGTCGCCAACGATCAGACGCGCAAGGGCGGCATGCGCACCACGCTCGCGGCGATCGGGCTGCTGCTCGATCGCGCGGCGGTCGAGCGCGAGCGCGTCGCCCTCGTGATCGCGTACGGCCTCCACGCGCGCCAGGCCGACGCCATCAGCGCCGAGATCTACGGCGAGGAGTTCCTCGCGCGCGTGCGCTTGGTGCACCACGACGGCCGCGATCGCGCCACGCTCCGCCGCGTGGGCGACCTCGAGGGGGGCCACCCGCTGCAGCTCGCGGCGCCGGTGGTCGACGCCGAGCTGCGCGTGCTCGTGGGCGCCATCGGCTTCCACTACCACGCCGGCTTCTCGGGCGGCCGCAAGGCGGTGATGCCGGGCGTCGCCGACGAAGCCACGATCGTGCGCAACCACCTTCGCGTGCTCGATCGCCACGGCCCGAACGGCCGCGCCGCGGGCTGCGCGCCGGCGCGCCTCGACGGCAACCCGGTGAGCGAGGAGATGTTCGCGTCGCTACGCCTGCTCGACGCGACGGGTGGCCGGACCTTCCTCGCGAACGCCATCCTGGGCGCACCCCGCGGCGGTGGCGGCGCCGCCATCGTCGACGTCGCGTGTGGCTTCGATCACGAGCCGGCCTTCCGCGCGGGCGCTGCGCGGCTCTTCGCGGCCAGCACCGTCGCGCTCGACGCCGCGCGCCCCTTCGGCGGCGTGATCGCGTCCGCGGGCGGCTGGCCCTACGACGCCTCGCTGTATCAAGCCCACAAGGCCTACGACAACGCGTTCCGCGCGGTGGCGCCGGCGCTCGGGCAGGGGGCGCTCGCCGAGCAGGCGGAGCGAGGCGCGCGCGACACGCGTCCGATCGTGGTGTTGCTCGCGCGGTGCGACGAGGGGCTCGGGCACCCGCGCTTCGCCCACTGGCTCGAGCACCCCACGCGCGCCGCGCACTACGAGGCGGTCCTCGCGGGGTACGAGATCGTCGGTCAGACGTCGCTCGCGGTGCGCGACAAGGCCGCGTTCACGCGGACGCTGGCCGTCACCGACCTCGACGACGCGCTCTGCGCGAAGCTCGGCTGGGAGCGCGTCGCCTCGCTCACCGAGGCGATCGAGCGCGCGCACCGCGACGGCGGCGAGCGGCGCTGGGCGCTGATGCCCGCGGCCGCGTCGGTGCTCCCGGTCGCGTCCTAGCCGCGCGCTCGCCCACAAAACGCGCGGAGGGCGCCGCGCTCGCGACACCCTCCGTGCACCGTCGTCGAACGCCGCTCAGGTCCAGGGCGCGGCGCGCGCGACGACGCCCGGGGTCGGCACGTAGAGCATCTCGAACGGGCGATCGCCCCAGTGCAGCTCGACCCCCGCGATCGACTGCTTCGGCTCGCTGATCACGAGGAAGCGCGCGTGGTTCGGCCCGACGTCCGGGAAGCCCTGACGACGCGCGGCCTCGAGGCCGGCTGGATCGACGCCCACGCCGAGGGCGTCGGCGGCCTCGACGAACGCCTGCTGCGACTGCGTGTCCCTGCCGAGATCGGGCAGGGCGCCGGGGAGCACGTAGGTCAGGACCCACGGGATCATGACCTCGGCGCCGACGCGCGTGCCGATCGTCGCGTTGAGCAGGCGGTCGCGGTCGGCGAAGTCGCGCGAGGGCCAGAGCGCCTGCGCGAACGGCCCGCCGGCGCACACGACGTGCATCGAGCGCCCGTAGCGGATGCCGAGCGCGGCGACGCCCGGCAGCGGGCTCTGGAGGATCTGCGCGGAGAGGATGGTCTTCGAAGCCGCGATCGCGCGCAGCTCCACCGCGATGACGCGGAGGCCTTCGGCGTAGGCGCCGAGGTCACCGCTCTGCGCGGCCCCGCCCTGGGGACGCGAGGGCGAGCCGCTCTGCGCGGCGGGCGCGGGGATGGGCGCCGGCATGGGCGCGGGCATCGGGGGCGCCATCGGCGGGGGCTGCGGCGCAGGCTGCGGCGTCGGCATCGGGGCGCCGCCGAAGCCACCCGCGCCTCCGAACGGCTGGCCCGCGGCCG
>CAIXWQ010000790.1 GCA_903923175.1 uncultured delta proteobacterium | reverse complement strand
CGACGTTCACGGCGGGCTCGGCCAGGTGGACGAGCGCGTTCTCCTGCACGCGTTTCTCGAGGACAGCTGGGAGCTCGGAGCGGCGGCCGCGCCGATTCACGTCTTTCGCGGCAACGCGCGCGCCCAACGCTTCCGCGACGCGATCGGCTGGTTCGACGTGGAGACGATCGATCCCTCGGGCGCGAGCCGTCGTTCGTTCCACGATGCGCTGGCCGTGCACGACGCGAAGGCGCGCGCGGCAAGCAAGCCCACGCTTCGCGAGCGGTTCGAGCTGCTGACCCGCGCGTACGCGCGAGAGAACAGCGTGCCGACCCAAGACGAAGCGGCGGAGCGCTCCCACTTCATCGGCGAGCTTCGCGCGGTTCTCGCGGCGAGCTGCATCGCGGCGCTCGAGCCCGACCTCATCATCCTCGACGAGTTCCAACGCTTCAGTCACCTGCTCGACGGCGAAGACGAGTCGAGCAGGCTCGCGCGCGAGCTGTTCTCGTTCCCGAAGGTGCGCGTGCTGCTGCTCTCGGCGACGCCGTACAAGATGTACACGAGCGCAGACGAGGCCTTGGGCGAGGACCACTACCGCGACTTCGTGCGAACGCTTCGCTTCCTCGAGCGGAGCACGTCCGAAGACAAGAGCCTCGATGCCTTGATGAACGGCTACAGCCGCGCGCTGCTGTCGGTCGGCGAAGTGGGCGCGGAGGATCGCCTCCGATCGGCGAAGCTCGATCTCCAAGCGCGCCTGCGGCGCGTGATGGTGCGCACCGAGCGTCTCGCCTCCACGCCCGATCGCAACGGGATGTTGATCGAGAAGCGATCGGTGGGAGTCGACATGCGCGAGAGCGACGTGCACGACTACCTCGCCCTTCAGAACGTCGGCCGGCTCCTCGAGCAGAACGACACGATCGAGTACTGGAAGAGCTCGCCGTTCGTCCTTAACTTCATGGACGACAGCTACAAGCTGAAGCGCGAGCTGGAGAAGAGGGTCGAGAACGTCGAAGAGCGCTGGACGCTCGCACGCGCCATCGACGCAGCGCCGACGGGCACCCTGCGTTGGGACCAGGTCGACCGCTTTGGTCCCGTGGAGATCGGCAACGGGCGGGCGCGGGCGCTGCTCGACGACACCGTCGGCCGCGGCGCGCACCACCTGTTGTGGGTCCCGCCGTCGCTGCCGTACTACCAGCTCGGGGGCCGCTTCCGCGAGCCAGGCGTCCAGGGGTTCACCAAGCGATTGGTCTTCTCGTCGTGGCGACTCGTCCCTCGGGCGATCGCTTCGATCCTGAGTTACGAGGCCGAGCGTCGGATGGTCGGGAAGCCGAGCGCCGGCGCGAACACGCCCGAGGCGCGCAGGAAGAGGGGGCGTCTGCTTCGCTTCAGCCGGTCGGACGGCCGCCTGACCGGCATGCCGGTGCTCGCGCTCATGTATCCGAGCGCGTACCTGGCGCGCGCCTGCGATCCGGCGCAGCTGGCGCGCGACTCGGCCGACGGCGGCGACGTCGCGCAGGTCTCGATCGAGCGCATCCTCGAGGAGACGAAAAGCAAGCTTTGGGTCGGCCTCCGCCGCATTCACGCCAAGGCGGGCACCGAGGGGCCCGCCGACGAGCGCTGGTACTGGGCGGCCCCGCTGATGCTGGACATGGCGCTCGACGAGGTTCCGACACGGCGCTGGTTCGATACTCCCGACCTCGCCGGCCGCTGGTCGGGTCGCGTCGAGAAGGAAGGCGACCCGAGCGACGACGATGGCGACTTGAAGGGTTGGAGCGAGCACGTGAACGAGGCGTACGCCTTCGCGCACGACAAGGCGGAGCAGCTCGGGCCCATGCCGGACGATCTCGTCGACGTCCTCGCCAAGATGGCGATCGGCGCGCCCGGCGTGACGATGTTGCGGTCCATGCTTCGCGTCGTTGGGATGCGGACCGCGCCGCTTGGGGACGAGGGGGGCGTGCGGGTGCGCGACGGCGCGGCGAAGGCGGCCGCGAGCTTCCGAAGTCTGTTCAACCAGCCGGAGGTCGTGGCGCTGCTCACTGCCGGTGGCGACAAGTCGGTACCTTACTGGCGACAGGTGCTCGACTACTGCGTCAATGGCTGCCTCCAGTCGGTGCTCGACGAGTACGCCCACGTGCTCCGTGACCACCTCGGCCTCACGCGCGAGACGGCGGGCGAGCAGGTGCACCAGATCGCCGACCAGATCTGCGAGGCGATG
>CAIXWQ010000789.1 GCA_903923175.1 uncultured delta proteobacterium | reverse complement strand
TCCGCTCGGCACTGCTGCCGTGTCCCTTCTGGAGACTCGTCGAGATCCTGCCCGCCGTTGCGCGCAGTCTCGCCAAATCGGCCACCCAGGAATGGCGGCGCGCGTCGGCGAAGACTGCCGCCTATCGCGCCCGCGCTGCCGTCACGCCCGCGCGACCGGCGGCGCGAGCGTGCTAACAGCGATGGGGGAAGGGGGGTCTCGAAGAGTGTCCAAGCACTCGGTCCGCAAGCAGCACTCGATGTGGGATCCGGCCATCGTCCGACCGGCCATCGTGGAGAGCTTCAAGAAGCTCGATCCCCGCGCGATGGCGAAGAACCCCGTCATGTTCGTCGTCGAGGCCGGCAGCCTGCTCGTCACCGTCCTCTTCGTGCGCGACGTCGTCACGGGGCACGCCGTCGGCGTGAAGTTCGCCGTGCAGGTGATCGCGTGGCTCTGGTTCACCGTGATCTTCGCGAACTTCGCCGAAGCGATGGCGGAGGGGCGTGGCAAGGCGCAGGCCGACACCCTCAGGAAGATGCGGACCACGACCACGGCGCGACGGATTCGTCGCACCGACGACGAGACCCCCCTGAAGGTCGGCGCGCTCCCGGAGGGGGTCGGCGGCGGCGAGGAGGTCGCGGCGACGGAGCTCCGCAAGGGGGACGTCGTCTGGGTCGCGGCGGGCGACATGATCCCCGCGGACGGCGAGATCCTCGAGGGGATCGCGTCCGTCGACGAGAGCGCCATCACGGGGGAGAGCGCGCCCGTCGTGCGCGAGGCCGGCGGCGATCGCAGCGCGGTCACCGGCGGCACGCGCGTGCTCTCCGACTGGGTGAAGATCGAGATCCGGCAGGATCCGGGGACCGGCTTCATCGACCGCATGATCGCGCTCGTCGAGGGGTCCTCGCGGCAGAAGACGCCGAACGAGATCGCGCTGACCATCCTGCTGTCCGCGCTCACCCTGATCTTCCTCGTGGCGGTCGCCACGCTGGAGCCCTACGCGCGCTTCTTCCACGGCTCGCTCGGCGTGATGGCGCTCGTCGCCCTGCTCGTGTGCCTGATCCCGACCACCATCGGCGGGCTGCTCTCGGCCATCGGGATCGCGGGCATGGACCGCCTCGTGCAGCACAACGTGCTCGCGACCTCGGGCCGCGCCGTCGAGGCCGCGGGCGACATCGACGTGCTGATGCTCGACAAGACCGGGACCATCACCTTCGGCAATCGTCAGGCGTTCCAGTTCCTCCCCGTTTCCGGCGTCGACGAGGCGGAGCTCGCGCGCGTCGCCGCGCTGTCGTCGCTCGCGGACGAGACGCCCGAGGGCAAGAGCATCGTCGTCCTCGCCGCGCAGCGCGCCATCGCGCCCGCGCTCCCTGAAGGCGCGACGTTCGTGCCGTTCACCGCGAGGACGCGGATGAGCGGCATCGACAGCGCCGCGGGGCACATGCTCCGCAAGGGCGCGAGCGACATGGTGATCGCGCACGTCCGCGCCAAGGGCGGCCCCGTCCCCGCCGATCTGCAGGCGATCGTGGCGAAGGTGGCCGGCGAAGGCGGCACGCCGCTGGTCGTCGCCGACGGCGCGAAGATCCTCGGCGTCGTGTACCTGAAGGACACCGTGAAGCCCGGCATGCGCGAGCGCTTCGCGCGCATGCGCGCGATGGGGATCAAGACGGTGATGATCACCGGCGACAACCCGCTGACCGCCAAGAAGATCGCCGAGGAAGCGGGCGTCGACGACTTCCTCGCCGAGGCCACGCCCGAGGCGAAGCTCGCCTACATCCACAAGATGCAGGAGGGCGGTCGCCTCGTCGCGATGACCGGCGACGGCACCAACGACGCGCCCGCGCTCGCCCGCGCGGACGTGGGCGTGGCGATGAACACCGGCACGCAGGCCGCCAAGGAGGCCGGCAACATGGTCGACCTCGACTCCGATCCGACCAAGCTGATCGAGGTCGTGGAGATTGGCAAACAGCTGCTGATGACCCGCGGCTCTCTGACCACGTTCTCCATCGCGAACGACGTCGCGAAGTACTTCTCGATCCTCCCGGCGATGTTCACCGGGATCCTCGCCTTCCAGGCGGTGCAGGGGCAGCCGCGCAGCTCGGCGTTCTGGGCGCTCAACGTGATGCGCCTCGGCTCGCCCTCGAGCGCGATCCTCTCGGCGGTCATCTTCAACGCGCTCGTCATCGTCGCGCTCATCCCGCTCGCCCTGCGGGGCGTGAAGTACCGCCCGCTCGGCGCCGGCGTGCTGCTGCGCCGCAACCTGCTCGTCTACGGCCTCGGCGGGGTCGTCGCGCCGTTCGTCGCCATCAAGGCCATCGACCTCCTCGTGAACGTCCTGCACCTCGCGTGAGGTGGAGAGCCCCCATGATCAAGAACCTCCGCGCTTGCCTCGCGATCACCGCCATCCTGCTCGTCCTCTGCTGCGCGTTCTACCCGGCCGTCGTCACGGCGGCGGCGCAGGCCGTCTTCCCGTCGCAGGCGAACGGCAGCCTCCTCGTGCAGAACGGCGTCACGCGCGGCTCCTCGCTCCTCGGTCAGACGTTCGGCGACAACGCGCAGTGGCCCGAGTACTTCTGGGGGCGCCCGTCGGCCGCGAGCCCGGACGCCGCGACGAGCGTCCTCTACTCGTCCGGCAGCAACTACGGGCCGCTGAACCCCGCGCTGAAGGACGAGGTCGAGGCGCGCGTGAAGGCGCTGCGCGACACGGGCGTCACCGGCCCGATCCCGGTCGATCTGGTGACCAAGAGCGCCAGCGGCCTCGACCCGCACCTCTCGCCGGCCGCGATCCAGGTCCAGATCCCGCGGGTCGCGAAGGCCCGCGGCATGCAGGAAGCCGAGCTCCGCGCGCTGATCGCGGAGCACACCGAGGCGCCCACGCTCGGGTTCATGGGCGAGCGCCGCGCGAACGTGCTCACGCTCAACCTCGCGCTCGACGCCAAGCGGCCGGTCGCGCACGTGGCGCCCGCGCCCGCGTCCTCGACCGCGCTCGCCGCGCCCAACGCCGTGACCCCGTAGCCGGACGCTCCGTGACCGAGGATTTCCTAGCCTTCGTACGCGCGGCGAAGCGCGGTCGCCTCAAGGTCTTCTTGGGGATGGCCGCCGGCGTGGGCAAGACGGTCGCGATGCTCCGCGAGGGGCGGAGGCTGCGCGAGGAGGGCGTGGACGTCGTCGCGGGGGTCGTGCTGACGCACGGCCGCGCCGAGACCGAGAGCGAGAAGGGCGGGCTCGAGACCGTCCCCGAGAAGACGATCGAGTACCGCGGCGTGCCGCTGCGCGACATGGACCTCGACGCGCTCCTCGCGCGCAAGCCGGACGTCGCGCTGGTCGACGAGCTCGCGCACACGAACGTGCCGGGGTGCAAGCACGACAAGCGCTGGGAGGACGTCGACGACCTGCTCGCGAACGGCATCAGCGTGCTCACCACGCTGAACGTGCAGCACCTCGAGAGCCTCCACGAGCTGATCCTCCGCGAGACCGGCGTCGACGTGCGCGAGCGCGTCCCCGATCGCGTGCTCCACGACGCGAACGAGGTCGTGGTGATCGACGTGCCGCCCGGCGAGCTGCAGGAGCGGCTGCGCGCGGGGAAGGTCTACCCGGCGCACAAGATCGAGCAGGCGCTGCACGGCTTCTTCCGCCACGACAACCTCGCGGCGCTGCGGCAGATCGCGCTCCGCGAGGTCGCCAACGCGGTCGAGGCGCGGGCCGACGCGGTCGGCGCGATCACGGCCGGGATGGAGCGCAACTCGAAGCCGGCCGCGGACGCCGAGCGGGTGATGGTGTGCATGTCGTCGCAGCCGACCGGGGCCGCGCGGCTCCTGCGCCGCGGCGCGCGCCTCGCCGGCGGGCTCAACTCCCGCTGGTTCGTGCTCTACGTGCGGACGCCGAGCGAGTCGACGACGCGCATCGACGCGGCTGCGCTGCGGCAGGTGTCGGACAACATCAACCTCGCGAAGGAGCTCGGCGCCGAGATCGTGCGGATCGAGGCGACCGACGTGGCGGCCTCGCTCGCGGAGTTCGCGACGCAGCGGCGCATCACGCACGCGGTCTTCGGGCGCTCGCGGCGCTCTCCCGTGCTGGAGCGCCTCCGCGGCTCGGTCCTCGACCGCTTCATGCGCCTGGCGCCCGAGGTCGACGTCCTGGTGGTCGGCAACGGGCCCGAGGAGCCGCGTCCGTGAGCCCGAACGGCAAGCGGATCCTCGTCGTCGAGCGCGACGCTTCGGGGCGCGCGCTGATGGACCGCGTGCTCGGGTCCTCGGAGCTCGGCACCGACGCGGTCGCGAGCGTGAAGGACGTGGAGGACGCGCTCGATCGCGACGCCTATGCGCTCGCGATCATCGACGAGCTGGCGGGCTCGGGCGCGATGCTCGACGAGGTGCGCTCGGTCCGGCGTCGCTGGCCCAGGCTGCCGGTGATCGTCACGGGGACCATCCTGTCGGCGCGCGTGCTCGTCGATCTCATGCGAATCGGGGTCTACGAGGCGCTGCCCAAGCCCTTCCTGCCCGACGAGCTGCGCGAGGCGGTCTCCCGCTGCCTCGTGCGCGCCTGGCCGGGCGAGGTCACCGCGCTCGAATTCGAGGCGGCGGTCATGGCCGCGCGCGAGGCCCTCGCCGTGCTCGATCTGCCCCGGGCGCTGGCGATGCTCCAGCGCGCTCACGGCATCGCGCCGCTCGATCCCGAGGTCGTCGCGCTCGACGCGCTGCGGGCGGAGCTCGCCGGCGACGACCACCACGCCGAGCGCTGGTATCGCGCGGCGCTTTCGCTCGCCGACGACGTGAGCGTCGCGCCGCCCGATCCCCGCGAGGGGCTCGCGCGCCTCGACGCGTACCGCGGGCTCGGGCGCGGCGCGCGCGTGGAGGCGGGGTGGAGCGCCTGGATCGTCGAGGATCTCCGCTCGCTCGTGCGCGAGCCGGAGCCCGCGCGCCCGTACGTGCTCGTGACGACGATCGGCCTCTCCTCGGCGATCGACGCCCCGATCCACCTGCGCGTCGGCGAGGACCGGTGCGTCGCCGCCTCGCTCGGCGCGCAGCGACCAGAGACGCTCGCCTGCCTGCTCGACCGGCTCGCGCTCGGCGCCATCGTCGCGAGCGCGGAGGCGCGGACCAGCCTCGACCTCGACCGCGTCGAGGCGCTCCGCGGGGGACCGCATGAACCCTGAGCACGAGGACAACGACCGTCTCGACCGCCTGGAGCTCGCGCACGCGCTCCGGACGCCGCTCACCTCCGCGCTGCTCGCGACGGGCATCCTCGAGGACGAGGCGCTCGGCGCGCTCAACGACGCGCAGCGAGAGGTCGTCGCCTCGATCGTGGCCGATCTCGAGCGCCTGAGCCGACTCGTCGACGACGGGCTGAAGACCGCCGCGCTGGGCGCCTACGCCGGGCCGCTGGAGCGCCGCCGCGTGAGCCTGGCCGCGCTCGCGGCCGAGGCGATCGAGCCGCTCATGCGCCAGTCGCGCGCGCGTCGCGTCCGGATCGAGCTCGCGGTGGAGGAGGCGGCGGTGCTCGTGGACCCGATCAAGGTCCGGTGGGTGATCGCGAGCCTGGTGGGCAACGCGCTCCGCTTCGCGCAGCGAAGGGTGATCCTCGCGCTGCGCAACGACGGCGCGACCGCGACGCTCACCGTGAACGACGACGGCCCGGGGATCGCGCCCGCCGTCGCGGCCCGCGTCTTCGATCGCGAGGGGCCGGGGCCCACGCTCTACCTCGTGAGGGAGATCGTCGAGGCGCACGGCGGGCGGATCGCGCTGGTCGAGGGCGAGGCCGGTGGAACGAGGTTCGACGTCCGGCTCCCCGTCGCGTCGACGTCATGGAACCCTGCAGGAGGCGAGGATGAGTAGCAGCGGCGAGGTGCGCGTCCTGGTCATCGACGACGAGGAGGGCATTCGCAAGACGCTGCGCGTCTGCCTGGAGTCGGCAGGCTATCGCGTGACCGTCGCGCCCTCCGGTGAGGCCGGGCTCGTGGCCGCCAAGCGCCAGCCCCCCGACATCGCGCTCGTCGACCTCCGCCTCGGAGGGATGGACGGCATCTCCGTCACGCGGGCGCTCGCGCAGGAGGCGCCGGCCACGACCGTGATCCTGATGACCGCGTACGCGACCATCGACAACGCCGTCGAGGCGATCAAGGCGGGCGCGGCCGACTACCTGCCGAAGCCGTTCACGCCGCCGCAGGTGCTCCACACCGTCGCGCGCGCGCTCGAGGCGGCGCGCGTGCGCACCGAGCTCGCCGAGCTGCGCCGCGCGACCTCTCGCGGCGTGTCGGCGCGCTTCGAGACCAAGAGCCCCGCGATGCGCGCGGTGCTCGACGTCGCGCAGCGGGTGGCGAGGACCGAGGCGACGGTGCTCATCCTCGGCGAGACGGGCTCCGGCAAAGGGGTCCTCGCGCGGCACATCCACGCGCTCTCCGCGCGCGCGACGCGCCCCTTCGTCACGCTCAACTGCGCCGTCATCGCGCCGACGTTGATCGAGAACGAGCTGTTCGGGCACGCGCGGGGCGCGTTCACCGGGGCCGACGGCGCGCGCGCCGGGCACATCGAGGCGGCGGGCTCCGGGACCATCTTCCTCGACGAGATCGGCGACCTGCCGACGTCGGCGCAGGGCAAGCTCCTGAGGCTGCTGGAGGAGCATGAGTACGTGCGGGTCGGCGACGTCGAGCCGCGGCGCTCGGAGGCTCGCGTGATCGCCGCGACGCACCGCGATCTCAAGGAGGCGGTGGCCGCGGGGACCTTCCGCGCCGACCTCTTCTACCGCCTCAACGTGGTCAGCCTGCGCATGCCGGCGCTCCGCGAGCGCACGGAGGACATCGCCGACCTCGCGATGAGCATCGTCGAGGATCTCGCGCCGCAGTACGGCCGCAAGCAGGGGCCGACCCTCTCGCAGGACGCGCGCGCGGCGCTCGTCGGCTACCCGTGGCCCGGCAACCTGCGCGAGCTCGTGAACGTGCTCGAGCGCGCGGTGATCCTCGCCACCGGCGACTCCCTCGGGCTCGACCTGCTCCCCGAGGAGGTCGCGCGGCACGCAGGCGCGACCCGGCCGAGCGGCGAGCGCTCGGCGATCGGCGAAGAGGGCGACGAGACGCTCGAGTCCGCCGAGCGGCGTCACATCGCCGCGATGCTCGCCAAGTACGCGAAGCTCGATCAGGTCGCGAAGGCGCTCGGGATCGACCCCTCGACGCTCTATCGGAAGCGCGAACGCCACGGCCTGCGCTGAGCGCGTCGCCCACCGGAGCCACATGGTCCAGCTCTCCTTGCGCCAACGGTTGAGGCTCGGGCTCACGATCCTCGCCGCGCTGCTCGCCGTCGTGTCGATCGCGTCGGTGGTCTCGCTCAATCGGCTCGGCAGCGCCGTCGCGACCATCCTCCGCGAGAACTACGCCTCGGTCGTCGCGTGCGAGCAGATGAAGGAGGCGCTCGAGCGGCAGGACTCGGCGGCGATCTTCGCCGCGTCGGGGCGTGACGACGTCGCGCGGCCGTTGCTCGTCGCGCAGCGACCGGCGTTCAAGAAGGCGTTCGAGGTGGAGGCGGCGAACATCACGCTCCCTGGCGAAGGGGAGCTGGTCGGCGTCGTGCGCCGCGACTACGACGCGTACGTCAAGAGCGTGGACGCCGTGCTCGCCTTGCCGACCGAGCGCCGCATCGATCTCTATTTCCGTGACCTGTTGCCTCGCTTCGACGCGCTGCGGAGCGCGCTCGGCCGCGTGCAGCAGATGAACCACGACAACATGCAGGCCGCCGATCGCGACGCCAAGGCCCTCGCGCTCTCGACGGTGCGCGTCGCCGTCGCCCTCGCGGTGACCGCGGTCGTCTTCGCGGTGTGGTTCGCGTGGTGGCTGCCGCAGTCGCTCACCAAGCCGGTCGAGCACTTCTCCGCGGCCGCGCGGGCGATCGGGGAAGGCAACCTCGAGATCGAGGTCCCCGCGGTCCCCGTCCAGGAGCTCGAGCCGCTCGCCGTGGCGTTCCGACGCATGCTGGAGAAGCTGCGCGTCTATCGCGCCTCCTCGCTCGGCGAGCTGCTCGCGGCGAAGGACCTCGCGAACTCGACCGTCGCGTGCATGCTCGACCCGGTCATCGTCTTCGGCGGCCACGGAGAGGTGCTCCTCGCGAACGAGGCCGCGGAGCGGGTGTTCGGCATCCAGCCCGGGTCCGTGGAGGAGCTGCGCTCGCTCGACATCGTCGTCCCGGAGCCGCTCGCGAGCGCGCGCGACGCGGTGCTCTCGCGCAGCGAGGCCGTGCTACCGAAGACGCTCGGCGAGGCGATGCGCTGGGATCGCGGCGGCGAACACTACCTGCTCGTGCGCGCCGCGCCGCTCGTCGGCGCCGAGGGGGAGACGAGCGGCGTCGTGCTGCTCGCCCAGGACGTCACGCGGTATCGACGCATCGACGAGCTCAAGAGCGACGTCGTGGCGACCGTCAGCCACCAGTTCAAGACGCCCCTCACCTCGCTCCGGATGGCGACGCACATGCTGCTCGATCCGTCCGTCGGAGCGCTCAACGAGCCGCAGCGTGAGCTCGCGACGACGGCCCGAGACGAGACCGAACGGCTGCGGGCGATGGTCGACGAGCTGCTCGATCTCGTGCGCATCGAGTCCGAGGCGGGCGCGCTGCACCGTCGCTCGATCGACGCGCGGGCGCTGCTCGGCGAGGTGGCCGAGGCGCACCGCGCGCTCGCGAGGGAGAAGGGGGTCGCGCTCGAGCTGCACCCCGCGGAGGGGGTCGCGTTCGAGGCGGATCCGGAGCGGCTCTCGATCGTCCTCGCGAACCTGGTCACCAACGCCCTCCGGCACACGTCGTCGGGCGGGCGCGTGACGCTCGCGGCCGGGCGCGTGGGCGATCTCGTGAACCTCGTCGTCGAGGACACGGGCGAAGGGATCGCGGCCGACGATCTGGCGCGGATCTTCGAGCGCTCGGTCACGCTCGGCGAGGGGCCCACCAAGGACCGTCACGGCATCGGGCTCGCGATCGCCAGAGAGATCGTGCTCCACCACGGCGGCGACATCTCCGTGGAGAGCCGCGAGGGGCGCGGGAGCAAGTTCACGGTCACCCTGCCGGCCGCAGAGACGACCTGAGTTGGTCCTGTTGCCAGGGCCCGCCGGGCGGGCGCGCTCACGGCCTCATCGCGCCCTCGCCGGGGCCGGCGGACGTCTTCGCCGGGCCCTCCGTGAGCCTCCGGGACGGGCCGACGGGGACGCGCGCGCCGAGGGGCTCCGGCGAGGGGGGCGTCACGCCGATGGCGTCGCGCGTGGCGACGTCGCCGACGACGAAGGCGATCAGGAGCGCGACGAGCAGGCCGGCCGCGGCGACCGCGAGCCGGATCGAGGCGGATTCGCGCGAGAGCTCCATGAAGACCGCCAGCACGATCGCCGCCTTCGCGAACGCGACCGCGAGCGCGACCGGCGTGACGAAGCGGCCGAGGTGCGCGTACGACAGCGCGAAGCTCGCGGCGGCGAGCGCGAGCAGCGCCCCGAACGCGACGAGCAGCGCCTGGCCTCCCGGGGGGCGTCCGCCCGCGGTCATCCGCGCCCCGTCAGGTAGAAGAGCGGCCAGAGGAAGATCCAGATGACGTCGACGAGGTGCCAGTAGAGCGCCGCGAGGGCGACCGGGTGATCGGCAGGCGGCCGCACGCGCCCGCCGACGACTCGGATCGCGGTGACGAGCAACACCGCCATGCCGACGACGACGTGGATGGCGTGGAGCCCCGTCATGACGAAGTAGAGCGTGTGGAACACGACGAGCCCCTGCCGCGGCGCCACGTCGCTCCCGAACCCGCCTGGGAAGACCCCTTCGTGGAAGTGCAGCCGATACTCGGTGGCCTTGATCACGAGGAAGGCTCCGCCGGCGAGGAGCGTCGTCGCGAGCAGCGCCGCGCAGCGACCCGCGTGCCCGCTGCGGCTCTGCTGGACGGCGAGCGCGACCGTGAAGCTGCTGGTGAGCAGCACGAGCGTGTTGAGCGAGCCGAGGACGCGCGCGTTCCCCTCGACGCCGGCCGCGAACGCCGCCGGGTGCTCGACGCGATAGGCCGCGTAGAGCGCGAACAGGCCGGCGAAGAGCAGCGCCTCGCTCGCGAGGAAGACCCACATGCCGAGGTGCGCCGCGTGCGCCTGCCGCTCGAGGCTCTCGAAGTACGGCACGGTCGCCGGCGTCGCGGCCACGTCGCTCGGGTCGGCCTCGCGCTCACTCGGCGGCATCGGGCACCTCGCCGCGCGTGTAGTCGTACGCGCCGACGTCGAACGAAGGCTGCCCCTCGAAGTTGTGCTTCGGCGGAGGCGAGGCGGTGCGCCACTCGAAGCTCGCCGAGCCCCACGGGTTCGCCGAGGCCCGCTCGCCGCGCACGAGCGCGAAGCCGAGCGTGGCGAGCGCGAGCAGCAGCCCCGCCGCGAGCACGAACGCGCCCGTCGTCGAGGCGACGTGCAGCGCCTGGAAGTGCGCCGGGTAGTCGTAGTAGCGCCGGGGCATGCCGCCGTTGCCGAGGAGGAACTGCGGGAAGAACGTGGCGAAGAACCCGAGCGACACGAGCCCGGCGGAGGCCATCCCCCAGCGCTCGACGTAGCGCCTCCCGGTCATCTTGGGGAACCAGTAGAAGAGCGCGCCGAGGAAGGCGGTGAGCGTGCCGCCGACCATGATGCAGTGGAAGTGGGCGACGACGAAGTACGTGTCGTGCCAGTGCACGTCGAGGCTCGTGGTCGCCACGGCGACGCCCGTCATGCCGCCGAACACGAAGAGGAACAGGAAGGCGAAGACGAACAGGAGCGGGGTCGTGACGGCGATCGCGCCGCCCCGCAGCGTGCCGACCCAGGTGAACACCTTGATGGCGCTGAAGATCGCCACGAGCATCGAGAGCGCCCCGAACGCGCCCGCGTCGAACGACGACATCCCCGCCACGAACATGTGGTGGCCCCACGTGAGGAAGCCGACGAACGCGATGCCGAGCGAGCTGTAGGCGATGGCCTTGTAGGACGCCGGGTTCTTGCGCGCGAAGGTGCAGACGAGCTCGCTCACGACGCCCATCGCGGGGAGGATCATGATGTAGACGGCGGGGTGGCTGTAGAACCAGAACAGGTGCTGGAACAGCACCGGATCGCCGCCGCGCGACGGATCGAAGAGCCCCCAGGCGAGCGCGTGGTCGAGCGCCACGAGGCAGTCAGCTCGACGAGCGCGGAGGCCTCCTGGGCTTCGAGGATCCCGAGGTACGAGGGCATCAGCGCCGGAAACCCGGCGTGCACCTCGACCGACGGCTCCATCATCGACCGCGTGAGGTAGGCCTCGTCGGCGATCACCGAGCGGCCGTCGGCGAGCGGGATCGTCGCGCCGTAGAGCCCGAGCCAGGTCGGCCCCACGCGTCGCTGCCCGTCGAGCGTGTGGCACGCGACGCACTGCCGCTTGCGGGCGACCTCGGCGCCGAGCGCGACCATCGAGCTCTCGGCGTCGCCCGCGGCCCGCACGCCGGGCACCTGGCTCGACGGCCCTTCGGTGGTCCGCCGCCAACGCCCGAACTCCTCGGCGGGGAGCGCCACGACGACGGCGCGCATGCGCGAGTGGGAGACGCCGCAGTACTCGGCGCAGAAGATCTCGTACGTCCCCGGCGTCGTCGCCTCGAACCAGGTGGTGACGAAGCGGCCCGGCACCACGTCCTGCTTGAGGCGGAACGCGGGGACGTAGAACGAGTGGATCACGTCGCGCGAGGTCATGACCAGCTCGACCGGCCGGCC
>CAIXWQ010000788.1 GCA_903923175.1 uncultured delta proteobacterium | reverse complement strand
TGCCCGTCGAGGTTGATGGGGAGCGACAACGACAGCGGCCGGGCCTGCGCCGACGCGATCCAGCTCGCATCGTAGGTGAGCTCCATCGAGCCGCTCGTGGGGATCCGCCACAGCCCGACGCGAAGACCGTTCGCCCAGATCCCTAGCGAACGGCTGTGAGAGCGACGACCCATGGCTTCACCACTCGCTCTTGGTGCTCTTCGCCTCGGACTTGTCCTGCAGGACGAGCTCCAGCCCGAGCAGCTTCGCGAGCAACAGGAGTCGCTCGAGGTTCATGTCGCCGGGCTGCGCCTCGAGCGTCGAGAGCCGGCTCTGGCTGATCCCCAGCTTGGTGGCCAGCTCCTGCTGGGCAACGCCCCGGGCCTTGCGCCGACCCCTGAGAATCTCGCCGACCTGTGTAGCCGTGGTGATGAGCTGACGCATGACTACGGTATCTCCCTGGCGAATAAAGCAAGAATATGCGCCATACAAATATAGTCAAAGTATTCGTCTGGCGGGTAACCTGGTTCGACGCGAGGCTCGCGCCGGCGCCGGTAACCTCGCGGGGTCGACGCCCGACTCACACATCGTGACCCCCGACTCCACGCACGCCAGTCGCGCCACCGCCGACGAGCTCGCGCGGATCGCGACGCTCGTGTCCGCCCACGCGACGCTCGAGGACGTGACGCGTTGGGCGCTCTCCCAAGCCCGGCCGCGCGTGTTCGCGAGGGCGCGCAGCGCCGCGGAGGGCGGCGTCGTCGAGGGGAAGGGACCCGGCTTCGACGTCTTCGTGCAGGACGAATTCACGCACGACGTCGTCGTCCCCTACGACGCGGCCGGCGAGCTCTTCCTCGTCTACGACGCCACCTGACTCGGCGGCATCACGGCGGTCGCCGTGTGGGACCATCGGCCGACGGCGAGCGAGGTGCTCGACGCGCGGCTCGCCTCGGGCTGGGTGCCGGTCCCGACCGGCATGACCGACGGCGCGCGAGTGCTGGGGTTCGCGTGCGCGATCACCCGTGAGCGAGGGTGAGCGCCGATCGGATCACGGTGGCAGGAGCGCACCGGCGACCCTGCGCGCCCCAACGCGCGAACGACGAGCTCGACCGTTCGGGCGACGAGGCGCCGAGTGACGAACGTGGCGAAGCCGACATCTGACTTCGCAATGCCGATCACGCGCTCTCATGGCAGCGGAAGACCCGGGCGTGCCGAAGAGCTCCGATCGGCCCCGCTGAGGCCACGCGTTGTGGAAAAGGTGATTCATGCGCAATTCGGCACGGCAGGGCTTGGGCGCGGTCGCGCTCGTTGCGCTCGGGGCGGTCGTCCCAGTGGGGTGCGCCGCCGTGGCTAGGGTCGATGAGCCGAAGTTCGGCATCGAGCAGCGCGACGGTGATTTCGAGGTGCGGCAATACGGTCCGCGCGTCGTGGCGGAGACGCGCGTCGCGGGCTCGTGGAACGACGCGGGCAACCAAGGGTTTCGCCGCCTCGCTGGCTACATCTTCGGCAGCAACCGTCGGCAGACGAAGATCGCCATGACCGCGCCGGTGGGTCAGCGCGCCGAGGGCCGGAAGATCGAGATGACCGCGCCCGTGGCGCAGAAGCCTGACGGTGACGCGTGGACGGTGTCCTTCACGATG
>CAIXWQ010000787.1 GCA_903923175.1 uncultured delta proteobacterium | reverse complement strand
GTCGCGGTCGCCGCCGCAGCCGAAGACGCAGAGCACGCGGCCGCGCGCCGCGCCCGCCCGCGCCGCGCCCTCCGCGCTCGATCCGCCAAGCAGCGCACGCGCGTTCTCGAGCGCGCGGCCCAGCGCGTCGGGGGTGTGCGCGTAGTCGACCGCCACGAGCGGCGCCGACGCTCCGCCGTCGACGAGCTCGAAGCGCCCAGGCACGCCGGGGAAGCCGGCGAGCCCGCGCGCGATCGCCTGCGGAGGGTAGCCGAGCGCGTGCGCCGCGACCGCGGCGGCGAGCGCGTTCTCGGCGTGCACGTCGCCGATCGTGCGCAGCGTCAGCGCCCCGCCGAGGGCTCGCGCCAGCGCGCCGTCGGCGAGCTCGACCCGCGTGCCGCCTGCGGAGCTCTCGACGCGCGACGCGCGCAGCTCGACCGGCAGCCCCGCGCACTCCGTCCGGGCCTCGCCGCGCGCGAACCCCAGCACCCGTGCGCCCTCGGGGACGAGCTGCGCGATCAGCGCGCTCGACGGATCGCCGAGGTTGAGCACCGCGCACCCGTCGACCGGCAGCGTCACGAAGGCCTGCGCCTTGGCCGCGAGGTAGTGCGCCGCGGTCGGGTGCTCGTCGAGGTGATCGTGCGTGAGGTTGGTGAAGACGGCGACGCGCCCCGGCCAGCGGTGCGAGAAGCCCGCGGCGAGCGCCTTCGAAGTCGTCTCGATGGCGAGGGTGCGGACCGAGGCCGCGTGGGCGCGCTCGAGCATCGCCTCGAACGCCTCCAGCGCCGTGCCTTCGGCCACGAGATCGTCGTCGACCCACGCGCCGAGCGTGGTCGCCCGCGCGGCGTGCTCGCCCGAGGCCGCGACGATCGCGGCGAGCATCGCGGTCGTGGTCGTCTTGCCGTTGGTGCCGGTCACCAGCGCGGACGTGAACGCGTCGCGCAGCGCGGCGAATCGCCCGGCCTCCACGTCGCTCCTCGGCCTCGCGGTTACTCGCTCACGCCCGCGGGCGCGTCGAACGGAGGATCGGTGACGGTGTCCATGCGCGTCTGGCCCTGGAAGATCACGCCGCGCTCCATCGAGATCTGCGGCGACCAGATGTTGCCGACCACGCGCCCCGGCGCGTACATCTCGACGCCGTTGCGCGCGCGGATCGTCCCCTGGAACGAGCCGCCGCGGACGATCAACGTGCCGACGTCGACCTCGGCGTGCACCTCGGCGCCCTCGCCGAGGATCAGCGTGTCGTGGCTCCGGATCTCGCCGACGAAGGTCCCGTCGATGCGCACGCAGCCTTCGAAGGTCAGCTTGCCTTCGAATCGCGTCCCTCGCCCGAGCAGTGCGGTGATCTCCACCGGCGCGTTCATGCGGCGGACGTTAGCAGGAGTCGGTCGCTGGTTGGTTCCACCAGCGCCACCCAAATCCACCGACACGGAATTGTCGCCGTCACTCCTCGCACGACCCTCCCCCCTGCAGAGGCTGTCAGGGGGGTAACGGCCTTTACGGCTGGCCCCCGACCCCCCCGAATGGCTGCGATCCGGCGACGGCCCGAGACTTGCTGCCGGAGGCGCCCGACGACCGGGCCCACCGGCCGTGCAAACGCACGTTCAATGCGCGCGGATCGAGTCCGGCAAGCCGGCCCCTCCGCGCTCTTCGACCTCCGTGGACTGCGTCCACTCCGGTTCAGGAGTAGGTCCCCCGTGATGACTAGCAAGCTCCCCCTCTCGCTCGCCGCCTTTGCCCTGGCGATCGCCGCCGCGCCCCACGCCTTCGCGCAGAACGATCAGAGCCCGACGAGCACGGTCTCGGTGGGGGGCTCCGTCACGAGCACCACGGGGACCTCTCCGACGGAGACGACGCCCGCGGCCGCCGAGCCCAAGAAGGACGAGGGCACCAAGGACGCCGCGCCCGAGGAGAAGAAGGAGGAGCAGCTGAACCCGTTCCGCGGGTCCATCTTCCTCTTCGACCAGTCGATGCTCACGAACTCGTTCTCGAAGGGGAGCCAGCTCTCGCCCTCGCCCGAGTACGAGTGGTGGATCTCGCCGCGCCTCTATTACAACTTCGACAAGCACGTGAAGGTCGGCGCGCGCTTCGACTTCTTCAAGGAGATGTTCACCAACCACGAGGAGACGACCGACGAGCACGAGTGGCGCTACGGCGACCCCTGGCTCACGGCCAGCTACTCGGACAAGGCGACCTTCCTCAGCGAGAAGTCGCGCTGGGCGGTCGGCGCCGTGCTTCGCCCGCCGATGTCGAAGGAGTCGCGCGCGAACGGCCAGTACTTCGCGCTCGGCCCGAACGCCTCGCTGACCTACGGGCTCGACTTCGCCAAGGGCGCGAAGTGGTTCTCCGGCATGACCATCGGCGCGTCGGTCAGCTACAGCCACGCGTTCACCAAGTCGACGACGCCCAACTCGTTCACGAGCTTCGGCGTCCCGCACACCGACGCGAACGGCGGCCAGTACCTCGACAGCCAGATCCGCAGCAGCACCCTCACCGGGAACACGCTGCTCTACGCCCTCAACGCGGAGCTCGAGGTCCACGAGGACATCTCGTTCTCGGGGTCGATGATCTGGATCGATCAGTTCGCCTACCAGCCGCCGGACGTGACGTTCAACGGCGCGACGGTCGCGCGCAACCCGAACGACACGCACTTCCGCCAGCTCACCTGGCTGCTCTTCGACCTCGACTACCAGGTCATCCCGGAGCTCTCGCTGAGCCTCGGGTACTACAACCTGAACAGCTCGATCGCGCCCGACGGCTCGCGCCGCAACTTCGTGTGGAGCCCCGAGTCGCGCGTCTTCTTCTCGCTCACCGCCAACCTCGACGCGCTCTACAAGGACGCGACGAAGCCGGCGGGGAAGAAGCCCTCTGCGGCCGCGAAGACGAACCCGCTCGGCATTCTCTGAGCGACCCGCGGCGACGGTGCCGCGAGCGTGCTGCGAGGCTGGCGGAGACGCCGGCCTCGCGCCGTTTTGTGGCCCGGGCAGCCGACGCGGTGCGCGGGCCGTCGAGAATCACCGCGCCGCGCCGGTCGCGGCAGGGCGCTCCGGGACGCCTGGCTTGTCGACCGCTGCGAGGCGCGGCACGAGAGCGCGATGCCCCTCGATCCCATCAAGGTCGGCGCGGAGGCGCCCGATTTCGAGCTGAAGTCCAGCGAGATCGCCGCCAACGGCAAGCCCGGCGCGAAGGTGAAGCTGAGCGACTACCGCGGCAAGAAGAACGTCGTGCTCGCGTTCTACCCGCTCGATTTCTCCCCCGTGTGCACCGGCGAGAACCGCTGCTTCCAGCGTGAGCAGCTCGCGTATCAGGGGGCCGACGCGCAGATCCTGGGCATCAGCGTCGACAGCGAGTGGACGCACGCGGCGTTCAAGAAGGAGCTGGGGCTGACCTATCCGCTGCTCGCCGACTTCAACCCTCGCGGCGACGTCGCGAGGAAATACGGCCTGTTCCTCGACGAGTCCGGGATCACCGCCCGCGCGACGGTCATCGTCGACAAGGCGGGGAACGTCGCCTGGGTGAAGGTGCAGCAGATCCCCGAGCCGCGCGCGAACCAGGAGCTGCTCGCGGCGCTCAAGGCGCTCGGCTGATCGCGGGGCGACGATCGCGTCTCCTGCGGCTCCCCGTAGGCGCCGCGCGTCGCTTGCCCTAGCGTAGTGGCGTGTCGAGCGAAGAGAAGTCGGCAAGCCCTGCGGTCCGCGTGCGTGGCGGCAAGATCGTCGCGATCACGGGGGCCTCGTCGTTCCTCGGCCGCAACCTGATCGGCATCCTCGAGGAGGATCCGTCGGTGCGGCGCATCGTGGCCGTCGACATCGTGGCGCCGCCCACCGCGGGCCCGAAGACGCGCCTGTACGAGGTCGATCTCACGCAGCCCGGCTCGGAGGTGCGGGTCGCCGAGGTGTTCGCCGCCGAGGAGGTCGACACCGTCCTACACCTCGCGTTCCTCTCCTCGCCGACGCACGCCGCCGCGTACGCGCACGAGCTCGAGTCGGTGGGCACGATGCGCGTCGTCACGGCGTGCCGCTCGTCGCGCGTGCAGAAGCTCGTGCAGTGGTCGTCGACGTTCCTCTACGGGGCGCGCGCCACCAACCCGAACTTCCTCACCGAGCGCCACCCGCTCAAGGCGCGGCTCGAGGAGCCGTTCTTCGCCGACAAGATCTCCGCCGAGCAGGAGGCGAACCGCTTCGCCGCGCGCACGACCGGCGCGGTGGTGACCATCCTTCGAACGGCGCCGATCCTCGGGCCGACGGTGCACAACTTCCTCACGCGCTACCTCGCGCAGCGGGTCGTGCCCACCATGATGGGCTTCGATCCGCTCGTGCAGTTCCTCCACGAGGTCGACGCGATCGCCGCCTTCAAGCGCGCGCTCGATCGCGACGTGCCGGGGACGTTCAACGTCGTCGGGCAGGGGGTGCTGCCGCTCTCCACGGTCGTGAAGCTCTCGGCGCGGCTCGCGCTGCCGATCCCGCACCCGATCGCGCGCAGCTTCGTGCGCGCGACGTGGTTCACGCAGCTCGGCGAGCTGCCCGACGCGCTGATCGACTACCTGCGCTTCCTGTGCGTGGCCGACGGCGACAAGGCCCGCCGCGAGCTCGGCTGGTCGCCCGCGTACACGACGCGAGAGGCGCTCGACGACTTCCTCAGCGCGCAGCGCCTCCGCGACGTGCGGCTGCTTCAGGACCCGGCGCAGAAGGGCGAGCCGATGCGCGAGCGGGCGGGCGTGCCTTCGTAGGCGCACGCGGTCGACGCGGGCGCGAGAGGCGACTACGAGACGCATCGAACGGAGCGAGGGATGTCGAAGCGCAGGCGACGTGGGGGGAGCGGGCCTTCGCCCGAGAGCACGATCATCACGAGCGCCGCGCCGAAGCGCGACGAGGTGCCGCCGCCGCCGCGCAAGGCCGCCGGCGCGCCCCTCGAAGGCGCGCTGCACGCGCTGCCCGACGTCGACGCGCCGCCGCCCGGCCACGACGCGGTCGCCAGCTCGGCGCCCCCGGTGGCCGCGAACGACCGCGTGAGCCTCGAGCCGAAGCGCGACGTCGCGGAGTTCTCTGCGTGGGTGCACGGCGTCGACGACGGCGAGCTCGAGGAGGGCGAGCTCGACGACGAGGCCGCCGTCAGCGCCCCGCCGCGCTCCATCGAGGACCTCGCCAGCGAGCTGCGGCGCGTGGAGGCCGAGGTCGATCGCATGTTCGACGAGCGCGCGCGCCGACGCGACGACGAGCGGCCCCGCTCGATGGTCGATCGGCTGCGCGACATGGTGCCGGTGGAGCTGCCGGGGCAGGACGGCACGCTCGTCGACGCCGCGCGCGACGTGCTCTCGACCGACTACTACCTCCGCCAGTGGAGCCGCATCGGGCTGCGCAACCGGAGCGAGGAGGTCGACGAGTTCGGGCTCGATCCGGTCTACGAGGCGCGGCTCCGGCCGCTGCTCGACTTCCTCTACACGAAGTGGTTCCGGGTCGAGGTCCGCGGCGTCGAGCACGTGCCGGCCGACGGCCGCTGCATCCTGGTCGCGAACCACTCCGGCGTGCTGCCGTTCGACGGGCTGATGGTGCGCACCGCGCTGCGACGCGAGCACTCGAGCGGCCGCGACGTGCGCTGGCTCGCCGAGGACTTCATCTACCACCTGCCGTTCCTCGGCGCGTTCATCAACCGGATCGGCGCGGTGCGCGCTTGCCAGGAGAACGCCGAGCGACTCCTCAAGCGCGAGGACTGCATCCTCGTCTTCCCCGAGGGGGTGAAGGGGACCGGCAAGCTCTACGCCGAGCGCTACAAGTTGCAGCGCTTCGGGCGAGGAGGGTTCGTGAAGCTCGCCTTGCGCACGCACGCGCCCATCATCCCGGTGTCGATCGTCGGCGCGGAGGAGACGAGCCCGCTGCTCTACCGCTTCGAGTACCTGACGCGCGCGATTGGGCTTCCGTTCGTCCCCGTCACGCCGACCTTCCCGCTGCTCGGACCGCTCGGGCTCGCGCCGGCGCCGTCGAAGTGGACCATCGAGTTCGGCGAGCCGATCCAGTTCGACAAGCACGGCCCCGAGGCGGCGGACGACGCGCTGCTCGTCGGAAGGCTCGCCGAGCGCGTCCGCGGCGCGATCCAGAAGACGCTCGACGCTCGCGTCTCGGAGCGCAAGAGCGTTTGGCTGGGGTGAGCGCACCGCGCCCCCGCCCCCCCAGCGGCGTGCTGGTCGTCGACAAACCTCGCGGGCCGACGTCGCACGACGTCGTCGCGCGCGTGCGGCGCGCGCTCGGGACACGCGAGGTCGGCCACGCGGGCACGCTCGATCCGATGGCGACCGGCGTGCTCGTCGTCGCGGTCGGCGAGGCGACGAAGCTCGTCCCCTGGCTCACCGCGCACGACAAGGCGTATCGAGCCACGCTGCGCTTCGGCGAGGCGACGCGCTCGTTCGACGCGGAGGGCGAGATCGTGGAGCGTCGCCCGCCCGACGAAGCCTTGCAGGCCACGCTCGCGGCCGCCGCGCGCGGCGAGCTCGACGAGGCGCTCACGCGCGCGCTCGACGTGGAGCGTGCGCGCGCCGAGCAGATCCCGCCCGCCGTCTCCGCGATCAAGGTCGATGGCGTGGCGAGCCACAAGCGCGTGCGCCAGGGCGACGAGGTCGAGCTCGCATCGCGGCCCGTGGCCGTGCGTTCGCTGCGCGTGCTGGCCGCGCGGGTCGACCCCCCCGAGCTCGACGTCGAGCTCGAGGTCGGCAAGGGCTACTACGTCCGCGCGTTCGCCCGCGACCTCGCCGCGTCGCTGGGCTCGGTGGCCCACCTGGTCGCGTTGCGGAGGCTCGCGAGCGGTCCCTTCCGCGTCGAGGAAGCCGTCGCGCTCGAGCCCTCGACGCTCGCGGCTGGGCGCGTGCCGCTCGCCGCCGCCGTCACGCGCGTGCTCGCGACCGCCACGCTGACCGAGGACGGCGTGCTGCGCGCGCGGCAGGGGAAGCGCCTCTCCGAGGCAGACTTCTCGGCCGCACCTCCCGCCGAGGCAGCCTCCGCGTCCGCGTCCGCGTCCGCGCCCTGCGCGTGGCTCGACCCCGCGGGCGAGCTGGTCGCGATCGGCGAGCTCGACGGCGACGCCTTCCGCGTGGTGCGCGGCTTCGTCCCGGCGCACGGCGGCTGACGCGCGAGCTCGCTCGTGGCGTGGTCGCAACGTCGACCTTGGCGCGCCGCTCGCTCGGCTCCAGACTCCGACGATGGGGGCACAATCGGACGGCGGCGGGCCCGAGGCCGCTGGGCCGCTCGCGCGCTTCGATGCGAGCGCCCGGATGCTCGTCGAGGCGGCGCCGGACGCGATGCTCGTCGTCGACGAGGGCGGGTGCATCGTGCTCGTCAACGCCCAGGTCGAGCGCCTCTTCGGCTACGCGCGGGCGGAGCTGATCGGCCAGCCCATCGAGCTGCTCGTCCCGGTCGACAGTCGCATCGCGCACGTCGCGCTGCGCCGTGGGTACGCCGCCGAGCCCCGCACGCGCGGCATGGGCTCCGCGGGCCGTCCGCTCGCGGCGCGGCGCAAGGACGGCACGCTGTTCCCCACCGAGATCAGCCTGAGCCCGCTCTGCACCGCGGAAGGGACGTTCGCGATCGCGTGCGTTCGCGACACCACCGATCGCCTCCGCGCCGAGGAGGCGGCGCGCGACGGTGACGAGCTGCGCCGGCGCGCCGAGTCGCACCTCCGCGAGGTCACGAGCTTCCTCGACTCGATCGTCGAGAACATCCCGCTGATGGTGTTCGTGAAGGACGCGGAGCAGCTCCGCTTCCAGCGCTTCAACCGCGCGGGCGAGGCGCTGCTCGGCGTGCGCCGCGACGACATGATCGGCAAGAGCGACCACGACTTCTTCCCGAGGGAGCAGGCCGAGTTCTTCCAGGCGAAGGACCGCGAGGCGCTCGCCGCGGGCGAGGGCGGCGCCGTCGTCGACATCGCCGAGGAGCCGATCCAGACGCCGAGCGGCGAGCGCTGGCTGCACACGCGCAAGGTCGTGATCGCCGACGAGCACGGCGCGCCGCGCCACCTGCTCGGGATCTCCGAGGACGTGACGGAGCGCCGCGACCTCGCCCGCCGCTTGCGCGCCGCGAACGAGGACCTCGAGCGGCGCGTCTCCGAGCGGACGGCCGATCTCGAGCGGGCGAACCAGGAGCTGCAGCGGACGCAGGAGGAGCGCGAGGACCTGCTGCGCGCGCTCTCCCACGACCTGCGCTCGCCGCTCTCGGTGATCCACCTGAAGGCGCAGCTGCTGTCGCGCCGGATCGACGACGCCGAGGCGCGGCGGGAGCTCGCCGCCATCCTTACGTCGGCCGGGCGCATGGAGGCGATGATCGCGGAGCTGGTCGAGGCGGTGCGCCTCGAGAGCACGCCGTCCGAGCCGAAGGAGCTCGAGCTGCGCGCGCTGCTGCGCGAGCTGCTCGAGCGCACCGCCGGCGTGCTCGCGGCCGAGCGCATCGAGGTCGCGCTCGACGAGGCGCCGCGCGTCCTCGCCGATCCCGCAGGGCTCGAGCGGATCTTCACCAACCTGCTCTCGAACGCGCTCAAGTACGCCCCGCCCGAGACGAAGGTGCGCGTGACCGCCGAGCGACGCGACGGCGCGTGCGCGATCGCGGTGAGCGATCGCGGGCCGGGGATCCCGCCGGAGGACGTGCCGCACGTGTTCGAGCGCTTCTGGCGCGCGCGTCGCACCGCCCGCGCCGAGGGGCTCGGCCTGGGGCTCTTCATCGTGAGCAAGCTCGTGGTCGCCAACGGCGGCCGGATCTGGGTCGAGAGCGAGCCGGGGGCGGGGAGCACCTTCCGCTTCACGCTGCCGCTCGCGGGCTGACTGGCCGACCGCGCCCGGGTCGGCCGTCGGGCTGGGCCGTTTCGAGGCCGGAATTCAGGCCGATCGGGCGGTGCCGCCCGGATCGACAAATGGTTCGTCACGTTCGCGCGTCCCACGGTCACATGGGAGCGGACATGACGATGGGGCTCGTCACGGAAGGGGCGGCGCGGACGGCCATGGGAGACACTGCCACGATCGATGAGCCAGCCCCGCCGAGCGGCGCGCGCCTCGCGACCAAGGCGCCGACGGGCGCGAGCGCCGTGAGCGCCGAGCCGACCGCCGCGTCGTCGCTCGACGAGGCGGAGATCCTCGCCCTGCTCGCGCGCGGCGAGGCTCGACGGGCGATCGCCCTCTGCGCGCGCATCATCGGCCCCTCGATCGGCCGGCTCTGCTTCGCCATGCTCGGCGAACAGGCCGAGGCCGACGAGGCGCTCCAGGAGACGCTGCTCGCCGCCTACGACGGCGCGGCCGCCTTCCGCGCAGAGGGCTCGGTGCGCGCCTGGCTCTACGGCATCGCGCGCCGCACCTGCGCGCGGCGGATCGAGATCCGCACCCGGCAGGCGCGCCGCAAGACGCTGCTCGCCGCCGGAGACGGGCCCGAGCCCGCGGCGGATCAGCAGCTCGACGAGGCGCGGCGCGGCGCGGCGGTGCGGCGCGCGCTCGAGGCGCTGCGCCCGACCGAGCGCGAGGCGGTGCTGCTCCGCTACGGCTCGGAGCTGTCGTTCCGCGAGGTGGCGAGCGCGTGCGGGATCGCCGAGGACGCCGCGCGACAGCGCGTGTCGCGCGCCCTCGCGAAGCTCCGCGAGAAACTTTCCGGTTGAGTCGAGAGGCGGCCATGAGCGATCAGAAGTTCGAATCGGGGAGCGCGTGCGAGGCGGTGGAGGAGCGGCTCTGCGAGGCGCTCGACGGCGAGCTGCCGGCGGCGCTCGAGGCGCACGTGGCGGGGTGCGACGCGTGCCGCGATCGGCTCCACGACGCGCGTGCGGCGGCCGAAGCGCTCGCCGACGCGGGCGCGGGCTACGTCGCGCCGATCGACGTCGAGGCGCGCTTCCTCGCGGCGCTCGAGGCGCGATCGCGCGGCGCGGACGGGCCGATCGCGGGAGACGCGGTGGGCG
>CAIXWQ010000786.1 GCA_903923175.1 uncultured delta proteobacterium | reverse complement strand
CGCGGAGAGCGGGGGATTTGGGGCGGAGAGGGCGAGCGTTAACACGCTGTGGACGCTGAAACCTACGCGGCGGCCCTGGAGGCGCTGGAGGAAGCCGAGCGGCTCCGCCCCGACAAGAAGAGGCGCGAGACCATCACGCTAATCAAGCAGCGGCTGATCGGACCTACTTCTTCCCGAGGAACTTCTCGACCTCGAGCAAGAGCTCCCGAGCTCGCTTCGGTCCAACGATGACGGCGTAGCGTTTGAACTCAGCCTCAGGTCCGAGGTCGACGGGATGCAACGCCACCTCGCTGTTCTTGACGGCAGCGCCGGTCGTCGGAGCCTTGTTGCCCTTTTTGGCGCCCCGCCCCTTGCCAGGCTTGGCCTTCGATCTCTGCGAGCTGACGTAACCGGAATCCAACTCCAGGCCGACCTTCTTGCCCTCGGCGATGATCTCCTGCACCTCGAGGTGCGCGTGCTTGCGAATGAAGGCTGCCTTATTCGACGGCACCACGGGCTTCTCCTCGTTCCTGGTGACCGGCTCGGGGTCGGGGTCGGCAGGTGTCTGAGGAGACCGGGTGTCTGCAGAAGCGTCGTCTGGCGCGGCAGCTTCCGGGGCCGGCGGCGGCTTCTCGTCTTCAGTGGCTTCGGGGGCGTCGGTGCGGTTCTTCCTGGCCATGCGCCGAGAAGAACATTTCTTCCGAGTAAGATCTACAAGTGCGAGCCGAGGTACTTCTTCGCACCAGCGTTGTAGTTCCTCCTCCTACCAGCTCGCGCCCAGACCGAAGGCTCCAAAGCCGAGGGGCAGCTCGATGGACATGCACACGGGCCCGAGGTTGTGGTTGTTCTCCCTGCCGTCCGCGTCGGTGACAACGGCGACGGGGGCTTCGAAGTGAAGGCGTCCCGGCGCATCAAAGGGCGGGAGACCGAGTCCGTCTACGTGATGGTCATCTCGGCGACGGCAGCCATCCGGTTGCGTCTCCGAGTAGCGCGTGGGGAGCGGAGGGCAGTGGCCGGCCGCCTTCGGAAGTTCTAAACTCCAGCGGTGCCTCCGAACGCCCAGGACTACCGAGCGGCGGCCCTTGAGCGGATGACCGATGCGAATCTGCTTCGGCGCCAGGGGAACTACTCGTTTGCGATGTATGCCGGCGGCGTTGCCGTAGAATGCATGCTGCGCTCGTTCAGGCACCCCGACCGGCCCTTCGATGAGCATCACGATGTCGTCGCGCTGTTCAACTCCTGCGACGAAGAGAAGCTCGGTGACGGCGGTCGGAAGCGCCTGAGGGCAGGGATACAGACGGTGCACCAGCTCTGGCTCAACAACTTCCGCTACAAGGCCGAGGAGCGGCTCCGCCAGTACCTCAAGGACACGCAGTACTACGCTCGCGCCCGGCTGGTGCGTGGGGCGGACGAGTTGAAGGTGGCGTGCATCGAACTGTGCGACGCTGCGACTACAATCGTGACCGTGGGAGAAGAACGATGGCGGACCCCCTGAAGGACAAGATCGTGAAGGCCCTGACGGAAGCCACGGGCAGCAACGCCACCGTCAACATCGACGCCGTGGCCGGGGGCAGGTACGGCGGCCTCGTTCTTTGGAGCGGGTTTGCAGGGACCTCTCCCTCGGAGCGGCAGGACCGCATCTGGGCGACGCTCGACGCGGCCCTTACTCCTGCGGAGCGGACGAAGATTTCTTTCATCGTCACCGACACGGCCGAGGAGCACGACAGCATCAGCAAGGCCAGGGACGAAGTCGCGTAGGACTACAACGAAGGGACGCCATGAGTTGACGTCCCCTCGTTGGTCTTGTCGGAACTCTACTCCGCCGCTGCGGCGTACTGCTCCCCGTCGCTGGCATCAGCGTACTGGGCTAGCTCCTCCCCGAGCTTCTTGCACCGGCTGAACACCCAGCTCGTGGACTTGCCGAGCGCCCGACCGACTCCCTTTAGGGTCTCGCCACGGACGCGGAGCTCGAGCAGCTCCTGGTCCCCCTCCTCGAGGGAGTTGTACCAGCGACCCAGGTCCAGGGCCGAGGTGATGGCGGAGGTTGGGTCGTGCTTCAGCCAGCGGGCGTATCCGATGTCCTCGAGCGTCAGCCGCTCCTGCTTATTCCGCGGGTCGCAGATGTCCTTCTTGCTGCCGCCGGGTCCGAGGTGCCTCGACCAGTCGATGGCGCGAAGACGGCAGGCATGAACGAGTAGGGCGTCATCTAGCACCTCGCCGTCGGCGGCGTGCTCGGCGTACAACTTCCACACCAGGCCGACCGCCGTCTGCATTCTGTCTTCGGGTTCGAGACTGAGGTGCCGGTTCACCGGGTTGAAGATGCCCTTGCGCACCTTCTGGTCGAACAACTTCCGAGCGACTTGCATGTCCATCGGGCTCTCCACGGAGCGCACACGACGGCCCTCCCGCCCGTGTGCGAAGAACGCCACACGGGTGGGGTTGAAGTAGGACGCGACGAAGGGAAGGCCCTCGCCGCCGACCGGAGGCCCCGTGATGGGGGGCCTCTGTAGGTCTTATCCTTCGCCGCTGCCCAAAACAGACCCGCCCCCGCTCGCCAAGACGGACCCACGCCGGGATCGCGCGGCGGGATCTGGATCGCGATCACGCCGCCGCGCAGCGATCGCGGTCCGCGCCGCGG
>CAIXWQ010000785.1 GCA_903923175.1 uncultured delta proteobacterium | reverse complement strand
CGCCGCCCACCACGAGCCGATCGCCCACCCGCGCGCCTTCGCGGCCGATCGCGCGCGCGCCGCGTGGCATGCGCCCGATCGCGGTCGTCGCGATCGACAGCGCGGCGCCGCGCGCGAGGTTGCCTCCGATGACCGGGCAGCCGAGCGCGAGGCCGGCGGCGCACTGCCCCTGCGCGATCGCGTCGATCGTCGCCTCGTCGACCGCCTCCGGGAGCGTCCAGGCGGCGAGGGCCGCGAGCGGCGTCGCCCCCATCGCCAGCACGTCGCTGACCGCGGCCACGGTCGCGCGATATCCGAGATCGACGTCGTCGAGCAGGTCGCGGCGGAAGTGCACCCCCTCGACCTGTTGGTCGATGGTCCACACGATGGCGCCGTCGAGGCGCAGCACCGCGGCGTCGTCGCCGATGCCGGTCTCGATCTCGGCTCCGCGGGGCACGGCCGAGAGCGCGCGCGCGATGCGGGCGATGCGCGCGAACTCGTCGGCCAAAGGACGCGCGCTCAGCTCAGCGGAAACCGCACGGTGAAGACCGCCCCGGGCATGCGGCGCCCCTGCGCGTCGACGACCGGCGTGCGCTGCTCGCGGTTCTGGTCGACGGTGATGGTGCCCCCGTGCATCTCGACCAGGCGCTTCACGATCGAGAGCCCGAGCCCCGTGCCGCCGTGCTCGCGCGTGGAGGAGCCGTCGACCTGGTAGAAGGCGTCGAAGACCTTGGCGCGCTCGGCCTCGGGGATGCCGATGCCGGCGTCCTCGACGCGGACGATGACCGAGGTCGGTCGCGAGGCGAACAGCACGTAGCCGACGTCGTCCTCCGGCTCGGAGCCGCTCGAGTCGGTCGCGGCGATCAGCCGGACGGAGCCGCCGGTCGGCGTGAACTTCACGGCGTTCTCGGCGAGGTTCAGGAAGATCTGGCGGAGGCGCTCGGCGTCGCCGCGGATCGTCGGCAGCCGCGGGGCCACGGCGATCTCGAGCAGCACGCCCTTCTTCTTGGCGCTCGGCAGGAGCGTCGAGCCGACCTGATCGAGGACCTCGCCGAGGGCGACGTTCGCCATCTTGAAGGACATCGTGCCGCTCTCGAGCTTGGACTGATCGAGGAGGCTCTTTATCAGCGCGAGCAGCTGCTCGCCCTTCTCGCGGATCGTCTGCACGAACTCTAGCTGCTCGCCCTGGAGCTCGCCGCCGATCCCCTCCGCGAGCATCTCGCTGTAGCCGAGGATCGAGGTGAGCGGCGTGCGCAGCTCGTGGCTCACCGTCGCGAGGAAGTTCGACTTGAGGCGATCGAGCTCCTTGAGCCGCTCGTACGACTCGCTGAGCTTGGAGTTCTGCTCCTGCAGCTCGCGGTAGCTCTCCTTGACGCTCGCGAGGTGCATCTGCGAGGTGAGCAGCGCGCGGTGCCCGCTGAAGAGGATCAGGTCGAGCACGCTCTGCAGGTGGCGTCCGATGCGCGTGACCGTCTCCGGCCGCACGCGGGGCATCTTCGGCAGCAGCTCCTTGGCCTTGACCGGATCGATCGCCGGATCGACCGCGAGCAAGGAGCGCGGCATCTCCTTCAGGTCCGCCGGGAGGAACGGGCCGACGATCACGCGCCCGAGGCGACGGCCGTCGTAGTCGATGCCGATGATTCGGTAGACCGCGCCCGTGAAGCAGGGGTGCGTCGCTTCGAGCGCGGCGCCCGGATCGGCGGATTTCACGGCCGATACCGTGGCGCCACAGGCTGCGCGCCCCTCACGGAGGCTCTGGACGTACTGGCAGACCGCTTGATCCTGCACCGCGTCCGCGAGCAGCGCGCCGTCCTGCGCGTAGATGCGCACGGGGATGCCGAACAGGGCGAAGAACGACTTGCAGACCTCCTGGAGCGCGTCGCGGTCGACGAGGTCCTCGAGCCGCAAGCCGTGGCCGAGCGTGAGCTCCTCGAGCCCGCCCCCACCGCGAGAAGAAGCAGCGGCGCTCACCGCGACGACTCCATCCGGCGCGTCGCCGCGCGAGGGTCGGTGCCGACCGAGGCGTCGATCAGCCGCTGCGGATCGCCCGTGATCCCGAGCTGCCGCGCCAGGCTGGCGACGAACGAGTCGCTCCGGATGTTGAACTTCTTCGAGAAGTTGTGGTCCGTGTCGAGGCGGCTCCAGGTCATCGCCACGAGCCCGAGGAAGGTCTCGATCACGCCGTCGCCGCGCGTCGCGACCGCCTTGTAGACCGGCTCGCGGCCGTGCCGCGCGAGGTCGGCGATCTCGTCGTCGCCGCGGATGGTGTCGCCCGGCAGGTCCCGCTTGTTGAACTGGATCACGACGGGCATCTTCTTCAGGTCGAGGCCGTTGTCCTTCAGGTTCTGCCGCAGATCGAGGAACGAGACGCGGTTGTTCTCGGCCTCGGCGAGCTGGGAGTCGGCGATGAACGCGACGCCGTCGGCGCCCTGGAGCACGAGCCGGCGCGTCGAGGCGTGGATCACCTGCCCGGGCACCGTGAAGAGCTTGATACGCAGCGAGAGGTCCCCCTCCGCCTTCACGGCCAGCGGGAGCAGGTCGAAGAACAGGGTGCGGTCGTCGCGCGTCTCCAGCGTCATGAGGCGGCCGTGCGACCCCTCCGACGTGAGCTTGTGCATCGCTTGCAGATTCGTCGTCTTTCCGCTGAGCGCGGGCCCGTAGTACACGAGCTTTATCGTCAATTCCCGCGCGGCGAAGTCGAGTTGCACGGCGGCGAGCCTATTCCGGCGCCTCCGGCACGTCGAGATGCCTCGCGCCGAGCGCGGCCGTGTACGCGCGGGTGCGGGGCGGCGTGACACCTGCCAGGACCGCCGCGGAGCTGCCACGTTGCGAAGATCG
This sequence comes from uncultured delta proteobacterium, assembly GCA_903923175.1. Classification (GTDB taxonomy): domain Bacteria; phylum Myxococcota_A; class Polyangia; order Polyangiales; family JADJMO01; genus CAIXWQ01. Next base: position 9,604 of record CAIXWQ010000785.1, on the reverse strand, counting down.
ACACGACGGGTCAGCCTCGCGGTGAGAGAAGCTTCCGATCATCGCCAGCTTCGTGCCAAAATGAAGTTGGGCTCGGGGTTCAACCCCGAGAACCGTTCCCTTCAACCGAGTCGCGCGTTCGCCGCATCCGTTCCGATGAGCGATCGTGCTGTCCTCGAGGACGTCAACGCGTGGGCCAGATCAATCCGGGGCTGATCGTCGCCGGTCGCTACCGCCTCCTCCGAAAGCTCGGACAAGGGGGCATGGGCACCGTCTGGCAAGCGCGCAACGAGCTCATCGATCGCGAAGTAGCGATCAAGATGATGCGTCCGGAGGCTGCGGCCAATCCGGTTTCGCTGCAGCGATTCTTTACCGAAGCCAAGGCCTCGGGCCGGCTTCGCCACCCGAACATCACCGAGATCTTCGACCTCGGGCAGGCCGAGGACGGCTCACCGTTCCTCGTGCTCGAGCTGTTGCAGGGCGAGGCGCTCGACTCGGTGCTGCGGCGCGTGCCGGCCCTGTCGCCGGTGCAGACGCTCCTGCTCGCCAAGGCCATCTGCTCGGGCCTGAACGTCGCGCACGCGAAGGGGATCGTTCACCGCGATCTCAAGCCGGCGAACATCTACCTGCATCGCGATCCGATCACGCTCGACGTCATCCCGAAGATCCTCGACTTCGGCATCTCCAAGGTGACGGGTCCGGAGGCGATCGATCACCACGCGACGCACACGGGCACGGTCGTCGGCTCGCCGACGTACATGAGCCCGGAGCAGGCGCGCGGTGTCAGCGACATCGACGCGCGCGCCGATCTCTGGAGCGTCGGCGTGCTCATGTACAAGTGCCTCACCGGGCGCGCCCCCTTCAACGCGGCGAACTACAACGCGTTGATGGTCTCGATCATGACCGAGCCGCACCCGCCCATTCAGAAATGGGTGCCGACGGTCCCTACCTTCGTCTCCGACATCGTCGACTCGTGCCTCAAGAAGGAGCGCACCGATCGCGTCTCCAGCGCGAAGGCGATGCTCCAGCTGATCGACAAGGCGATGCTGGGGCTCAACGCCGAGCGCGCCAAGCTCGAGCTCCCGAGCGACGACAGCGACGACGACATGCCGACGATCGCCCGCGGCGATCGCTCGCAGCTGCTCGGGTTCCTCCCCAGTCAGACGCCGTCGGCGCCCGCGGCCCCCGCCGTCGCGCCGCCGATGCCGCAGCAGCGCGCCGCGCCGCCCCCTCCCCCGGGCGGCGGCGTGATCGTCCAGGACTCGTCGACCCATGCGCCCGCAGTGCTGCCGGCGTACCAGCAGCAGCAGCCGCTCCCGACGACGCAGGCGATGTTCGGGCCGCCGCTCAGCACCACGCCCCAGACCGGCTCGACGACGCTCGACACCGGCGAGGCCGTGCGCCCGAAGAAGAGCAAGGCGTTCGCGATCATCGGCGTCGTGGCCGCGGCCGTCGCGGTCGCCGGAACGATCGTCTTCGTCGGGCTGCGCGTGACCAACGGCGGCGCCGCGACGAAGACCAAGGACACCGTCGAGACGAAGAAGACGGCGGCCGCGTCGGATCGCGACAAAGACAAGGACACCGACAAGGACACCGACAAGGACACCGACAAGCCGGCGACGAAGCCGAGCGCCAGGCCGACGGCCACGGCCACGGCGGAGCCCACCGCGGAGCCTTCGACGACCGCGACGGCCACGACGCCGCCGCCGCCCGCGACCACCGCTGCGCCCACGGCGACGACGCCACCGCCGCCGAAGCCGACGGCCACCGCGATGCCGACGGCCACCACGGTGACGCCGCCGCCGAAGCCGACGGCCACCGCGGTGACGCCGCCGCCGAAGCCGACGGCCACCGCGGTGAAGCCGCCGCGGAAGCCGACCTCCGTCGGACCCGACATCTGATCGACCGAGCGGCCGCTCCAGGTGGCCGCCGCTGCGCGCGGGGCTCCTCGGCGAACGGGCCGAGCCGGGCATTCGTGCGTCTCGTGGAGGCCGGGCGGGCGCCTCGCGCACGCGATCGGACTTCGATCGCCGTGTCGAGAAGACGCCCGCGAACGCTTGGCAGTGGTAGCCTCGGCGGATGATCGGTCGCTTTCGCCCGCTCGTCGCCGCGACCCTGGCCCTGAGCCTCGCGACGTCGATGGTTCCCCTCGCTGCGCTCGCCGCGCCGAAGCCTGGCGTGTCGGACGAAGATCGCAAGAAGGCGATCGAGTTCTACAAGCAGGGGCAGGCGTTCCAGGAAGCCGGCAAGTGGGAAGAGGCCCTCGGCAAGTTCGAGGAGGTCTCGAAGATCGTCATGACGCCGGGCACGCGCTTCAACATCGCGCTGTGCAAGGAGAACCTCGGGCGCTTCCTCGAGGCGCTCGACGACTACTCGGCGGCCGAGCGCGACGCGAAGGCGGAGAAGAAGGCGGAGACCGAGAAGAAGGCGCACGACAACGGCGAAGCGCTGAAGACGCGCATCCCCAAGCTCGTGCTGAAGGTCCCCTCCGGGCTCGACGGGCTGGCGATCACGCTCGACGGCAAGCCGATCGATCCCGCGAACCTCGAGCTCTCGGTCGATCCGGGCAAGCACAAGATCGAGGCGAGCGCCGACAAGCGCGTCCCGTTCAGCGCCGAGGTGAACGTCGCCGAGAAGGAGTCGAAGGAGGTCAAGATCCGCCTCCCCGAGCAGCCGAAGGACGAGGCTCCGAAGGACGAGACGCCGAAGGAAGCGCCGCCGAAGGAGGAGCCCTCCACGCGCAAGGTCCCGACGGTCGCGTACATCGTCGGCGGCGCCGGCGCCGTCTCGCTGATCGGCGCGGGCGTCTTCTACCTCCTGCGCTCGAGCGCGAAGAACAAGCTCGATTCGAGCTGCGATCCGACCTCGCTCGTGTGCCCGCCGGATCAGCAGAGCAACATCGACGGCGGCAAGCGCTACACGCTGCTCGGCAACATCTTCATGGTGGTCGGCGTCGTCGGCATCGGCACCGGCATCACGCTCTGGGCGACGGCGCCGAAGAGCGCGGGCGCGCCGAAGAGCGAAGAGCCCAAGGCGGAGCCGAAGGGTGACGATTCGAAGGGCGAGCCCAAGAGCGAGCCGAAGAGCGAACCGAAGGCCGAGGAGCCCGCTGCGTCGATCCGGCTCGTGCCGTACGCGCCGGGGGCGAACCTGGGCGGGCTCGCGCTGACTGCGACCTTCTGACATGCACCTGGAGAAGCTTCGGTGAAGATCGGCGACCTGCGCTTCGTCGCGGGGGGGCTCGTGACGCTCGGCGGCCTGGCTGCCTTCGTTGCGTGCAGTTTTCCAGGCTATTTCGTGCCGGCGGGGCCGGCCCCAGAGGTCGACGCGGGCGAGGACACGGGCTCGGAGGACGCCGGGACGCCGTGCGAGGGCGGCACAGTGCCGGTCGGCCGCGCCACGACGTGCGTGTGCGGCCTCGTGAGCGACGCCGCGCTCGACGGCGAGGCGGGCGTCGACGCGCCGGCGGACACCGCGACGTCACCGGACGACGCCGACGAGGGCGGCACGGACGCCGCGCCCCCGCCCACCGGCCTCGCCGCGTGCACGAACGTGGGCGAATTCGGCGCGTGCCTCGGCTGCCCGAGCGATCCCGGCCAGAGCTGCGAAGGGGCGACCCTGCCGGCGTTCACGACCTGCATCCCCGCCGGGATCGTCCGCCTCGGGGCGACGAACGCCAGCGCGTGCCCGCCCGGCGGCTGCGCGATCGAAGCGCCGGAGCACGTCGTCGCGCTCGCGCGCTTCTTCCTCGACGATCACGAGGTCACCGTCCGCCGCTTCCGCGAGTGGTGGCGCCTCGGGCAGGTCACGCCGAAGGCGGGCGACGTCGTGTACGTCGCGGGCGACGGCACCTCGGTGACGTGGGACGCGAGCTGGGTCGTGCGCGAGCCGACCGCGTACAACGGCAACAACAACGCGAACTGGCTCGGGGTCGCGCAGGCCACGAACGACGCCTACCCGGTGAACTACGTCGACTGGCCGACGGCGCTGGCGTTCTGCGTGACCAACGGCGGGCGTCTGCCGACCGAAGCCGAGTGGGAGGCCGCGGCGAGCGGCCGCAGCGGGCGACTGTTCCCGCGCGAGGCGCCGGAGACGCGCAATGCCGCGCCGCTGGCCGCGATGCTCCCGTGCTCGCGCGCGATCACCTCGGTCGGAGCGTCGGCGTGCGGCGCCCCGCACTCGAGCGCGATCGACGGCTTCAGCGTCGATGGCGCGTACGACATGATCGGCTCGGTCGCCGAGTGGGTGCTCGACGGCGCGCCGCGCGGCGGCGCGGGCTGCACGAGCGGCTGCTATCCGGAGGGCCCCCTCGCCGATCCGCTGCGCGCGCCCGTCGGGGCGCAGCGCGGCGTGCGCGGCGGCAGCTTCCTCGAGTCGAAGATCGAGCGGCTGCGCGTGCAGGCGCGCGCGTTCAGCGACAGCACGACGCAGAGCCCGGAGATCGGGTTCCGCTGCGCGCGACGCTAGCTAGAACGCCGCCCACCCGGCCGTCGCGATCAGGCGATACGACGGCGTCCCCAGCGCGGAAGTGAGCCCTGGCCCGGCGGCGAAGCCGACGAACCAGGGCGACAGGTGCACGCGCGCGTCGACGAGCAGCTCCAGGGCCGCGCCGCGCGCGCCCGCGCCGACGCCGACCGCGCCGAAGGTCTCGAGCCCGAAGTTCACGCGTCGCCGCGACGCCGTGAGCGCGTAGGCCGCGCCGAAGGTCAGCTCGTTGCCGACGCGCTTGTCGACGAGCGCGCGGTCGGGGCGCAGCCGGACGCCGGCGCTCGCGCTCCAGATGCCCCGACGGGCGTCGACGAGGCCACCGACGACGATCGACTCCTCGAAGCCCACGCGGCCGTCGCCGGTGAACTGCTCCCGATCGCCGCTCGGGAGCGCCAGCGCGTTCGACAGCGCGAGCTGGAACGCCCCGTCGCGCGCGCCGGCGAGGTGGACGCGGGCGCCGAGGCGCACGTCACCCAGCGAGGCGCCGCTCGGGGCGCGGATCTGCACGAGCTTCGCGGTCTCGGCGTCGCCGCTGGCGGCCAGCAGGAACGGGACGTCGATCCACGCGAGCACGCGGTCGTCGACGTCGTAGGCGAGGTCGGCGCGCGCGAACGCCTGGTAGCCGAGCACCTTGCCGACCTCGAGACCACCTGCATCGCTCTGTCGCACCACGATCGGCGCGCGCGCGTAGTCGAGGACGAGCGCGGCGCGGAGGTTCCCCTCCTCGTCGAGCGGCGAGCCGGCGGGCGGTCGCGTGGCCGCGGACTCGACGCCGAAGAACGAGTCGCCCGCGGGCGCCGCGTGGAAGCGGTCGGCGACGAACCCCTCGGCGCGCGCGGGCCTGGGCGCCAGCGATGCGAACGAGGCGAACGAGGCGAACGACAGGGCGCAGACGGCGGCGAGCGCGCGGGGGGAGGTCATCGCGAGAGCGAATCTACCCGTTCGCGCGGCGCGTGCGCAGAGTGCGCTGGGCGGCGCCGGCTCACGCCTCCATGTCGGCGCGCGCGGCCTCGCAGATCGCGAGGGCGATGCTGCGGATCTGGCCCTCGTCGGGCCCTTCGACCATCACGCGGAGCTTCGGCTCGGTGCCGCTCCAGCGCACGAGCACACGGCCGTCGTTGCCGAGCGTCTGCTCGAACGACGCGATCGCGCGCGACATCCGCTCCATCTCCTCGACGGGGCGGCGCTGCCGGAACGTGATCCCCTCGAGCACCTGCGGCAAGCGGGTCATCGCCGCGCGCGCGAGCTCCGAGAGCGGGCGCTGCTCGCGCACCATGATGGCGAGGAGCTGGAGCGCCGCGACGATGCCGTCGCCGGTGGTCGCGTGGTCGAGGAAGATCAGGTGCCCGGACTGCTCGCCGCCCAGCGCGTAGCCGCCGGCTCGCATCGTCTCGACGACGTAGCGATCGCCGACGTTGGTGCGGATCAGGCGCGCGCCGATCGAGCGCATCGCGAGCTCGAGCCCGAGGTTCGACATCACGGTCGCGACGAGCGCGCCGCCGCGCAGGTCTCCGCGGCGCAGCATGCGGCTCGCGCAGAGCGCCATGATCGTGTCGCCATCGACGACGTCACCCTTCTCGTCGACGACGATCAGCCGATCCGCGTCGCCGTCGAGCGCCACGCCGATCGCGGCCTGCTTCTGCAGCACGACCTCGCGCATCGTCTCGGGGTGCAGCGCGCCGCAGTCCTTGTTGATGTTGCGCCCGTTCGGCCGGACGCCGAGCGCCACGACATCGGCGCCGAGCTCGGAGAAGACCGTGGGGGCGACCTTGTACGCGGCGCCGTTCGCGGCATCGACGACGACGCGCACGCCGTCGAGCGTCAGGTCGCGCGGGTAGGTCCCCTTCACGTAGGTCACGTAGCGACCGCCGGCCGCCTCGACGCGCTCGGCGCGGCCGACGCCGTCGCCCGTGGGGCGCGAGCGCTCGAGCGAGCCGTCGTCCATCAGGCGTTCGATGTCTGCCTCTTGCTCGTCGGGGAGCTTGAAGCCGTCGGGGCCGAAGATCTTGATCCCGTTGTCCTCGAACGGGTTGTGGCTCGCGCTGATGACGATGCCGGCGTCGGCGCGCATCGACGTCGTGAGGTACGAGACGGCCGGGGTCGGGATCGGCCCGCACAGCAGCACGCGCCCGCCCATCGAGCACACGCCGGAGGCGAGCGCGGTCTCGAGCATGTAGCCCGACACGCGCGTGTCCTTGCCGATCACGACGCGCGTGCCGTGGCCCGTGCGCTTCGCCACGTGCGCGATCGCGCAGCCGACCTTGAACGCGATCTCCGGCGTCATCGGCGGCTCGTTCGCGAGGCCGCGGATGCCGTCGGTGCCGAAGAGCTTGCGCTTGGGCGCGGCGGCCGGGGGCATGGGGGTCATGGCGGGCGGAGCGATGGTCGTGGACTTCGGACGGGCGGAGGTGGCGGCCAAGGGACTCTCCTGCGAGGCGTGACGGTCGGGGCACGGCCCCGGCGAAGCGAAGCGGCGCACGGTAGTGCATGCGCCAGGCGTGCAGAAGCGGGGAAAACCGCGGGGCGTCGCGGAGGGTTCGATGTCGCCGCGCGCGTCTACGTTCGACGTTCGATGCGCTCGCCGCGCGCAGCGTGCGCCGGCGTCAGTCGCGGAAGTTCACGAACTGCAGCTCGATGCCGAGGTCGAGGCCGCGGAGCAACCGGATCGTGGCCTGCAGGTCGTCCCTGTTCTTGCCGGTGATCCGCACCTGCTCCTCCTGGATGGCGCTCTGGACCTTGAGCTTCGATTCCTTGAGCTGCTTGATGATCTCGCGGGCCTTCTCGATCTCGATCCCCTCTTTGACCTCGATGAGCAGCTTGCTCGACCCCTTGGGCCCCGACAGCGGCTCGCCGATCTCGAGGTGCCGTAGCGATACCTTCCGCTTGATCAGCTTCTCCTCGACGACCTTCACGGCGGCGCGTACGCGATCCTCGGTGCTGGCCGTGACGAGCAGCCCCTCGGCCGTCTTCTCGACGGCGGCGCCGGTGCCTTGGAAGTCGTAGCGCTGCGCGAGCTCCTTGTGGGCTTGCTGGAGCGCGTTGTCGATTTCGTTCCACTGGACCTTCGAGACGACGTCGAAAGACGGCAAGGCAGGCACCTCCGGCACGGCCGAGTCTGCTGGACGCGGGGCAGTTTACCGCGAAAGGCAGGTCAGCGTGGCGGGGGTCGGCGGCGCGCGCCGGGCATCGCGAGGGCGGGGAGCTCGACCTGGCGGACCTTCTCGCGCTTTCGCTCGAGGCGGGCCCGTCGGTGCTCCGCGAGCGGCTGCTGCTCGGAGGTGCCGGCGTGGACGTGCGCGAGCGCCCGCTCGAGGTCGCGGAGGCGATGCTCGTAGGCCTTCGCGAGCTCGAGCCGCGCCGCGGCGTCGTCGTGGCCGGTGGCGAGCGCTTCGAAGTCGGCCAGCATCGCTGGAAGGTCGTCGGCCCGCTTGGCGATCCGGCCACGGACGCGCAGCGCGTCGCGCTGCAGCTGGGCGCCCCCCTCCCCTTGCTCGCCGACGCGCTCGAGCGCCGCGTCGGCGGCGCGGCGCGCGAGCGGGAGGGCGCCGGCGCGCTCGAGCGTCCCCGCGAGCCCGACGAGATCGGCGCCGTGGAGCGTCGCGAGCTCGGCGCTCGGCGACTCGTGCTCGAGCCTCTCGATCGCCCCGCCGTAGGCCGCGACGAGCGCGGCCATGGAGATCACGTCGAGCAGGTTGTGATCGCACACGCCGCGGATCGCGTCGCCATCACCGGTGCGGACGAAGTGCGAGAAGCGCGCGGGGATCTCGGCCGACGGCACGTCGTCGATCCGCTCGAAGCCGAGGAGCGATCGCTCCAGCGCGACCAGGCGGCACGACGTGACCCGAAACCGCGCGCCCTCTGGGCCGTCGTCGCGCTCGACCCACGGCCCCTCGCGCGTCTCGCGAGGAGCTTCGTGGCTGGGAGCCCCGCGCGCGCCGCCACGCGCGGTGCGGTGCACGCGGCGCGCGACGTGGACGAGATCGAGGTGCGGGCGGTCGGGGAGCGGCGCGAGGCGGTTCATCACGCAGCGCGTGCGGAGCAGCGGCAGATCGAACGACTTGCCGTTGTACGAGACGATCATCGTCGCCGCCTCGAGCCGCTCGGCGAGGTGCGCGAGGAGCGGCGCCTCTTCGCCGAAGCGCTTGAGGAGCAGCTGCTCGACCACGAGCGTCTCCTCCTCGAACCACGCGAGGCCGACGAGGAACGGCACGGTTCCGGTGCCGCCCGCGAGGCCGGTGGTCTCGGTGTCGAGGTAGAGCGCGCCCGCTGGAAGTGCCGCTTCGAGCGCGGGATCGAGCGCGAGGAACGCGAGCGCGCGCGACGAGACGCCCCGCGCCGGTGCGAGCTCGACGTGGCCGACGCGCGTGCCCGGTGGATGGCGGACGAGCCTTCGGTGGAGCTGCCCTTCGTCGCGCTCGACCACGTCGAACGGCAAGGGCGTGCTGTCGCCGACGCTCGGCGGGGGCGCCGCTGCAGGCCGCTTGGCGCGAGACCGCTCGACCAGCGTCGCGATGCGGGCGCGCAGCGACGCGATCGAGTCGCCCTCGACGGCCAGGGACTCTTGCCGCGGCGCGGGGGGCGCGCCGTTCGCGCCGTTCGCGTCGGTCGAATCGACGGGCGCCGCCTGCGTCACGTCGTCGGCGAAGGGGGTGGGCGCGGCCGAACGTGCGCCTTTGGGCGCGATCGCGCCGACCACCCGCCCGAGCTTGGACCGCAGGCTCACGCCGCGAGTGTACACCGATGCCTGGACGGATGCGCAGCGCCGGTCGCGTGCGCCGGCGCCCTCCGGCCGCGTACCATCGCGCGCTGAGCTCGCCTCGCGTGGATCCCCAAGCTTCGCTCCCCACCGCCCCGAAGCCCTTGCTGCGCCCGCGCGGCGGGCTGCGCTTGCGCCTCGTGCTGCTGCTCGGGGCGCTGGCGATCCTCGCGTTCGTGCCGCTCTACGCGGCCGTCGCGGGGCTCACCCGGCACACGCTGCGCGTGAGTCGGGAGGACGGCGCGCGCGCGCTCGGGCGGGCCGTCGCCGGGCGGCTCGCGACCGACGTCGGTGCCGGCCACGACGACCGCGCGCTGCGCGACGTCGCGGAGGTCTCGATCGACAGCACGCGACCAGGCGACGGGGGCCTCGGCGAAGGGG
>CAIXWQ010000784.1 GCA_903923175.1 uncultured delta proteobacterium | reverse complement strand
TGATGAGGTGCATGGGCACGTGGCCGGGGCCCTCGATCATGGTCTGCACGTCGTGCTCCCAGGCCTTCACGGTCAGCTCGCCCAGGGTGTCGAGCTCGCCGAACTGGGCCGCGTCGTTGGCGTCGGCCACCGAGCCGGGGCGCAGGCCGTCGCCGAGCGAGAACGAGACGTCGTACGCCTTCATGATCTCGCAGATCTCCTCGAAGTGCGTGTAGAGGAAGTTCTCCTCGTGGTGCGCGAGGCACCACTTCGCGAGGATCGAGCCGCCGCGCGAGACGATGCCGGTGGTGCGCCGCGCTGTGAGCGGGATGTAGCGGAGCAGCACGCCCGCGTGGATCGTGAAGTAGTCGACCCCCTGCTCGGCCTGCTCGATCAGCGTGTCGCGGAAGATCTCCCAGGTGAGGTCCTCGGCCTTGCCGTTGACCTTCTCGAGCGCCTGGTAGATCGGCACCGTGCCGATCGGCACGGGCGCGTTGCGGAGGATCCACTCACGCGTTTCGTGGATGTTCTTCCCCGTGGAGAGGTCCATCACGGTGTCGGAGCCCCAGCGGATCGCCCACACCATCTTCTCGACCTCCTCCTCGATCGACGAGCCGATCGCGGAGTTGCCGATGTTGGCGTTGATCTTCACCAGGAAGTTGCGGCCGATCGCCATCGGCTCGACCTCCGGGTGGTTGATGTTCGCCGGGATGATGGCGCGGCCGCGGGCGATCTCGTCGCGCACGAACTCGGGCGTGATCACCTTGGGGATCGCCGCGCCGAACGACTCGCCCGCGTGCTGGCTCGCGTAGATCGCCTCGATCTTCGCGTTCTCGCGGATGGCGACGTACTCCATCTCGGGGGTCACCACCCCCTGCCGCGCGTAGTGCATCTGCGTGACGTTGCGCCCCGCCTTCGCGCGGACCGGCGGGCGCGTCGCCGCGAAGCGGATCTCGTCGAGCGCCGCGTCGCCGAGGCGGGCGCGGCCGTAGCGCGAGCTGATCTCGGGGAGCGCCTCGACGTCGCCGCGCGCGAGGATCCACTCGGCGCGCACGGCGGGCAGGCCGCGCTGCAGGTCGATGTCGGCGGCGGCGTCGGTGTAAGGACCGCTCGGATCGTAGACGACGACCTCGGGGTTCGGCGCGAGCTTCGGCGAGGCGCCGAACCCTTCGCGCGTAGGCGACTGCGCGATGGCGCGCATGGGCACGCGGACATCGGGAAAGCGCTCGCCGGGGACGTAGATCTTGCGCGACGCGGGGAGCGGCCCTCGCGTGACGCCTGCGAGCTTCTTCTCGTCGACCCGCTGCTGCTTCTGCGTGGACATCGTGCAGTGCCTCCTCGTTGCGTCCGGGGAAGCGGCACGGTGCGCGCTTCCCTCACCCGGCTCCGCGGCGCGCATGGCGCCCGCGAGAAGAAGACCGGATCAGGTTCCAAGGGTCGGCGCGCGAATCGTCGCGCCCTCTCAGCCCTCGCGCGGGCTCCCCTAGCTCTCGGCAGCGCTCATACAACATGACGACGCGTGCGCGTAGCCTGCGCACGGCCAGCGCATCGCGCTTGCGCAGGAGCGCGACCGCTCGACCACCGCTGGCGACCGTCGACGACCGTCGAGCGCGCCGTGCGCTACTGCGAGTCGAGCGCGAGCGGGATCGTGATCGTGCGCGGCGCGTCGCCCGCGGCGAACAGCATCATCGCGCCGACCTTCTGCATGCACGCGTCGAGCGATGGCGGCGTCGCGCCGGTGACGCTCGCCGCGGTGACTCGGCCGTCGACGCCGACCGCGAGGCTCATCGTCGCGTGGCCGCCCGCCGTCGGGTACGCCTTGCGCGCCTGCTCGAAACAAGCCCTCAGCCGCGGGCGCGCTGCCCCGAGCGCCGCGCGGACGTCGCGGGGGAGCGCGCTGACGCCCGCTGGCCCCGAGAGCGAGGTCTCAGCGGGCGCCGGCGCGGTGGGCATCGTCGAGGCGGCCTGCGGCGTGGAGCCGACGGGCAACGGCCCGGGCTCGACGGCGCGCGCGGAAGCGGATGCGGAGGCCTCGACGATCACGCTCGCAGGCGGGCCGCGGCGGGCGGGGGCGCCGCCGACGAGCAGCAGCGCCACGAGCCCCGCGACGAGCACGACGCCGCCGCCCACGACCAAGACGGCGAGCGGGAGCGCTGCTCCTCGAGGCGCTCGCGGCGGCTCGCGGGGCGCCTGCACGGGGGCGTTCCACGAGCCATCGCCGGCGAACGGGCTCTTCGACCGTGGACGTTCCGGAGGCGCCATGCGTGTCCTGCGTGGAGCGTAGCGCGTAGAGGGGCGCGGTATCTCAGAAGGCCGAGTACATGCCGACGATCGAGAGCCGCGAGTTGAGCTTGTCCTCGCTCTTGGAGAGGACCTCGATGCCATAGCTCACGGTCAGCGAGAGCCCGGTGCGGATCCCCGCGACGTTCTTCTTCTCGTCGATGACCGAGAACGTGTTGCCGAGGCTCAGCAGCATGCCGGTGCCGCCCGAAGGCGCGCGCAGCAGGTCGCCGTTGGTGGTGCTGTTGTTCGAGTCGTACTTGTACGTGAGGCCATAGAAGTCGACCCCGAGGACCGGGTTGAGCAGCGAGACCGATTCGGTCGCCCCGCTGGGGAGCGAGAGCGGCGCGAACGCGGCGCCGATCGAGTAGCCGTAGATCGTGCCGCCGTTGGTCACGGAGACCTGGTTCGACCCGCCGACGGGAAAGGTGACGTCGCCCTTGCGGCGGTAGAGGCCGACCTCGAGCGAGCCGCGGAACATCAGCGGGACGTTCTTCATGTGGTACTGCATGCCGTAGCCGAACGCGTGCCCGGTGAGGCCGTTGGCGCCGCTCAGGTAGCCGTACACGAAGCCGATGCCGATCATCCGCGCGCCGAGCACGCTCGACCTGGTCTCGAGGTCGGCGTCGGCGTCGGCCTTCTCCGCCGAGACGCACTCCTCTGCGCGGGCCACGAAGCCGCGGCGACAGCGCGGCGCGCCCGCGCACCCCGAGGAGCCGTCGTCGCGCACGCCCCAGTGCTGGCCGGGGAAGCAGCAGTGCTCGCGATCGACCGCGACGTGCCCCGCATCGCAGCGACGCCACTCGACGCAGCGATCGCCCTGCAGATCGGCCCCCTCGGGGCACTCGGGGATGCCGACGCAGCGGAGCGTCGCGCGCGACCACTCCTGGCCGTTCCAGCAGCAGTGCACGCCGTCGCCGACGCGCCGCTGCCCGGGCTCGCACTCCGCGAGCACGCAGCTCTCCCCCTCGCCGCGGTGCGTGGAGGGGCAGCGCGGGAGTCCACGGCAGCGCCGCGATTCCTCTCCGTAGACCTGCCCCGGCCAGCAACAGTGGCCGCTCGCGTCGGAGACCTGCTCGTCGGGGCATTTCACGCGCGCCGCGGGCCTCGCCGTGCGCTCGCAGCGCGCGCCGTTCCAGATCTCGTCGTGACCGCAGCGCGCGCCGCAGCCCGCGCCGTTCCAGATCTCGTCGGCGGCACAGAGATCCACGCAGCCATTGGCGGTCGCCATCTTGCCGGCGGGGCACGTGACGGGCGGCGGCGTCGGCGGCATCGCGACGGTGCCGGTGGGCGGCGCTGTCGCGGTGGTGGTCGGCATCGTCGTGGCGGTCGCGGTGGGAGCGGTGGGAGCGGTGGGAGCGGTGGGAGCGGTGGCCGTCGTGGTGCCCGTCGGCGCCGTCGTCGGCTTGTCGACGCAGCGCGAAGTGCCGCCGACGGTGCGCTCGACCTTGCCGCCCGGGCAGTCGCAGCGCGCCGTCTTCGGGTTCGGGCGGCCGCCCGCGCCGCATGCGAAGTTCTCCGCGCCGTCGGCCTGTTGGGCGACGAGCGCCGCCAGCGGTGCCGCGACGAGGAGCGAAGCGAAGAACGCGGAGCGGAGGCGCACGGTGCGCCGGTCTAGCACGCCGCCTCGTGGAATTCTCGGGGCGGCGAGGCGAGCCCGGCCCGCGCACGCCCGCGAGGGTCAGCCGGCGGAGGTGCGGGTGGGCGCCTCGCGCTCGTGAGGGTGCGAGGCGTCGAGCAGCTCGCGGATGATCGCGGTGAGCGTGGCCGGCGCGAACGGCTTCGGCAGCAGCCGCCCGGGCGGGATCTCGCCCGACTCGAACAGGTCGTCCGCGTACCCCGACATGAAGAGCACCGGGAGCTCCGGCCGGAGCTCGCGCAGCTGCTCGGCGAGCGCGATCCCGCCGAGCTCCGGCATCCGCACGTCGGTGAGCACGAGATCGAGCGCGTCGCTCCCCGCCCGCACGACCTCGAGCGCCTCGGCGCCGTCCGCGGCCTCGACGACGGTGTAGCCCGCGCGCTGGAGCGCCCTCCGGACAGCGGCGCGGATCGGCGCCTCGTCGTCGACGACCAGCACCGTCTCGGAGCCGCGCGAGGCGGCGTCGGTCGCGACGGCGCTGCCGCTCGAGTCGCTCGGATCGCGGGGGATGAAGACGTCGAACGTGCTGCCACGGCCGACGGCGCTCTCGACCCGCACGGCGCCGCCAGCCTGCCGCACGAAGCCGTCGACGATCGCGAGCCCGAGCCCGGAGCCCTCGGCCACGCGCTTGGTCGTGAAGAAGGGATCGAAGATCCGCGCGCGCGTCTCGTCGTCCATCCCGTGTCCGGTGTCGCGGACGCGCAGCCGCGCGTAGGGTCCCGGCGGGAGATCGAGACCGCGCGCGTCGCGCTCGCCGAGGACGATGCCGTTCGCCTCGATGGTGAGGCGCCCGCCGTTCGGCATCGCGTCGCGCGCGTTGATCGCGAGGTTGGTCACGACGCGCTCCAGCTGCGCGGAGTCGACCCGCACGATGGCGCCGCGCGAGGTGCGGACGTCGAGCTCGATCTGCGCGCCGATGAGCTTGCGCACGAACGGCTCGACGCCGCGCACGATCTCGTCGAGCGAGAGGGCGCGCGCCGAGGCGGGCTGCTTGCGGCCGAACGCGAGGAGCGAGCGCGTCATCGTCGCCGCGCGCTCGGCGGCGCTCCGGATCTGCTCGAGATCGGTCCGGTTGGGAGAGGCGTCGGGGGTCGCCTCGAGCAGCACTTCGACGTGCATCGAGATGGCCGTCAGGACGTTGTTGAAATCGTGCGCGATGCCGCCCGCGAGGCGCCCGAGCGCGTCGAGGCGGCGCGCGCGAGAGAGCTCCTCCTCGAGCGCACGGGTGGCGCGAGCGTCGCGCCGGATCGTGCCGATCCAGCGCGGCACCGAGTCACCGGGGAGCAGGAGCAGGAACGAGCCTACCTCCACCGCGATCGGCGAGCCGTCGATCACCGAGCGCATCTCGGACGCCCCGGTCCACGCGCCGACGCGCCGCACCGTCGGCAGCTCGACGGAGGCCACGGCGGGTCGGGCGGCGTCGCTGGTCAGCTCGTCGAGCGTGCGGCCGATGGCCTCGGCGGGCGAGGCGAAGCCGAGCAGCGTCGCGCCGGCGTGGTTCACGAACGAGATGCGCCCGTCGAGATCGGTCGCGGCGATGAAGTCGTTGCCGTGCTCGACGAGCGAGGCGAGCAGCTCGCGCTCGGC
>CAIXWQ010000783.1 GCA_903923175.1 uncultured delta proteobacterium | reverse complement strand
CGCGGCGCGCCGTGCGCGTGCAGCTCGCGGCCGAGCACCGAGAACGCGTCGACCGCCGCGGCCTCGAGCTCCGCGGTCTGCGCGAGCATCGCCGCCAGCGGCGAGCCTCCTCGACGCCCCCGCGCGAGCGAGCAGCCGAGCGTGCGGCGCCCGGCCTTGCAGGTTTCGCAGGCCACGACCACTTCGACCCCACCGTCCGGCGGATTGATGATGCAGGTGTCGAGGTAGTTCACCGACGGGCAGAGCGCCGCGCAGTTCGTCTGCGGGCCGCCGTCAGCCAGCAGCGGCAGGCCGCACACGAAGTGGTAGTCGGCGTTGCACGGGTCGAAGACGACCCGATAGGGCTGGCACTGGTCGGTCGCGTCCGCGTCGAGATCCGCGTCGGGATCGCGGAGCCACACGCCGTAGTCGGGCGGCGCGGTGTCGTAGCCGGCGGCGTCGAAGTCGAACCCGCCGGTCGTCTCGTCGCCGGCGTCTCCCGGCGGTCCCGCCTCGCCGCCGCTCGAATCGGGCGCCGAGGTGGCCGTGTCCGCGGGGGGCGCGCTGGAGCTCGACTGGCTGCAGGCGACCGGCTGCGTCGTCAGCGCGACGATGATGGCGCGCTGGAAGAGCCCTCGCAGCGCTTGCTCGTTCAGGTGACGCATCCTTCGAAGCTCCTTCGCGCAGTGTGTCGTCTCGCGCACCTCTACGCCATCGTATCCGCTACGGCCGCACGCTCATCGGCCGCATCATCTCGTTGTCTTCGTGATCGAGGATGTGGCAGTGCCACACGTACCCGGGCCCCTGGGTCGGATCGAACGCGAACAGGTTCACCCCCGGCGTCGGCGCGGACGCCCCGCTGGTCGGCGCGGAGATCGGCGCGAAGCGCACGCGGATGCGCGTCACCTCGCCCGGTCGCATCACCAGCGTGTCCTTCCACCCGCGCTCGTTCGGATCGGGCGGCACCGCGGGTCCGGTGAAGTACGCGGCCGGATCGAGCGGCGCCATCGCTTTCATCGTCGGCCACATCGTCTTGCCGGCGGAGCCGTTGAGCGCGATCCAGTCGGCCTGGTACTTCGCCTTGTCGATGGGGCGCCGATCGACGAGCTGGAAGCGCACCAGGTGCAGGTGAATCGGGTGCGCGTCCTCGGTGAGATCGGCGACCTGCCAGTCCTCCGTCGAGCCGACGCGCGGCGTCTCCGACACCGGCGCATCCCACATCTGCCCGTTCAGCGCGCCGATCATCGGGACCATGTCGCCGTTGTCGACCTCGTACAGCGTGAGGAACCGCGTCGGCGAGTCGGCGGTGAGCGTCGGGATGGTCGCGAGCGTGGCGGGGAGCGTCGGCGGCGCGGTGACCGGAGCGCCCTTCACCGCGAACTGCATGATCTGCCCCGTGGTCGCCGGATCGGGCTTGTCGCCGCTCGGGTAGGGCGCGGCCGCGTCGTTGACGAGGCGAAGCGACTGCCCCGGATGCCCCGAGAAGTCGACGAGCAAGTCGACGCGCTCGCCCGGCGCCACCAGCAGCGTGCCGAGCGTGACGGGCGCCGCGAGGTAGCCCCCCTCGGTGCCGATCTGCGTGAACGAGACGCCGTTGCCCGCGGCGTCTTGGAGCTTCAGGTTGTAGAAGCGCGCGTTGGAGCCGTTGAGCACGCGAAACCGGTAGCTGCGCGGCTCGACGTCGAGGCTCGGCCAGCTCGCGCCGTTCACGGTGACGACGTCGCCGAAGAACTCCGACTGCCAGTACGCCGTGATCGTCGGGTTGAGGCTCACCGCGTCGATGGCGAACGAGCCGTCTGCGCGAAAGCTGCGATCCTGGATGGCGAGCGGGATCTCGTACTTGCCCGAGGGGAGGCTCGCGGCGAGCGCGTCCTTCGGATCGCGCAGCAGGTAGAACCCCGCGAGCCCCGTCATCACGTTGAGCCGTGTGATGCCGAGCGCGTGGTCGTGGTACCAGAGCGTCGCGCCGTCTTGCGTGTTCGGGTACTCGAAGGTCGCGGCGTTCGCCGCCCCCGCGACCACCGACGCGTACGCCGACCCGTGCTTGCCGTCGGCGGTCACCCACGCGAGCGGGAAGCCGTCGCTCGACGAGGGGACCTCGGCGCCGTGCAGGTGCGTGACGAGCGGCACGGTCGACTGCGCGCTCGCGTAGCCCGGCGGGTACGGCTTGAACGGCGCCGTCGGCATCCCCGCGTCGTTCGGATCGGCCCAGTGCACGGTCGGATCGACCGGGAACATGTGGCTCACGCCGGCGAGCGCGTTGGTCCACGCGACGCGCACGGGCACGCCGCGCGTCGCCTCGAACGTGGCCGAGGGCCAGGCGCGGAAGCCCTTGAGCTGCGTGCCGTCGGCCGCCTGCGCGTCGCCGCCGTATGCCCAGATCTTCGTGCGCGGGTAGCCCGCGGGCAGGACCTGCTGCGTCGTCTCGCGCACGTCGATGGCGTACTCGTGCCGGAGCGGCGCGCCGCTCGCGTCCTTCACCACGCTCGGCACGAACACCGGCGGGATCGGGAGCGCCGTCACGAACTTCGGGATGGACTTCGCCTGGCTCGGATCGAGCGGCGCGGCGTCCGCGTCCCCGCCGGCGTCGCCCGCATCACCAGCATCGCCCGCGTCACCCGCGTCCATGCTCACGCCGCCGTCGTCGGCCGCGGCGTTCGACTTCGACGAGCACCCCGCCGAGCCCGCCGCCACGCTCGCGAGCACGAGCGCGAGCGAGCCTGCCACCACGAGCGTGGTGGAAACCGCGTTCCGATCGGAGAGGCGTCGCATCGAGTCCTCGAAGCGCAAGGGTGGTTTCGCGGCTGCATCGCGCGTCGCGCGGAGGCCGATCGACAGCGTCGTGCGCGCGCCCACGGCGCCGGCGCGACCGATCAGTCTTAGCGGCCGACGTCGATCGGGTCCATCAGGAACCCGTGCGATCGCCCGCGCCAAAAACACCGCGCCCCTCCGACCCGTGAGGGGGGGAGGGGCGAGGGCGAGCACGTGGGCTCGGAGACCGCGCGAGGCGGTCAGGCGCTCACTTCACGCAGAGCGTGAACACTTCCGAGCCGGAGCTCGGCGCGACGCTGCCGAGGAAGCGGATCTTGCCGATCGCGCCGGCCGCCTTGCACTTCGCGTCCTTGAAGTTGTCGCCCGTCTCGTAGCACCAGCCGCCCGAGCCGTCGGTCAGGTTGAAGTTGTCGTCCGTGAGGCACGACGTCTGCTCGGCCGCCCCGATCGCCGGGTTGCCGGCGAGCTGGAGCATCTCGCACACGAGGTGCTTCTGCGTGCGGTCCTTCGAGTACGCGTAGACGTTGCCGTCGGCTTCCGCTTCCGCGGTGACCGTCTCGACGGTCGCGATGCCGGTCGCGTCGACGGCGGTGATGTTCAGCTGGAGCTGCGAGGCCGCGGTGGCCGCGTCGACCGGCGGGTAGTCGCTGTCCTTGCCGGCGGAGTCCTGCGCGAAGCGGCACGGCGCCGCGCCCGGCGTGCAGTAGCCGGTCTTGCCGGTGCTGAGATCCTCGCACTTCGTCGCGCCCTTCGGCTTGTCCGTGGCGAACGACTCGACGATCTTGCAGGTGACGGCGCCGGTCGCCTTGTCGACGCTGAGGACCGACTTCAGGCACTGCCCGTTGAGGGCGGCCTGGAGCTTGTTGATGATCCCCTGGATCGCCGGCGAGTAGCTGGTGTCGCAGAGCGAGGCGACGAACGCCGGGACCTTGGCGGCCTGGAGCTCGTGGATGACGCGCAGCTCGCGCAGCGTCGGGTACGACTTGAAGTACGGCTGCGTCCCCTTGCCGCTCACGTCCGGCCCGCAGACCGGGTTCTTCGCGCCCGAGCCGCTCGCCTTGCAGTCGGCCGTGGCCGCCGCAGGGTCGTTGGCGACGGTGGAGTTGCGCTGCGCGATGCAGGCGTACTGGAGATCGTCGCCGTCGGCGACGTCGCGATCGCCGCCGTTGACGGCGTCGACCCCGCGGTCGCCCATGAACTTCTGCACGCCCGGACGGGGCGCGATCTGCTCGATCATGTGCGGGTCGCGCTTGGCCGGATCGGGCGAGACGATCTTGTCCCAGTCGGTCTCGCTGAGGTCGGCCGGGGTGCCGTCCGTGTTGGTCGGCAGCAGCGACTTCGGCACGCCGAGGATGCCGGCGACGATGACGAGGTCCTTGGTGCGCGCGCCGCCGAGGTAGATCGGGTTCGGGGCGAGCTTGCCGTCGGAGCCGGCGACCGAGGTGGCAGCGAACGCGTCGACGTAGCGCTGGCGACCCCAGAGGAAGTTGTACCCGTAGCGGCGCGTGTGCTGGAGCATGCGCTCGTTACGGCCGTCGACGTCGTTGTTGAGCGGCACCGAGGCCCACGGGACGCCGCAGTTCGGGTCGGTCGTGCCGTCCGGCGACTTCTGGAAGCACGAGATGCACTTGTAGTTCGTCCAGAGCGCGGCGTAGTCGGCCGAGGTCTGCGGCTCGATGTCGTCGGGGACGCTCTCGCACCCCTTCCAGCCACGGAGCATCGTCCCCTTGCCGTAGGCGAGGGGGAGCCAGTTGAGGCCGGCGGGGAGGATCGAGCCGTCGTTCTCGTCGGTGAGCATCACGACCGCGAGCAGCGAGTCGGGGCGCAGGAAGGCCGCGCGCTCCTTGATGATCTCCGCGTCGACGCCGGTCGGCGTGATGTGGTTCTGCATGCACTGGTCCCCGGCGGGGTTCTTGGTGCACGCGACGTCGGCCGTCTGGTACGGGGCCGGGTCGATGAGGAAGTGGTAGATGGACTCGAGCTGGGCCTCGTAGCCGCAGCCGTCTTCCTTCGCCGACTGCACGATGCAGGAGACGGCGGTCTCCATCCCCGTCACGCCGGCCTGCGCCGAGTACTGCGCGCCCTTGGCCGGGTCGAAGGCCCAGGTGAGCGCCGAGGCGGCGATCGGCGCGGGGCAGGCCGCCGCGGTGGGCGTGCCGCCGACGCTCGCGACGGTGTAGCCGGTGGTGCCGTTCTCGGTCGCGCGCGGCATCAGGTGGCCGTGGTCGTCGACGTGCGCGCCGTACTGCGCGGGGTCGCAGGCCGAGGTGCCGTGCGAGCCGAGCGAGCTCGTGATGATGCCGACGTGGAGGTCGGCTACGGCCTGGGTCTTCGGCTTGCCGGTCGCCGGATCCTTGTCGGGATCGGCGAGGGCCTTGATCAGCTCCGGCATGCGGCGCCCGAGCTCCGAGAACTTGTCACCCATGGACGCCGAGTTGTCGACCATGAGGAGGAGGTCGACCTTGTCGACGTTGGTGACGCGGATCTTCGTCGTCACGAGGCCGCCCTGGCCGGGGAGAATCGGCACGACCGGGCGATCGAGGCACCCCTGCGCAGCGAGACTCGAGGCCCCCGCGGTGATCGCGAGAGCAGACGTGGCGAGGGTGCGCGCCCAGGAGAAGCGCAGGCGGCCGTTCATGGAGATCGCTCCTTCGAGAAAAAGGACCGGACAACGCCGGCAAGGGTCGGACGTCGAGGGGCTCGCGGTCCGACTGGACCATACCGAGCTGGGGCAGCTTACACGTTGGACGTTAGCGCCGACAACGCGCTTCTTCGAGCTCTAGCGAGCGCCGTGCCGATTGGAATCCTCCGGAGAACCCCGGGATCGATGGGGGCGCGGGTGGCAACCTGGTTGGCGGCGTCGGGGTCGGGTTGGCGATCTCGGTGCCCTCGCCCCTCGCGTTCGTGGCCGCCTACGACGCAGGGCGCTAAAACCCCTGGTCCCGATGCCGCCCTATCGCTCCCGCACCTCGACCCACGGACGCAACATGGCCGGCGCGCGCGCGCTCTGGCGCGGGACAGGGATGAAGGACGCCGACTTCGGCAAGCCGATCATCGCGGTCGCGAACTCGTTCACGCAGTTCGTCCCGGGGCACGTTCACCTCAAGGACCTCGGGCAGCTCGTCGCGCGCGAGATCGAGGCGGCCGGCGGCGTGGCGAAGGAGTTCAGCACGATCGCGGTCGACGACGGCATCGCGATGGGGCACGCGGGGATGCTGTACTCGCTCCCGTCGCGCGAGATCATCGCCGACAGCGTCGAGTACATGGTGAACGCGCACTGCGCCGACGCGCTCGTGTGCATCTCCAACTGCGACAAGATCACGCCGGGGATGCTCATGGCCGCGCTGCGGCTGAACGTGCCGGCGGTGTTCGTCTCGGGCGGGCCGATGGAGGCGGGGAAGGTCCGCTTCGGCGGCAAGACCGTCGCGGTCGATCTGATCGACGCCATGATCAAGGGGGCCGACGATCGCGTCTCCGACGAGGAGTCCGACGCGTACGAGCGCTCGGCGTGCCCGACCTGCGGCTCGTGCTCCGGCATGTTCACCGCCAACTCGATGAACTGCCTCACCGAGGCGCTCGGCCTCGCGCTCCCCGGCAACGGGTCGCTGCTCGCCACGCACGCCGACCGCAAGGAGCTCTTCCTCGAGGCCGGCCGCACCATCGTGAGGCTCGCGCGCCGCTACTACGAGCAGAACGACGCGAGCGCCCTGCCGCGCTCCATCGCGAGCAAGCGCGCGTTCGAGAACGCGATGAGCCTCGACGTGGCGATGGGGGGCTCCACCAACACCGTGCTCCACCTGCTCGCCGCCGCGCGCGAGGCCGGCGTCGACTTCACGATGAAGGACATCGACCGCCTCTCGCGGCGCGTGCCGTGCCTCTGCAAGGTCGCGCCGGCGAAGAGCGACGTGCACATGGAGGACGTGCACCGCGCGGGGGGGATCATGGCGATCCTCGGCGAGCTCGCGCGCGCCGATCTGCTCGAGCTCGACGTGCCGACGGTGCACGAGAAGACGCTCGGCGAGGCCATCGCGCGCCACGACGTCGTGACGACGAGCAGCGACGCGGTGCGCAGGCTCTTCCGCGCCGCGCCGGGCGGCGTGCCCACCCAGGAGGCGTTCTCGCAGAGCGCGCGCTACGAGGCGCTGGACGTCGATCGCGAGCACGGCGTGATCCGCGATCGCGCGCACGCCTTCAGCCAAGAGGGGGGGCTCGCGGTGCTCCACGGCAACGTCGCGCGCAACGGCTGCATCGTGAAGACGGCCGGCGTCGACGAGAGCGTCTGGAAATTCACCGGCCCGGCGCGCGTGTTCGAGAGCCAGGAGGACGCGGTGAGCGGCATCCTCGGCGGCGACGTGAAGGCCGGCGACGTGGTCATCATCCGCTACGAGGGGCCGAAGGGCGGGCCAGGGATGCAGGAGATGCTCTACCCGACCTCGTACCTGAAGGCGCGCGGGCTCGGCAAAGCGTGTGCGCTGCTCACCGACGGCCGCTTCTCCGGCGGCACCTCGGGGCTCTCGATCGGGCACGCGTCGCCCGAGGCGGCGATGCAGGGGGAGATCGCGCTCATCGAGGACGGCGACCGGATCGAGATCGACATCCCGGGTCGGCGGATCCACCTCGCCGTCGACGACGAGGAGCTCGCGCGACGGCGCGCGGCGCAGCTGGCGCGCGGCGAGAAGGCGTGGAAGCCGAAGAGCCGCGAGCGGCACGTGTCGGCGGCGCTCCAGGCCTACGCGGCGATGACGACGAGCGCGGATACGGGCGCGGTGCGGGACGTGGGGCAGCTCGCGAAGTAGCGACGTCGAGGCGCCGACGCGCGAGGTCGAGGCGCCGACGCGCGTCGCGCGATCCGCGCTCGCCTCAGCGCGACCGCCCGGGATCCAGCTCGGGGTAGTGCCGGAAGATCCCGGACTCGTTGAACGGCAATCGCCGCTCGGAGGCGAGGTACACGGCGAGGCGCGGCTCGCGCGCGACGCGGTCGTGCACCTCGACGACGTGCGGGAGCGCCTTCTCCTCGGCCGCCATCGCGTGCGGGAACGCGTAGCGCAGCCCCTCGACGACCTGGAAGAGCGAGAGGTCGGCGTAGGAGCGCTGCGCGCCGAGCAGGTACGGCCCCGCGCGCTCGAGCAGGCGCTCGAGCCAGCCGAGGTACTTCGGGATCCGCTCGCGAACGAAGTGGTGCGCCCGGCGCTTCGCCTCGACGCGCTGGTCCTCGAAGTAGAGGGAGCTGGCGATCGGGTGGTGGGTGTCGTGCGCTTCTCCGACGAGATCGGCGAGCGTCAGCTGGATCTGCTGCGCGGCGAGGCGGCTCGCGTCGTCCTCCGGCACGAGCCCGAGCCGAGGCCCGAGGTAGGCGAGGATCGCGGAGGTCTGCGCGAGGACGAGCTCTCCTTCGACCAGGAACGGCGGCGCGAACGGGAGCATCCCCGGCGCGTGCCCCTCGAGGAACCGCTTCAACGCGGCCACGCCGCCCGGGCCGCGCGCCACGTCGACGTACGGCGTGCCCGTCGCCTCGAACGCGAGGCGCACCAACTCCCCGCGGCCTTGGATTCCGGGCCAGTAGTAGAGCGCGTAGTGCGGTTTGCTCATCCGCGCTTCGATGTCGCCGGGCGGCGCGGCGGCGCGACGAATTCGGAATTCGTGCGCGGCCCGGCAGCGGCCATCGATCGCCGCGCGCCCGCCCGCGGCGGAGCGCTCCCGCGGCGATGAAGCCCCTCCCGGGCTCACTCCCTCGAGCGCGCGAGGTGCACGGCGAAGCGCCGCTGCTCGTCGCAGAACACGGCGAAGCGCCCGAGGCCGGCGGCCGCGAGCAGCCGCTCGACGCGCGCGTCGTCGTACTTGTGGCTCGACTCGGTGTGGATGCGCTCGCCCGCGCCGAACGCGACCTCGAGGTCGAGCGCGTCGATGCGCACCCGCTGCGCGCGCGTGCTCTCGAGGTGCATCTCGATGCAGCAGGAGGCGTCGTTCCACAGCGCGACGTGCCGAAACGACTCGAGGTCGAAGCGGCCGCCGAGCTCTCGATTCACGCGGGCGAGCACGTTCTTGTTGAACTCCGCCGTCACGCCCGCGGCGTCGTCGTAGGCGGGGAGCAGCACGTCGAGCGACTTGCGCAGGTCGGTGCCGAGCAGCAGCGCGCCCTTCGCGCCGAGCCCGCCGCGGATCTGCGACAGCAGGGCGACCGCGTCGGCGTCTTCGTAGTTGCCGATGGAGCTCCCGATGAAGAGGACGAACGGCGTGCCCTCCCGCGCGTCCCACGCGCGCGCGGCCGCGAGCGCCTCGGCGTGCGTCGCGAGCAGCGGGCGGACGTCGAGATCCGGCTCCTCGCGCCCGAGCCGCGCGCGGGCGTCCTCGAGGGCGGCGGGCGAGACGTCGGCAGGGACGAAGCGCGTGCGCCCTTGGAGCCCGACCAGCGCGCGCAAGAGCACCTGCGTCTTCGAGGCGTTCCCCGCGCCCAGCTCCAGCACGGTGAGCGGCGCCCCGGCGTGCCGCGACGCCGCGGCCACGATCGCCTCGCCCGCGCCCTCGAAGATCGAGCGCTCCGCGCGCGTCAGGTAGTACTCGGGCAGCTCGGTGATGCGATCGAAGAGGCGCGAGCCTCGCTCGTCGTAGAAGAGGAACGGCGGCAGGCGCTTGGGGGTCGCGGTCAGGCCGCGACGGACCGCGTAGGCGAGCGTGGTCGGATCGTGCATCGGCTCAGCCTCGGATCGAGCGCGCGAGCCGCAGGCCGGTGACCTGGAATCGCGTGTCGGGGTGCCAGAAGTTGCGGTAGCTCGCGCGGACGTGCCCGCGCGGCGTGAAGCAGGAGCCGCCGCGCAGCACCAGCTGGTTCACCATGAACTTGCCGTTGTACTCGCCGATCGCCGAGCGCTCGGCGCGGTAGCCGGGGTACGGCGCGTAGGCCGATTGCGTCCACTCCCACGCGTCGCCGAAGAGCTGGCGGACCCCCTCGCCGCCGACGTCCGGTCGCGCGCGCAGGGCCTCGTCCTCGAGGAAGCTCCCGTCGACGCGCGAGGCCGAGGCCACGACCTCCCACTCGGCCTCGGTCGGCAGCCGGGCGTCGAGGAAGCGCGCGAGCGCGTCGGCCTCGTAGTAGCTCACGTGGGCGAGCGGCTCGGCGTCGTGCGCCTCGCGCACCCCGTCGAGGCCGAACTCGACCAGCGCGCCGCCGTCTCGCTCCGCGTAGAGCGGCGCGCGCACGCCGTTCGCGCGGGCCCAGTCGAACCCCTCGGACAGCCAGAGCGCGGGCTCGTCGTAGCCGCCGGCGTCGGCGAACGCCTTCCACTCGCCCACCGTCACCAGGCGATCGGCGAGCGCGAACGGCTCGAGGAACGTGCGATGGCGCGGCTCCTCGTTGTCGAAGCGAAAGCCGCCCGGGGCGGCCGCTCCGATGTCATGGACGCCTCCCGCGAACGCGACGAAGCGCGCGCGCACGGCCGCGCCTGGCGCGCGCGCGACCGCGGGCGGCGGCCCTGCCTCGCGATACGCGGGCCTCAGCGGGTTCTCGTGCAGCGCGTTCAGGACGTCGGTGAGCAGCAGCTCCTGGTGCTGCTGCTCGTGCGCGAGCCCGAGCTCCAGGGTCGGCCGCAGGGCCGCGAGCGCGTCGTCGTCGAGCCTCGCGAGCAGCTCGAGGACGCGCGCGTCGACGAGGCGTCGGTAGCTCGCGATCTGCTCGAGCGTCGGGCGCGAGAGCAGCCCGCGCTTCGGCCGAGCGTGCCGCGGCCCGACCGCGACGTAGTACGAGTTGAACAGCTCGCTCCACCGCGCGTCGACGCTCGGGACGCCGTGCGGCGCGAGCACGAAGGTCTCGAAGAACCACGTCGTGTGGGCGCGGTGCCACTTGGTCGGGCTGCAGGAGGGCATCGACTGCAGCAGCTGATCTTCGGGGCCCAGCGGCGCCGCGAGCCGCTCGGTCGTCGCGCGTACGCGCTGGAACGCGTCGACGAGCGACGCGCCCGCGCCGTGCTCATTCGACATAGGCGCTGCAGACGTAGCACCAGGTGAAGGCGCCCGGGCCGAGCGGGAGCGACTTGATGATGGCGTGCTGCGCCGCCTTCGCGTGGGCCGTGCCGTGCCCCTGCTGCGACTCGCAGCAGCCCACGTGTCCGCAGGTCGTGCAGACGCGCAGGTTGAACGTCGAGCCGCACTCTTCACAGCGCGCGCTGCGCGGGGCAGCGACGCTTTCGTCGAAATGCACGCATTTCGGGCTCATCGAGTCGTCCTTCTCCGACCGGACGCGCGCCGGTCGAACGGGGGAAGAGGCGCGCGCCGCGAGCGTCGGCCTCGCTTCGATGCCCGAAATGGGTGGCGGGGCGCTCGGTCTTCGACCGGGGCCCCGCCGCGTGTCGGCTGCGCGGAGGTGCGCGCTGGCTACTTCAGCTTGCCGACGTCCGCGTTCTTCTTCACGGCCTCGAGCAGGTGCGTGGCTTTGAGGGCCTGCGCGATCTTGTCGAGCAGCGCGCTCTCGGCCTGGCTCACCTTCTCGCCTCTGCCCAGGAAGCCGGAGCCATACGCCGCCGCGACCGCGTGCGCGACCTCCAGGACGACCGTCTTGTAGTGGTCGATGTTCGCGGCGGTGTCCTTCTGCTCGAGCAGCGCGAGCACCTGCGGGCACGTCTGGAACAGCTGCGCCTCGGCCTGCTCGAAATCGAACGTGGCGGGCTCGGTGGAGAGGTTCTCCTCGGTGCGGATCTGGTAGCCGGTGAACGCCGCGGCGACGGCCTTGCCCAGCACCTCCATCTCCCGCGCGGTCGCGCGGATCCCGCCGACCTTGTCGCACTCGGAGACGGCGGCGCCGGCGAGCCAGGGGAGCGTGATCAGCAGGGAGCGCTCTTGGGCGGAGAACTTCGACTTCCCGGTCGCAGCAGGCTTCGGCTTCATGTTCCCAACCTCGCTTCGCGCGACATCGCGCAACCACCGGTGCACCGCGTCCCGCGGCATGGAGCTGCCGACGCACGCTGCGCACGCACCTTGAACGTCGAGGCAACGTAGCGAGGGAGGCGCACGCACGGTGGGTCGTCCTCGAATTCCGCCCGAGCCGTAGTTGAGCTCGCGCATGCTCGCGGCAGGGCGGGACGGCGGAGAGTGCCCGCGAGCGCCCGCAGCGCGGACGTGGACGCGAGCGAACCCGACGGCGGCCCCGGCGGGCCGAGCGCGCCTCCGCGGTCGCAGCGCGCCCCCGAGGCGCCCCCGCCGGGCAGGATCGTCAAGAAAAATGGCCCCTCCAGCCCTTGCCGACCGCGGCCGCGAGGCGGCCAAGGCGGCGGTCCGGGCACCTCCGCCGTAGCGAAATGCACGTGCGGCTCGATCGCGGGGGACGGAACGGCGATAACCCTCCGCATGAAACCGGAGGATGTCGTCGACAGCGAGCGCTGCTTCGAGAACGACGACCTGATTCTCGTGCACACCACCGAGCGCTGGGAGGTCTTCATCGGCAGCCGCCTGCTGATGTCGAGCGATCAGTACATCTCGGAGAAGGCGCTCGCCGAGCTCCCCCTGGCGCGCGTCGCCGGCGCCAAGCGGGTGCTCGTCGGCGGCCTCGGCCTCGGCTTCACCGCGCGCGCGGCGCTCGATCTGCTGCCGAGCGACGGCGAGGTCGTCGTCGCCGAGACGTCGGAGGCGCTCGTTCGGTGGAACCGTACGCACGTCGCCGACCTCGCGGGGAGGCCGCTCGACGATCCACGGACGCGGCTCGCGATGGGCAACGTCGTCGAGCACATCGCCGCGAGCGACGGCGTGTACGACGCCCTCATGCTCGACGTCGACAACGGGCCCACCGAGCTGATCATCGACAGCAACGGTCGCCTCTACGACGACGCGGGGATCGCGGCCTGCGTGCGCGCGCTACGTCCGGGCGGCGTCCTCGCCGTCTGGTCGGCGTATCCGAGCGACGAGTACCTCCAGCGGCTGCGCGACGCGGGGCTCCTCGACGCCGAGGCCGTGACGGTCCCCGCCGGCGGGACCGCCAAGTACGATCACGTGGTCTTCCTCGGCAAGCGCGCCTGACGTAGCGCCTGCTCGGTCAGCGCGACCACCGCTCGGTGCGCACGCCCGACCGCGGTGCTACGCCGCGCGCATGCCCGCGCTCGACGTCACCGGCTGCGACTTCCATCCGGTGATCCGGCTGCCGCCCGGCTACGAGGTCTTCGACTTCACGCGCGGCTACGATCCGCATCGCGCGCTCGCCTCGCCGTATGGCGTGGGCCGTTACGACGAGAAGCGCCGCGGCATGTACGTCGACGAGCTCTTCGCGGGCGCGTCCGGCGCAGGCGGGACAGGCGTGCGCGACGTCCACGTGGGGATCGATCTCGGCGCGCCGGCGGGCGAGCCGGTGCACGCGTTCTGGCAGGGCACCATCCACAAGCTCGGCTACAACGCCGCCCCCGGCGACTACGGTCACACCCTCGTGACCCACCACGT
This sequence comes from uncultured delta proteobacterium, assembly GCA_903923175.1. Taxonomy (GTDB): domain Bacteria; phylum Myxococcota_A; class Polyangia; order Polyangiales; family JADJMO01; genus CAIXWQ01. The sequence goes on along the minus strand of CAIXWQ010000783.1, from coordinate 10,561 downwards.
GATCGGCGGACGCGATCTCTGGGTGCTCTTCGGACACCTCTCCGCGCGCTCGCTCGAGGGGCGCGCCGAGCGGCAGCCGTTCGCGCGCGGCGAGGTGCTCGGCTGGGTCGGCGACCGCCACGAGAACGGCGGCTGGAACCCGCACGTGCACGTGCAGCTGTCGCTCGTGCGCCCGGAGGTCGCCGATCTGCCGGGCGCGGTCAGCGACGCGGATCGAGCGGAGGCGCTGCGGCGCTACCCCGATCCGCGCCTCGTGCTCGGGCCGATCTACTGATCGCGCGCCCGCGCGAGAATGGGACTCAGCCGCAGGTGCCCGTCTGGCAGACTCGGAACAGGTCCGAGCCCGCGTGCGGCTGCACGTCGCCGAAGAACCGGATCCGCCCCGTCTTCCCCTCCGCGACGCACTTCGGCCCGACGATGCTCGCGTCGGTCGAGTAGCACCAGCCGCCGCCCTGGCCGGCGCTCACGTGGAAGCTCGGATCGCTCTGGCAAGCCTGCTTGTCGGCCGCGGACACCTGCGCGTCGGCGGCGAGCTGCCGCGTCTCGCAGACGAGGTGCCGCTTGCCGTCGCTCGTCTCGGCGTACACGTTGCCGTCGGCGGCGACGGTCGCCTGCACCGGCTCGAGGGCGTAGCTGCCGTCGGCGTGCGCGACCCCGAGCTGGAGCTGCAGCTGCGCGGCCGCCGAGGTGGTCTCGAGCGCCTCGGCGCGGCAGGGCGTGGCGCCCGGCGTGCAGTAGCCGCCCTGGTCGTGGCTGAGCGCCTCGCAGCGCGCCGCGCCGTCGACCGTCGCGTCGGCGAAGACCTCGACGAGCGTGCACGGCACCGCGCCGGTCGCCGCGTCGACGGTCAGCGGCGTCGCCAGGCACTGGTTGCCGATGGCCTGGTCGATCACCGAGAACATGCCGTCGAGGGTCGACGCGTAGCTGTCGGCGCAGATCGAGGCGGCGAGCGTCGGCACCTGGGCGCGATCGAGCTCGCGCAGCACGCGCAGCTCGCGCAGGCCGGGATACGCCTTGAAATAGGGCTGCGTGACGGCGCCGGTCGCGCTCTTGCCGCAGAGCGGGTTCGACGAAGCGCCGCTCGCGCCGCAGTCGGTCGACGCCGTCTCGACGCTCCGCTTGCCGATGCAGGCGTACTGGAGATCGCCGCCGGAGGCGACGTGCCGATCGCCGCCGTTGTCGCCGTCGACGGCGCGATCGCCGGCGAAGAGCGGCACCGCGGCGCGCGGCCCGATCGACTCGACCATGTGCGGATCGCGCGCCGCGAGATCGGCCGAGACGAGCTTGGCCCAATCGTCGTCGCTCAGGGGCTGCTTGGGCGTGCCGTCGGCGTTCTGCACGAGGCGCTTCGGCGCGCCGACGATCGCGCCGACGAAGACGTGGTCCTTGGTGCGTTGGCCGCCCGCGAAGATCGGGTTGGTGGCGAGCTTGCCGTCGGAGCCGAGCACCTTCTGGGCGGTGAACCCGTCGACGTAGCGCTGGCGCCCGTAGAGGAAGTTGAAGCCGAAGCGCTGCACCTGGTGGAACGCACGCAGGTTGCGGTCGTCGCCGTCGACGTCGGTGCCTGGCGCGGGCCAGGGCTTGGCGCAGTTGGCCGCCGGATCGGTCCCCGCCTGCAGGCACGACTGGCAGCCATACGCGCCCTTCAGCGCCGCCAGCTCCGCGCCCGACTCCGGCTCGACGTCGTCGGGCACGGCGCCGCAGGCGGCCCACCCGCGCTGCATCTGGGTCGCCGCCCAGGGGATCCAGTACTGGCCGGTCGGGTGGAGCGAGGCGTCGTTCTCGTCGGTCAGCATGAGCACCGCGAGCTCCGAGTCGGGGCGCAGGAACTGGGCGCGCTCGGCGAGCAGCTCGGCGTCGACGCCGGTGGAGGTGATGGCCCCCGTCGCGGGGCAGGACTCGCCGCCTCCGGCCGGGACGCTGCACGCGACGGCGGAGGTGCGCGGCGGCGCCGGGTCGACCAGGAATCGGTAGATCGACTCGAGCTGCGCCTCGTAGCCGCAGCCGTCGTCGTGCACCGACTGGACGGCGCACGACACCGCCTTCTGCGCGTCGAGCGCGCCTTGATCACCGGTGAAGCGCGCGCCTGCGCCCGCGCTCCACGACCAGGTGATCGCGGCCCCGGGCGTCGCGTCGGGGCAGGGGGCGCTCTTCGGCTCCGCGCCGGCGACGTCCACGTAGTACGCGGTCGCGCCGTTTTCGCCCGCGCGCGGGAGCACGTGCGCTCGATCGTCCTGGTGCGCGCCGCGCGTCGCGACGTCGCACGCGGCGGTGCCGTACGAGCCGAGGTTCGAGGAGATGACGGCGACGTGCAGGTCGCGGATGCGCGGCACGAGGTCGCCCGCGGCGTTCGTGGTGGGCGCGGTGAGCGCGCGGATCAGCGCCGGCACGCGGCGCGAGAGCTCGGACTGCTTGTCGGCCATCGACGAGGAGCCGTCGACCATCAGGAGCAGATCGAGCTTGTCGACCCCCGCCACGCGGAGGTGCTGCACGCTCGCGCCGCTGGAGCACCCTTCGATGGGCGCGACCGGGCGATCGAGGCAGCCCGGCGCGGCGAGCGCGAGGGCGACGAAGGACGCGACGGCGAAGGCCTGGAGGGGAGTGCGGGTTCGGAAGGGGCGGCGCATGACTCGGCCATCGCGAGGAGCGTGCCGTGCCGGCCCCTCGCATAAACGTCGGCCGGCGGCCTCCGGCGCCGACAACGCCGTTGGCTGGCCGAGCGTGCGGATGGCAGCGCGTCCCGACGGCGCTCATGCTGCGACGCAGCATCGCCTCGGGCGCCTTCGATGACCAGAGGCGCCTGGTGGCTTGAACTCGGCATGTTGCAGAGCAACATGATCCGGCATGACCCGCCACGTCGCCCTCCGCAGCACCGGCATGTACGTCCCCGAGATCGAGTACCCGAACTCCATCTACCGCGAGCGCTTCAAGGCGGTCGCGCCGGACTTCGTCGACAACATGGAGGCGGTCACCGCGATCGGGACGCGCTGGCATGCGCCGAAGGAGTGGGCCACCAGCGACCTCGCCGTCCGCGCCGCGCGGCAGGCGCTGTCGCGCGCCGGGATCGGGCCCGAGGACGTGGACATGATCGTCCTCGGCACCGACTCCCCCGACTACGTGACCCCGGCGACGTCGGTGGTCGTGCAGGACAAGCTCGGCGCCAAGAAGGCCGGCACGTTCGACGTGGGGTGCGCCTGCGCGTCGTTCCCGACCGCGCTCTCGGCCGCGAGCGGCATGATGCTCGCGAACCCGTGGATGAAGCACGTCCTCGTGATCGGCGCGTACATGATGCACAAGCTCGCCGACGAGCACGATCCGATGCACTTCTTCTACGGCGACGGCGCCGGCGCCGCGGTGCTGCAGCCCTCGGAGTCGCCAGGCCTGCTCTCGGCGGCCTTCCGCGCCGACGGCAGCTTCGCGCGGCACTGGGGCATCATGTCGGGCGGCACGGCCGAGCCCGCCACCGAGGAGTCGGTCCGCGCCGGCCGCACCCAGGTGCGCATGACCGAGAAGTACCCGCCCGAGGTGAACGACGAAGGGTGGCCGGCGCTCGCGCGCGCGCTGTGCACCAACAACGGCTTCGCGCTCGGCGACGTCGACCTCTTCCTCTTCACGCAGGTGCGCAAGCGCACCATCCAGAAGGTGATGGCGACGCTCGAACAGCCGTTCGAGAAGGCCCACACGGTCATGGAGAAGTGGGGCTACACCGGCTCGGCGTGCATCCCGATGGCGCTGCACGACGCGGTCGCCACCGGCCGCGTGAAGCCGGGCGACCTCGTGATGATGGTGGGCTCCGGCGTCGGGTACAACCAGGCCGGGATCGCCGTGCGCATCACCGACGCGCTGGTGCGGTAGCGGCGCGAGGGCCGCGAAAGGCTGAGCCCTCGGCGGCGCTCGTGCACGCTCGGCGCGTGGCACGACGGCTGCTGCATCGCGGCGGCATGAAGCGATCGACGCCGCTCGGCGCCCTCGCGCTCGCGCCTCTGCTCCTCGCGCGCGGCGCCGAAGGCGGGCTCGTGGCCCGCGAGAACCTGCGCCCCGGAACCCCGGACTTCGTCGTCGTGCGCGACGGGACGGCGGCGGCCGCGGGCGTGACGGACGTCTACCCCGCGGCGTGGTCGATCGCGCGCGGCGAGCCGGTCCGGCTCAAGATCCGCGCGGCCGACGCGTTCCAGGTGTCGCTGTTCCGCCTCGGCTGGTACGGCGGGGACGGCGCGCGGCTCGTGACCACGGTCGGGCCGCACCCGGCGGTGGTTCAGCCGTATCCGCGCGCGGAGCCGACCTTCGGGCTGGTCGAAGCCGGCTGGAGCGACGCCGTCACGATCGCCACCGACGGCAGCTGGGCACCGGGCGTCTACCTCGCGCGGGTCGACCTCGCGGGCGGACCCCAGGCCGAGACCTTCTTCGTGATCCGCGACGACGGCCTCGTGCCGCGGAGCCCGCTGCTGGTGGTGGTGCCCCTCGCGACGCACGCCGCGTACGACGCCTGGCCGGGGCCCGCGCTCGGCGGCAAGTCGCTCTACGCGTTCAACTGCAGCCCCGACGTCCCGAGCGACTCCGACTCCAACCAGGCGGTGAAGGTCTCGCTCGACCGCCCCTTCTACGTGATGGGCGGGATCGCCGATCTCACGCACGATCAGTACCCGTTCGTGCGCTGGGTGGAGCGCGAGGGGTTCGACGTCGCCTACGCGACCGACGAGGACGTCCACGCGCGGGCGGACGTCACGCAGGGGCGCGGCGCGATCGCGTTCGTCGGGCACTCCGAGTACTGGTCGCGCGCGATGCGCGAGGCCGTGAAGGGCGCGCGCGACGCGGGGACGAACCTGCTCTTCGCCACCGGCGACACCATCGCGTACCAGATCCGCTTCGAGCCCGGCGCGGGCGGCGCGACCTCGACGATCGTCGGCTACAAGGAGAGCCGCGAGAAGGATCCGGAGCAGATCGCCGGCCTCGACGCCTACTACGCGGCCGACCTCGGGGGCGCGAAGGCGCACCTGCGCATGGTCACGCGCGGGTGGCGCGACGTGATGTACGAGCCGTCGCTCCACCTCGACGAGCGCGATCCCGGGATGACGCTCACGGGCGTGCACACCTCTCACATGATCCATCACGCCTACCCGTGGGCCGACTTGATCATCGACGACGCCTCGCTCTGGTTCTTCGCGGGGACGACGCTGGGGCGCGGCAGCGTCATCGCGGGGATCATGGGGTACGCGGTCGACACGACGGAGCCCGGCGATCCCGCGTGGGATCCGTTCCGCCCCGCGGGTCAGCGCGCCTTCGCGTCGATCGTCGACCGCGGGACCCGGCTCGGCGGCAGCAGCTACTACCGCGCCGCCTCGGGGGCCGAGATCGTGGCGCTCGGCGGCATCGCGTTCGACGCCGCCCTGGACGACTACAACGCGCCGTTCGCGACGGTGAGCCCGGGCGCGCAGCAGCTCGTGCGCAACCTGCTCGGGCGCTGGGCGCCGCGGCTCCCGGATCTCCCCGACCCCGCGGCGGACGCGGGCGCGAGCGACACCCAGGCCCCCGCGCCGGCCGCCGATGCGACGGTCGCGGCGTCGTCCGACGCGCAGGCGTCCACGCCCCCGGCGACGAGCGACGTGACGCTCGACGCCGCGGACGCCGCGGAGGCCGATTCCGAGGAGACCCCGCCCTTCGAGACCTCGACCGCCCCCGCGATCGATGCAGAGATCGATGCCGCGATCGATGCCGCGATCGAGCCGCCTCGCGCTGGCTGCGAGGGGGGCGGCTGCGCCACGGCCGGTCGAAGCGGCGCGCGAACGCTCGCCGGCTGCGGGTTCGCGTCGGCGATCGCGTTCGCAGCGCGCCGGCGTCGTCGAGGCCCGGCCGCGCGCGGGGACTAGCGACGTCGATAGCCCCTGTAACGATACCCGTGGTGCGCGTTCCAGCGCCCGTACGCGGGACCGTGAGCGTGCCAGTGAGCGACGAGCCCGCCGTAGTACGCCGACCCCGTCGGCACCCAGACGACCGTGCCGTTCACGTAGTAGAAGGGCCTGCCCCCGTCGTCGTAATAGACGACGTAGCCGTCGTAGTACTGAGGCTCGTAGCCATAGGCCGCCGGCGGCCCGGCCTCGGCGACGCAGGCCAGCCCCGAGCACGTCAATCCGGCGACGAGCGCGGCCACGCAGAGAGTCCGAATCGAACGCGTGAACATGCGCGCGGTGGCTGCATCGTGAATGCCACCATCCGCTGGATCGAGGCTCGCAGCGTGCCCGCGCGGCGTCGGCGCCGCTCGCGGGCCGCGTCGGGGTGCCGCCGCGTCTCCGGCGCGCGGGCCCTCGTGCACGTCGGGGCCGCTGAGCCGTCGCGCCGGCGCGGCGTCGCTCCGCGGTCGGCTCCGTCCGCTCCGTCAGCTCGGCAGGCTCGGTCAGCTCCAGAGCAGTCGGAGCTCCGCGCGCGCGAGGTCGCGCCCGAAGAGTCGGCCGTCGGCGGCGAGGTCGACCACCGTCACCCGCGCGTCGCGCGCGCCGGCGAGGCGCAGCGCGGTCTCGCAGAAGCCGACGCTCGCGTAGACCACCCACTGCACGAGCTCGCGCGGGATGCCGCGGCGCGAGGCGACGACCTCGCGCTCGCCGACCACGCGCGTGTCGGTGCGGCCGAACTCGAAATCGAGGCTCGAGATGCGCGGCCCCCAGAGCGCGACGTTCTCGTTCGAGATGAACTTGAGCAGCGCGCCGTAGATGCCGCGCGTCGCCTCCTTCGCGTGCCACTCGCCCGTCTCGCGTCGATGTCGCTCGAACGAGACGCCCCGTACGCGCGCCGCCGCGAGCTCCAGCTGGGCCCCGGGGTAGGCGTCGTACCACTCGGAGGCGCGGAGCTTCTGGCGCGCGAACGCGCGGTGCGGGTCGTCTGGGAGCGCGCCGATGACCGCCTCGGCGCCGCCACGGACGACCGCGTCGTAGTAGCGGAGGTCGCCCAGGTACGCGTTCCCCTTCTGCCGGAACGGGCTCGTGCCGGGCGGGAACGGTGGCTCGCGCGGAGGGGCGAAGGACGGGTCCAGGATCGAAGGCATCGTCCGCTCGCAGCGCGCGCCGGGGACGCGCGAGAATCCCGGGGTGACGGCGCGCGACCAGGCCGCGCGAGGGCGGAGACTGTCATCGAGCGTCGGGCGGCGAAAGGGGAGACGCCGCTCGAGCGAGGGGGTCGCGCGCCGGTGCGAGCGATGCGCGCGCTGCGATGCGATGCGAGCGCCCGGGCGCAGGCGTCGCGATCACCCGTGCGCGTCGGCCCAGGTGCGGCCCCAGCCGACCTCGACGAGGAGCGGCACCGCGAGCTTCACGACCCCCTCCATCTTCTCGCGGACGATCTTCGCCGCCGCCTCGACCCGCGCCTCGGGGACCTCGAACACGAGCTCGTCGTGGACCGTCAGGAGCATGCGCGCGCCGGGCACGACCGGCGCCCGCAGGTCGACCATCGCGAGCTTGAGGATGTCGGCGGCCGTCCCCTGGATGGGCGTGTTGCGCGCGATGCGCTCGGCCTGCATCCGCAGCGCCCGGTTCGGCGAGTGGATGTCGGGGAGGAAGCGCCGACGCCCGAGCAGCGTGCGCACCCCTTCGCCCTTGCGGGCGAGCTCGATCTGCTCGTCCATGTACGTGCGCACGCCCGCGTAGCGCTCGAAGTAGCGCGCGATGAAGCCGCTCGCCTCCTCGCGCGAGATGTCGAGGCTCTTGGCGAGCGCGGCCTCGCCCTGGCCGTACACGACGCCGAAGTTCACCGCCTTCGCGCGCCGGCGGTGCTCCTTGCTCGGCTCCGCGGTCGAGTCGACGTCGTGCAGGAAGAGCTCGCGCGCGGTGCGCGTATGGATGTCCTCGCCCTGCCGGAACGCCTCGACGAGGATGGGGTCCTGCGACAGATCGGCGAGCACGCGCAGCTCGATCTGCGAGTAGTCGGCGCTCATGAGCACGAAGCCGGCGGGCGCCACGAACGTCCCGCGGATCTTCCGCCCGAGCTCGGTGCGGATCGGGATGTTCTGCAGGTTCGGATCGGTCGAGGAGAGGCGCCCGGTCGCCGCGACGTGCTGCTGGTAGCAGGTGTGGATGCGCCCGGTCCGCGGCGAGACGAGCTTCGGCAGCGCGTCGAGGTAGGTCCCCTTCAGCTTGAAGAGGGCGCGGTGCTCCAGGATGACGCCGGGGAGCGCGTGCTTGTCGGCGAGCTCCTCGAGCACGTCGGCGTCGGTCGAGCGCCCGGTCTTCGTGCGCTTGACCACGGGCAGCTTCAGCACGTCGAACAGGAGCGTCTCGAGCTGCTTGGGCGAGGCGACGTTGAAGTTGCGCGCGGCCTCCGCCCCGTTCTCGACCTGCGGATCGCCGGCGACGAGCGCCTTGGCGCGCTCCTCGATCTCGCGCAGCAGCGCGTCGACCTCGCCGCCGAGCTTGCGCAGCGCCGCGACGTCGAGCTCGATGCCGGCCAGCTCCATCGCCGCCAGCACCTCCGAGAGCGGCATCTCGACCTCGCGCAGCAGCTTGCCGAGACCCGCCGCGTCCACGCGGGGCATCAGCCGCTCGGCGAGCTCGCGCGACAGATCGGCGTCGGCCGCGGCGTACGGCGTGGCGTCCTCGATCGAGACCTCGTCGAACGCGAGCTGGTGGCCGCGCTTCTGCGCGTCCTTGCGCGTGACCTGATCGTACGTGGTCATCTGCACGCCGAGCTCGCTCTGGGCGAGCTCCTTGAGGCCGTGCGGCGCCTCCGGATCGAGGAGGTAGTGCGCGAGGATGGTGTCGACCTCGGCGCCTGCGACGGGCATCCCCGCGAGCTCGAGCATCTCGCCGTCGAACTTCAAGTTGTGCCCGGCCTTGGGCACCGAGGCGTCGGCCAGCAGCGGCCCGAGGATGGCTTGCACCCGCGCGAGCGGGATCTGCGCGGGGGCGCCGAGGTAGCGGTGCGCGATCGGCACGTAGACCGCTTCGCCGCGCAGGAACGCGAGCGAGATCCCGACGAGCGTGGCGTCGACGGTGCGCAGCGAGGTCGACTCGGTGTCGAGCGCGAGCCGCGTCGAAGGGGCGCTCGCCGAGGCGGCGCGCGCCTCGCCCACGAACGCCGTGAGCGCGGCCTCGTCGGTCAGCGCGCGGTAGGTTCGCGTCGTCGGCGCCGCGACCTCGACGGTGTCGACCAGCCGGGTGAACTCGAGCTCGGTGAAGAGCTTCCGGAGCGCGAGGGCCGCCTCTCCGCGCGGCGCCGCGTAGGGCTTCGCGAGGTCGATCGGGACCGCCTCGTCCTCCTTGAGGGTCACGAGCGTCCGCGACAGGAACGCCTCGCCGCGGTTGTCGATCAGCGACTGCTTGAGCTTCGCCTTCGCGACCTCGTCGATCCGCTCGTAGAGCGCGTCGATCGTGCCGAACTGCTTCAGCAGATCGGCCGCCGTCTTCGGGCCGACGCCGGGCACGCCGGGGACGTTGTCGCTGGAGTCGCCCATCAGCGCGAGCAGATCGCGCACCTGGCTCGGCGGCACGCCGAACTTCTCCACGACCTCGGCGGCGCCGTAGACCTTGTTGCGCATCGTGTCCCACATGACGAGCTGATCGTCGACCAGCTGCATGAGGTCCTTGTCGGCCGAGACGACCACGATCTTCACGTCGGGCGCGCGGGCCTTGAGGTCGCGCGCCAGCGACGCGATCAGGTCGTCGGCCTCGACGCCGTCGCGCTGCAGGATCGGCATGCCGTACGCGCGCGCGATCTCCTCGCAGCGCTGCATCTGCTGAGACAGGTCCGGCGGCGGCGGCGGGCGGTTGGCCTTGTAACGCGGGTCGAGCTCCTTGCGGAAGCTCGGCGCCTTCGAGTCCATCGCGACGATCACGTGCGCGGGCTTCCGCTCGTCGACCAGCCGCTTGATCATCTGCGTGGTGCCGTAGACCGCGTGCGTCGGCTCGCCTTTGGAGCTCGAGAGCGGCGCGATCGCGTGGTAGGCGCGGAAGACGTAGCCGCTCAGGTCGATCACGTAGAGCGCGCGCTCGTCGCCGATCGGCGGGAGCGTGGCCGAGCCCTCGGCCGCGGCGCTCGCGTTCTCTGCCTGCTTCGCCTTCTTGGTGGATGCGGAGCGTTGGTCGTCCGAGCGAGGGGAGCGCGCCATGGGTTCGCCACCGTGGACCCCGACGCGTGCGTCGACAAGCGAAAGGTTGCCACTCGCGTCGCGCTCGCGCCGCGCGCTCGCGCCGTCCGCGATCAAGCCCGAACGGCCCTTTCACCTTTCCCACTTCCGCGACGGGCGGGATCACGGGTACGACGTCTTTGGGGGCCCCGCGTCACCGCCGTCGGGCGAGGCGCGGACACAGGGGGGGCAATGAGCGAACGGCATGGGACGGAGGCGCGCTCGGCGGCGCGCCGCGGGCGTGGGGTGAAGAAGGTCGAGGCGCTGGCGAGCGGGTTCCTCGCGCTGTTCGGGGAGGACGAGCCGACGACGCTCGAACGCCTCGCCGCGGCCTCGCTCCCGCTCCGCGCGGAGGCGTGCCTCGTCGATCGCGTCGACGGTGACGGTGGCTGGTCCGAGGTCGCGCGGCGCGCCGCGCCGGGGGTCGACGCGTCGGCGCTCGAGGCGCTCGCG
>CAIXWQ010000782.1 GCA_903923175.1 uncultured delta proteobacterium | reverse complement strand
GCGCCGCCGGCGTCGCGAGCGTGCCGCGCTGGGCGCCGCTCGAGGACGCGCACGAAGAGGGGGCGCGCCGCGTCGCGCCGACGCATCGGAGCTGGTTCGTCCACGCCGACGCGTGCGGGCTGCGGCTGCGCGTGCTCGCCACCAACCTCGGGCCGCCGGTGCTGCGCGAGCTCGCCGCCTTCGAGAGCGCGCGCGACGTGCTCGCCGACGGCCGCGCGGAGGCCGAGGGGGGCGACGCCGGGAGCGAGCCCGAGGCCGCGATCGACGAGCGCTACGACCGCGCGTTTCGCGGCGCCTCGGGGCGCGCGTGGTGGGCGCTCACGGTGCGGCTGGCCGAGGCCGCGCCGATCGATCGCGTGACGATGACGCTCGGCCTCGACGCGACCAGCCGGCCGCGCGCGGGCGGCGTCGGCCGCACCTACGGCGTCGCGGCCTCGCCGGTGCGCTGGCTGCTCGAAGCGAGCGAGGACGGCGAGCACTTCGAGACGGTCGCGCGGTCGCCGCTCGATCGCCGCGGCAGGCCGCTCCCCGTGCGCCGGCCGTTGGTGGAGCTCGCCGCGCGCACGCCGGTCCGCGCGCTGCGCCTCGTGATGCTCGGGGCCACCGACCTCGACGGACGGCCGAGCGCCGCGGCGTTCCCGGTGGTGCGCGAGCTCGCCGCCTACCGCGCCGACGACGATCGCCCGGTGCTGGCGAAGCCCTGGATCCTCTCGGTGAACGCCAACCCCTCGGGCCAGTCGCACGGCGGCCGCGGCGGCGAGCTCGCCAACGACGTCTACTTCGCCAAGTTCCTCCAGCAGCGCTTCGCCTCCGTGATGCCCGTGCTCGCGCGCGACGACCGCTTCTCTCGCGCGCTCGGCCCCGACGGCGCCCTGCGCGAGGCGGTCCGCGGCGAGGCCGCGGGCGAGGCCATCGAGGCCATCGAGGGCGACGATCCGACGCTCTCGCCGGCCTTCCTCGCCGCGAGCTGGCCGCGGCCGCTGGTCGTGCTGTCGGGGGCGAACGACTGGGATTTCGCCCGCGCGCGCGACGTCGGGCCCGATCCGCGGGCCCCTTCGCACTGGCGCTGGGATCCGCTGCGCGAGGCGCGGGATCCGCGCGAGACACGCGACGCGCCGGACGCGCTCCACGACGGGCGAGCCGCGCTCGACACGCCTGACGCGCGTGACGCGCGTGATGCGCGTGATGCGCCTGACGCGCGTGCCGGCGGCATGGGGCAGCTCGCGCCGGCGGTGCAAGCGCGGATCGCGCCGTTCGTCGGCTTCTGCGGCGGCGCGCAGATCCTCGCGCTGCTCGAGGCGCATCGCCCCGGCGTCGAGGACGGGCGCGCGATCGACGCGCTGGTGCGCCGCAACGACGGCCGGCCGGTGCGTGGCCGCGCGACCGAGGCGACGCTCCAGCGCGCGTGGCCCGGCCAGCCCGGTCCGCGCGACGAGATCCGCTTCGAGCCCGACGAGCCGCTCTTCGCCGACCTCGCGGGCCCGCTGCGGCGGCAGACCACGCGCGAGCTCCCCGAGTGGCACGTCGACGCCATCCGGCCCGAGGCGTTCCGCGTCGGCGGACCGCTCGCGCGGATGAAGCTGGTCGCGACCAGCCGCTTCTGCACCACGCCGCCCCCCGCGCTCGCGCTCGCCGGCGCGCCCCCGCAGGCGCGTCACGCCTCGTCGAAGGGCCCGCGCGCGCGCGGCGTCACGGACACCTCGGCGCTCGATCGCGCCGAGCGCGCCGAACGCGCCGAGCGCTGCGAGATCGTCCCCGAGGCGTTCCGCTCGGCCGACGAGGGGTGGCCGGTCATCGGCACGCAGTTCCACCCGGAGCAGTACGACTTCTCGTCGGCCGCGCTCGGCGATCCGCCGGAGTCGATCGCCGACGCGGGGCTCTTCGTCGCCGCGCTCTACGAGCAGCTCGTCGACGCGACGCTGCGGTTGAGCCTGTAGGCGCTCCGGGCGCATGGGCGCGCGGGCTCGGGCGCGGGCGCGCAGCCGTGCTGCTACGCTCGGCGGCCATGCGCTATCGAATCCTGGGCAAGACGGGCGTGTACGTCTCCGAGCTCTGCCTCGGCGCGATGACCTTCGGCGGCAAGGGCTTCTGGGAGGTCGTCGGCAAGCTGGGCGCCGAAGAGGTCGAGGTGATGATCGGCAGCGCCCTCGACGGCGGCGTCAACTTCATCGACACCGCGGACGTCTACTCCGAGGGGGAGTCGGAGCGGCTGGTGGGCGCCGCGCTCAAGGCGCTCGGGCGGCCGCGCGAGCAGGTCGTCGTCGCCACCAAGGTCCGCGGGCGCACGGGCCCGGGGCCGAACCAGGTCGGGCTCTCGCGCGCGCACGTGCTCGCCGGCATCGACGCGAGCCTCGCGCGGCTGCAGCTCGATCACGTGGACCTGTACCAGATCCACGGCGTCGACACCGCGACGCCGATCGAGGAGACGGTGCGCGCCCTCGACGACGTCGTGCGTGCGGGCAAGGCGCGCTACGTCGGCTTCTGCAACCTGCCGGCGTGGTACGCGATGAAGGCGCTCGCCTTCGCCGAGGCGAACGGGCTGTCGCGCTTCGTGAGCGCGCAGATGTACTACTCGATCGCCGGCCGCGATCTCGAGCGCGAGGTCGCGCCGATGTGCCAGGATCAGGGGCTCGCGATCCTGCCGTGGAGCCCGCTCGCCGGCGGGCTGCTGTCCGGCAAGTTCGACCCCGACAAGCCCGGCCCCGAGGGGGCGCGGCGCACGTCGTTCGATTTCCCGCCCGTCGATCGCGCGCGGCTGCCGGGCGTGCTGAAGGCGCTGCGCGAGGTCGCCGCGCAGACGGGCACCTCGGTCGCGCGCGTCGCGCTCGCGTGGATGCTCACCAAGCCGTTCGTCACGAGCGTGATCATCGGCGCCAAGACGCTCGATCAGCTCGCCGACAACCTCGCGGCCGCCGAGCTGAAGCTCTCCGCGGAGCAGCTCACCGCGCTCGATACGGCGAGCGCGCTGCCGCCGGAGTACCCGGGGTGGATGGTCGCGTTCCAGGGGCGCGATCGCGATCCGAACGTGAGGTAGCGGCGACGCGCCGCGCGCGCCCGAGCGTCCGCACGGACTGTGCCCTCGCCGGCCGCGCTCGGTATCCTGCGGGGATGCCCCACCCGCGCACCGTCCTGCTCTTCGCCGCCGCGCTGACCGCGTCCGCCGCCGCCTGTCACTCCGCGCCGATGCCGCCCGCGGCTTCGCCGCCGTATGCGGCCTGCGCCGGCTACCACGTCCTCGCCATCAAGACCGACGCCACGGTCGAGGCGTCGATCACGAAGGGTGAAGGCAAGGCCGCCCAGACGCTGGTGCACCTCTCGTACAAGCGATCCGGCGCCGAGAGCGGCTTCTACGAGCTCGAGAAGGTCGAGCCGGCCGGCACGATCGTCGACGACGGCCCGCCGGCGCACGTCGCGGCGGAGGGGCAGAAGGTGTGCTTCGAGTGGAGCGGCGACGACAGCGCGCAGGACGCGTGCCTCGCCGCCCTGGTGCACGAGCGCTTCTGCACCGACGCCGCGGCGAAGTGATCCGCGCGGCGCGCGCAGGGCGACGAGATCGCCTCGAAACGCCCGCGCCGCTCGCCCGACCGAGGTGGGTCATGCGACTGCGTGCCCGCCCCACGACGACCACGACGACGATCCGCGACAGCGGGACCGTGGTCGTGTGCGCGCACGCTTAGATCAGCCGCACCTCTTCGACCGACGACCCGCCGAGCACGGCTGGGGCGTCGGCGTGGCGTCGCTCCCGCGTGTTCGGCCCGACCCGAAACACGGAGCACGACGTCATGGAATCCGATCACGACCCCTCGCGCGATCTCGCGCCCGATCACTCCCTCGACTACCTCGACCACCGCGACCTCGGTGGCCGCCTCGATCTCTTCCACCTGCAGGAGGAGGCGCCGGGGATGGTCTTCTGGCACCCGCGCGGGTTCGCCCTCTATCGCCTGCTCGAGGACGCCGCGCGCCGCGCGGTCGACGCCGCCGGCTATCGCGAGGCGCGCACCCCGCAGGTCCTGAGGCGCTCGATCTGGGAGGCGAGCGGCCACTGGCTGCACTTTCGCGAGGGGATGTTCCGCTTCGAGGGCGACGGCGTGCCGCACGCCGCGGAGGCCGCGCTCAAGCCCGTGAGCTGCCCCGGCCACGTGCAGATCGCCAAGCGCGCCGCGCTCTCCTACCGCGATCTGCCGCTGCGCCTCGCGGAGTTCGGCCTCGTGCACCGCGACGAGCCGAGCGGCACCCTGCACGGCCTGCTGCGGTTGCGGCAGTTCACCCAGGACGACGGCCACGTCTTCTGCAGCGAGGCGCAGGCCGAAGAAGAGGTCGAGCGGTTCTGCCGCTCGGTGCCGCCGTTCTATCGCGCGTTCGGGTTCGAGCGGCTCTCGGTCGTGCTCTCGCTGCGCCCGGACGACCGCGCCGGCGACGACGCGCTCTGGGATCACGCCGAGGCGGCGCTCGCGGCGGTCGTGGGGCGCCTCGGGGTGCCGCACGAGGTGCAGCCGAAGGGGGGCGCGTTCTACGGCCCGAAGCTCGAGTTCGTGCTCCACGACCGGCTCGGGCGCGCGTGGCAGTGCGGCACCATCCAGTTCGATCTCGTGATGCCGCGACGCTTCGAGCTGCGCTACGTCGACGCAGGCGGCGAGCGGCGGCCCGTCGTGATGCTCCACCGCGCGCTCTTCGGGAGCCTCGAGCGCTTCCTGGGCATGCTGCTCGAGCACCACGGCGGCGCGCTGCCGGCGTGGCTCGCGCCGGAGCAGATCGTCGTGCTGCCGGTCGCGCCCGAGCACGCGGCGTGGGGCGAGCGCGTGCGCGAGCGGCTGCGCG
>CAIXWQ010000781.1 GCA_903923175.1 uncultured delta proteobacterium | reverse complement strand
GCTGCACCATCTTGCGTTTGAACGATTCAGAGTAAGTTGATTCCACGGAGAGCCGATCCTCTCCGCCCCCGACTCACTCCTCGCTACCGCTCACGCGGCGGCTGCGAGGTGACAACTTCTCTGACACGGGGGGGCGTGGCGAGTCCGGTCACGGTCACGAAGTAGAGGTGATCGACGTCTCGCGCGGTGACGCCGCTCCGCTCCAGCACCTGCTCCACGACGCGCGCGCCGAGCTCGGTCGCGGCGCTCGTCCAGGCGTCGTTCCGCGCGCGGAAGCTCTCGAGTCCTCGATACTCGTCGATCGGCAGGGCGAGATGGCGGCCGCCCACCTGCACCGCGCGAAAGAGCTCTTCGAGCCGACTGCCATTGAAGTGCCGCGCCGCCCACAGCTCCTGGAACGCGCCGATCAGCGTGGCCTGGTCGGCGTAGTGGGGCGGGAGCGCTCGGGCGACCGCGCGCAGCGATGTGTTGGGGGGCATGGGGCCGTTGGAGGGCGCCGGCGCGCGGAGGGTGTCACCGCGAGCAGGCGAGTGGCCGCTCGCCCCGCGATGCAAACTTGCCACAGGAGGCGCGTCGCGCGCGGACCCGACGTGCGCGGCGCGGACGTCCTCGGTCGCGCCTCGTTCGCGCCTCGGTCGTGCCTCGGTCGTGCCTCGATCCCGCAGAGCGGCTCGCGGCGCGCGCCGGCTGCTCTCGCGACGCACGCCCAGCCGCGAGGAGCATCGACCCGCACGAGCGGCCTTCGCCTTGCAGCCCGCTGGCGGTCGACCGCCGCGAGTGCAGGCGGCAAGGAGTCGCACCATGGGCATCATGCAGAAGATCAAGGGCAAGGCCGAGCGAGCCGCGGGCGCCGCGAAGCGCGAGGTCGGCAAGCACACGGACAACCCGAACCTCGTCGCCGAAGGGAACGCCGAGCAGCGGCGCGGCGAGAACCGTGAGGCGATCGAGAACGCCGGACAGCGCGCGAAGGCCGCCGGCGAGATCGTGAAGGGGAAGGTGAAGGGGGCGGTCGGCGCGATCACGGGCGACACCGCGACCGAGGTCGAGGGGAAGATGGAGGCGACGAAGGGGAAGATGCGCCAGCGGTCGAGCCACGCGTGAGTGGCCGCGGCGCTTCGGATCGCAACGGAGCGAGGAGCAGCCCGGAGCGCCGCGGGCGTGTCGACCACGAGCCCGCGGCTGCGCTGGCATCTGGAGGCAATCGCCATGAAGCTCGAACGCGCAACTTCGGTACTTCCCATCTGGCTGCTCGCGTCGTCGACGTCGGGCATAGCGTTGCTCGCGGCCGTACCGGCGACCGCAGACGTCGAGGTCGTGAGGGAAAGGCCCCGCGAGCGGGGTGACGTCGTCGCCGTCGAGCGCGAGGAGGGCCGCGTCCCGGCGGTGCAGGGCGGGCTGGGGCTCAACGCCTTCGGCGCGGCCGGCTCGAGGGACTCGACCAAGCTCGGCTTCGGCGGGCGCGTCGAGGTCGTCGTCCCGCTCGGCCCCGTGGGGCTCGCGCTCGGCGGCAGCTTCACGCAGTTCTATGGCGGCGCGGGGAGCTCCTTCGATCAAACCCGCATCCGTCCTCTGCTCGGCGAGGCCGGGATCGCCTTCGCGGCGGCCCGCGGCTTCGAGATCCGCCCGATGATCGGCGTCGGCTACACCTGGGTCGACGTGTCGACGAGCGGCACGGCCGACACGCAGAACGGCCAGGCGGCGGGCACGATCGTCTCCTCCGGGTTCGACCTCGCACCGGGCGCCAAGCTCTCGCTGGTCGCCGGTGGGCTCGAGGTCTTCGCGCTGCCGAAGTACAACTTCCTGCGCGGCGGCCCCGACTTCCTCGCCGTCGAGGTCGGCGCGGGGGCCCGGTTCTGAGGCCGGCGCGCGCGTGCGACCGTACGGCCTCAGCGCTGGGGGCGACGCACGAGCCGTATGCGCGCCAGGTCGGTCGGTCGGTCGACGTCGAGCGCGGCGTCGCGGAGCGCGATGGCGCGAACGCGCGAGGGATCCCGGCGCACCACGTCGCGTGCGCCGCGATCCCCGCGGAGCGCGGCGACTTCGCCGAACACGGCGCCCGCGAACGCTGCGGGGGCCCCGAGCACCCCGGGCGTACGCGGTCGCCGCGATCCGCCGACGTACGGCGAGAGCACGCGGACGTCCTCGTTCGCGAGGCCCAGGACGGCGCTCACCTTGCGGCGGACTTCGCAGAAGCGACGACGAGCGGCCGCCCGCTCGAATCTCGCAGCCCATACGCGCGTCCGTCGTCGCCTCGGAGCCGTAGCTCGTCGACCTGCGCGCCGAGCTCGTAGCGGGCACTCGCCATGACGACTCCAGATCGCGAACCGTCTGGAACCGTTGCGCGACGCGACGGGTCGATTTGCGAGTGCCCCTACTGGGTGCCTCGGTCGTGCTCAGACCCGAGAGCGACCGACGAGGAGGTTGTAGATCACGGAGATGACCGCGAGCACGAGCAGGAGGTGTATCCACGACCCGATCGCGGTCGAGCTCGCGAAGCCGATGACCCACAGCAACAGCAGGATGACGGTGATGGTCCAGAGCATGAGGAGAGCGGGTGCAAGCCACGCGCCCTGCCGGCCGACACCACGGGTGGGTCGACCGGCTTCGTTCCGTGCCTCCGCGCGCGCACGCACCGCGGGTCCTGCGGCGGGCGGGCGCCGCCGGCCCGAAGCGCCGATGGCCCAGCGTCTCCGCGATCGGCGCAGACCGTGCTCGAACGGGCCGCCCGAGCCGAAGAGCGATGCCGTCGCTGCCGGTCAGCCGTGCGACCGGGCCCCTGGGCGTCCTGCTAGGGCGTGAATCGACCCAGCTCGAAGATGTCGAGCGAGCGCTCGATCTCGGCGATCTGCGCGACGATCCCGTCGAAGCCCGCCTTGCCGAACCGCGCGTGCTCCTCGTCCTCGAAGCGCTCGCCCGGCTCGTGGAGCCCTTCGCGCCTGACCCGGCGGCACCGCGGGAACGACGCCGCGGCTCCGACGTCATCGCACCGGAGATGTCGACGGAGGCCTCGCTGCGAAGACACCCCATCGGCGCCGAGCGCTCGGCCGGCGGAATCCACCTTCGCGTGCGTGCGTCGGCGCGACCCCGTCGGCGCCCTGCTCGCGCAGGGGGCGTGCGCATCACGGAAGGGCGAGGCTCATGAGCGACCCGTTGGTCCGCCGCTCGCGTCCGCTGGTCGGGCTCGTCGTCGTCGTCGCGCTCGCCGCCGGGCTGCTCTGGGTGCACCCCGGCGCGGTCTTCTTGCTCTTCGCGAGCCTCCTCTACGCGATAGGCGCGACGACCGCCGGGCGCCTGCTCGGGGCGAAGCTCGGCCTCCCCTCGCGTGCCGTCGCCGTCGCGCTGACGTTCGCCACGCTGTTCGCGCTCGCCGGGGCCGCCGTCGCCATCGGCAAGCCCTTCGTGGCCCAGGTGGGGCAGCTCGCGGCGCAGAGCCCGCGACTCTTCCACACGGCCATCGACCACATCTGGCGGCTCCCGTGGGTCGCGACGCTGCTCGGGTCGCAGCCGCAGCCGTCGGAGATGCTCCAGGTCGGCCAACAGGCATTGCAGAGCGTGCCCACCCTCGCCAGCGGCGCGTTCGAGGTGCTCGCCACCGTCGTCGTCTGGTTCTTCGTCGCGCTCTATCTGACCCTCGATCCGGAGGGGTACGCGAAGGGCGCGCTCCGCCTCTTCGCGCCGAGTCGTCGCGGGCGCGTGCGCGCGAGCCGCGAGTACGTCGAGGAGTACCTCGGCGATCTCGGCGAGCACGAAGCGGCACCGAAGAGCGCGTCCGCGCAGCGGCCGTCGCCGCTGCCGCGACGCCCCAGCATCGCCTGAGGCGGACCCGTCACCCGAACGTCGGCTCAGAATCAGAGCGCGGGAAGAATCCCACGCTCTTCACTGCCAGCGGGGCGGTCGGCACCGCCCCGCCCCGCCGAATGCGATTCGTCGAGGCCACCCCCCACCGGAGAGACTGTTTCACATTCTCTCAGCGACTCTCAGCGACCGCGCGTGGCGCGACCCGCGCGGCGAGGCCGCGGCGCGTCGCCCGATCGATCGACCCGCGCCTCGTGATGCGTGCCCCCGGAGACGCGCACGCGCCAGGCGTCCGGCGGCCGCGGCGATTTGGAGGGGTCTCGCTGCCTCACCGCCTCGCGCTCGCCTTGCCGGATGTGGTCGATCTCCTCGCGGACGAACTCTCCGGCCTTCGATGGCTTGGGCGTCGAGCGCGTTCCATTCGGGCGCTCCTGATTGAATCGACTCGACATGAAACCTCCGCCGTGACGGCTTCAAGCCGCCGCCGCACCGAGAGGACTGGTGCATCGAATGCACCACTCGTGAGGCGAGCCGGTCTCGCGGCTCCGCGTGCGCCCCGTGCGCGCGACTGTGCATGCGCTCTGCGCTCGAGACGCTCGAGTCGGCCCCACAGGCCTGCGAGCGCCCTGCGAGCGCGGAGAGCGCGGAGAGCGCGGAGAGCGCGGAGAGCGCGGAGGGAGAGCAGGGATGTCGCAAGGGCGGAACGAGCCGGG
>CAIXWQ010000780.1 GCA_903923175.1 uncultured delta proteobacterium | reverse complement strand
TGCCCGCGGGGGCGGCGCGATTGCGCTGCCACCGGAATCCTGGCGGTGCGCATAAGGAGTCTTATGTAATCAAATATCGCATCTGAGCATGCGGTGCGTGTTTGCGCTTCTTAGCCCCTCAGCAGCGCGAGCGTGCCGCCAAGCGTGGGCGCGCGCGCGAGCGGTGTGGCGCAGGGCCCCGCTCCGAGCGCGCGCGCAAGCGGCAGCGGCAGCGCGATCGCCGGGCGTGCAGGCGCTCCGGTCGTCGAGGCGGTGCGAGGGCGTCGCGCGCGCGCAGGGGATCCCGCTGGCGGGCGCGTCGCGGGAGGGTCAGGGGGGAGCGGCCCGGCCCCCCTCGACGGCGAGCGCGTGCGCATCGGCCCTGGCAGCCGCGTGCTCGTCTTCGGCGACTCGATGGTGCAGGCGGGGCTCTCGATGCGCCTCGGAAACCTCGTGAAGGCGCGCGGCGGGACGCTCGAATTCGACGGCTGGACGAGCTCCACGACGGCGAAGTGGGCGGCCGGCGATCGCCTCGCGAAGCTGCTCGATCGGGTGAATCCCGACGTCGTGTTCATCGCGCTCGGCTCGAACGAGTGCTTCCTCGGCGATCCGTCGAAGGCCGCGCCGCACGTACGCACGATCGTCGCGCAGCTCGCCGGCAGGCAGTGCGTCTGGCTCGGCCCTCCGGTGTGGAAGGGGGAGACGGGCATCGTGAGCGTCGAGCGCGACGGCTCGGCGCCGTGCGCGTTCTACGACTCGGGGAAGCTCGAGATCGAGCGCTACGAAGACGGGATCCACCCGAACCTGAAGGGGGGGATCTACTGGGGTGACGAGGTCTGGAAGGCCGCTGTGGAAGCCTCGCCGGCGGCGGCGCTCGGCGGGCGGTAGCGGGGCGGAACGTGCGTGCGAGCGCCCTCGAGCCCGCGCGACTCGCGCCTGGCGATGCGCGCGGGGCTCAGGATCTCCGCAACATCCCCCTGCCGGGGGACTCGGCTCCGGCCCCGGACGGTCACCGTTTCGCGAGAGATTGCTTCGCAACTCTCGCCTCGGGTCTCCGCACAATCCCCCTGCCGGGGGACTTGGCTCCGGCCCTGACGGTCACCATTTCGCGAGAGATTGCTTCGCAACTCTCGCCTCGGGTCTCCGCAAAGACCATCCTCTGGAGGGTTTTTGCTCCGCCCCTCACTCGAGCGCGGCGAGCCCCCGGCGAATCGCGTACTTGGTCAGCTCGGCGACGCTCTGCAGGCCGAGCTTTCGCGAGAGGCGAGCGCGGAGGGCGTGCACGGTCTTGTCGCTGATGCCCAGCAGGTCCGCGACCTCCTTGGTGTTGAGCCCGTTGGCGACGTGCTGCAGGACCTCGCGCTCGCGTCGCGTGAGCTCGGGCTCGGGCCGCGCACCGGCGCCGGGGCGCACGAGCGCGTCGACCAGCGTGCCGGCGACGGCGGGGCTCACGTACGTCTTGCCCTCCATCACGGTCTTCAATGCGAACACCAGCTCGTCGTACGCGGCCGACTTCACGACGTAGCCCGACGCGCCGGCGCGGAACATCTCCTCGACGAACTCGCGCCCGCCATGCATCGAGAGGGCGAGCACCCTGCAGCGCCCGCCGAGCTCCGCCACCACGCGCCGCGTGACCTCGGTGCCGCTCAACTTGGGCATGCTGATGTCGACGACGAGCACGTCGGGGGCGAGCTCCAGCGTGATCTCGATCGCGCTCGGACCGTCTGCAGCCTCGCCGACGACCTCGATCGAAGGGAACGACGACAGGCACATGCGCAAGCACTGGCGCACGAGCTGGTGATCGTCGGCGAGGACGATCCTCATCCTGGGCCGTCCGGCACGGGCTGCTCGGCGGGGAGTCGGATCGTCGCCCTCGTACCGCGTGGCAGGCGCTGGACGCGCAGCTCACCGCCCGCGAGCCGCAGCCGCTCACGCGTGTTGACGAGCCCCGACCCCTCCCGCTCCGCGCGCCCCGACTCGATGCCGCGACCGTCGTCGCGCACGGAGAGGCGTACGACCGCGCGCGACGGCTCACCGAGCGTGTCGAGCACGACGCTGATGCGACTGGCGTGGGCGTGCTTGACGACGTTCAGCATGAGCTCTCGCGAACTCCAGTAGAGTAGCGCCTCTCGCGCGGGCGAGAGCCGCTCGCTGCGCCCCCGTTGCCGATAATCGAACACGATCGCGTGGCGTTCCTGCAGCCGGTTACCCGCCTCCCGTAACGCGGACGAAAGCCCGAGCTGACGGAGCGTCGGGGGGCTCACCTCCGCGGCGAGCTGCTCGATGCCCGCGATCGCGCCGTCGATCACCGCCATCGCCAGCGTCACGCCCTCCCGCTGCCGCTCGGGCTCGCCGAGCGCCTTCGCGAGGAGCAGCCGCGCCATCGTGAGCTCCTGCGCGACGCCGTCGTGCACCGCCTCCACGACCCTTCGCCGCAGCGCCTCTTCGGCGACGACCTGCCGCTCGGCGAGAGCCCGCAGGCGCGCGCGCTCGTCTTCGAGGAGGCGCCGCGTCTGGACCTCCTCGGTGACGTTGCGCACCAGGACGATGACTTCATCCGCGCCTTGCGCCGCAAAGCGAGCCTCGAACTCCTTCCGGCCCGACGCGACGATCAGCGGATAGCGCAGCGTCTGCACGTCGCCGGTCGCGAGCGTCGCGCGCACCACCTCGAGCACGCGCGCGGCCAGCGGCGTGGGGAGCAGGTCCTGGATGCACCGCCCCTCGCCGCGGACGGCGTCGAGGAGCAGATCCTCGCTCCGCATCTGCTTGCCGTAGCCGACCTTCCCTTCGCGACCGATCGAGAAGACGAGGTCCGGAATCGCCTCGAGCACGGCCCGGAGCTTCTGCTGGCTCTCGAGCAGGTCCGTGCGTGCGGCTTGCCGCCCGGAAGTCCTGGTGATCTCCGCTCCGACGCTTCGACGCATCACCGACGGAGCGTGACACGACGGCGCGCGCGCGGGGCCCGCGAGGCTCGAATCACGTCACGAATTATTCGCCATTGACTGCGACATTTTCTCGGCGGACCGCCAGAGACGCTCGCGGCGCGAACGGCATTCTCGCCCTAACGCGGAGCCCTTGCGCGGGCGCATGCTTCGGACCGAGCCCGGGCAACGACCGGAACCTCTGCGCGGCGGCGTCGGCCGCGCGGGCGACGACGTCGAAAGGGTGCAGCGAATGAGCATGAACGCCAGATCGAGCGAGTTCGAGCGTGGCTGGCCCGCAGAGACCCAGCTGGAGGCCCTCGAGCGCGAGCTGGCCGAGGTGCGCAGGACCGCCGCCGAGCAGAGCCGCGCCCTGGAGCTGAGCGGGCTCGCCGCGCAGCTCTCGAGGGAGCTGGGCGCGCGCGAGAGCGACGACGTCGACCCGGGCATCGAGCGCGCGCTCGCGACGTACGGCCGGCGCGCGCGCGTCGAGCGCGCCTTCGTGGTCCTCCTCACGCGCGATGGCCGCTCGCTCGACCTGACGCACGAGTGGTGCGCGCCCGGGCTCGCCCCGCAGAAGCCGCACTTCCAGGCGGTCGCGCTCGAGTCGTTCGCCTTCTGGGGTCCGAAGCTCCTGGCGCTCCAGCCGGTCCGGGTCGCGCGCGTGGAAGATGTCCCCGAGACGGCGGGCGTCGAGCGGGCGCTCTTCGAACGCCACGATTTCCGCGCCGTCCTGCTCGCGCCGATCATGCATCGCGGCGAGGCGATCGGCGTGCTCGGGCTCGCCTCCGTGCGACTCGAGCGGAGCTGGTCGGACGTGGACCTGACGCCCGCCAGCGCGCTCGCCGACGCGTTCGCGACGGCCGTCGTCCGCGGTCGAACCTCGAACGACTGGGCGAAGCTCATCGACTGCATCCGCTCGTTCGGCCCCGATCCGCGCGCGAACATGGATCGCCTGACGTCGCTCGCGGGCGACGTGCTGGGGGGCGCGCACGCGCTCTACAGCCGCGTCGACGAGGGGCGCCTCCGCGCGGTCAGCCGGTGGTCGACGCCCAAGGGGCTCGGCCTGCCGCCGGTGATCGCCGACATCGCGCTCAGCGAGCCGGGCGACGAGAGCGCGCGCATCGCGCTCCAGCCATCGATGCGCGTCGGACCCGCCAGCCACCTGCCGGGCAGCACGCACAGGCCCGTCTCGACGCACGTGGGCCACGCGGTCCACGTCGCCGGCGCGTGCGTCGGATCGCTCGACGTGCTCTTCGAGCGAGGCCGGGATCCGAGCCGCGAAGAGCGGCGCCTCTTCTCCGCCATCGCCGACGCGATCGGCGTCGAGGAGGTCCGCACGCAGGCGCAGGAGACGCTCGCGCACGCGGTCGCGGTGCTGGAGGCGACGCTCGAGTCGACGGCCGACGGCATCCTGGTGGTCGACACCCAGAGCCGCCCGCTGCGCTTCAACCGGCGCTTCCTCGAGGTCTTCCAGCTCGATCCGGAGCTCGCGGATCGCAAGGACTTCGCGGTCGTCGAGGCGACCCGCTCGCTGCTGCGCGACGGCGAGCGACGGTTCCGGGAGTGGACGCGCCTCTGTTCCGATCCGACCACGACCGACTTCGCGGTCCTCCACCTGGTCGACGAGCGTGTGCTCGAGCGCTACTCGATCCCGCTGATCATCGACGGCGGCCACGTCGGCAGGGTCTGGAGCTTCCGCGACGTGACCGAGCGCGCGCACGCCGAGTCGGCGCAGGCGCTCCTCGCGACCGCGGTGGAGCAGGCCGGCGAGGCGGTCGTGATCGCCGACCGCCGCGGGCGCTTCGACTACGTGAACTCGACGTTCGAGCGCATGACGGGCTGGTCGCTGACCGGTCTCCAGGGCAAGACGCTCCGGGTGCTGAGCGGCCGCGACGACGCGGAGTTCGCGAAGCTCTGGGCCACGCTCGAAGCGGGCGAGACCTGGTCGGGCACGGTGCTCGATCGCCGCGCCGACGGCTCGACCTTCGAGGTCGAGGAGGTCATCGCGCCCGTGCGCGCGCCCGACGGCTCGCTCGCGCACTACGTCGGGATCCTCCGCGACGTGACCCGCCAGCACCAGCTCGAGGAGGAGGTGCGGCAGACGCAGAAGATGGAGGCGATCGGCCGACTCGCCGGGGGGATCGCCCACGACTTCAACAACATCCTGACCGCCATCATCGGCTGCACCGATCTGCTCGGCGAGACGAGCCTGGAGGACGATCAGGCGGCCGAGGATCTCGAGGAGATCCGCCGGGCGGCCGAGCGCGCGGCGGCGCTGACGCGACAGCTCCTCGCCTTCAGTCGGCGGCAGGTGCTGCAGCCGCGGGTGCTCGATCTCAACGGCGTGCTGACCGGCGTCATGAAGATGCTCCGGCGGCTCATCCCGGAGACGGTCACCCTCCACGCGAGGCTCTCGCCGGCGATCGGGTCGATCCTGGCCGATCCGTGCCAGATCGAGCAGGTGGTGCTCAACCTCTCGATCAACGCGCGCGACGCGATGCCGCGCGGCGGCAGGCTCGAGCTGGTGACCGAGGACGTCGTGTTCGAGGAGCCCACGACCGTCGGCCGGGAGCTCCTCGCGCCCGGGCGCTACGTGCGACTGGCGGTGAGCGACGAAGGCGAAGGGATCGAGCCCGCGCTCCTCGCGCGCATCTTCGAGCCGTTCTTCACGACCAAGGAGGTGGGCAAAGGGACGGGGCTCGGGCTCTCGACCGTCTACGGCATCGTGAACCAGAGCGGCGCGGCCATCGAGGTCGACAGCCAGGTCGGGCGGGGCACGACGTTCCGCATCCTCTTCCGCGCCGCCGCGAGCGCGGTCGAGGGCACCGCGCCGTCGCAGGCGCTCGCGCCGCGCCCGGCGCCAGGGTGCACGGTGCTCCTCGTGGAGGACGAGCCGGGCGTCCGCAGCGTGACGGCCAAGATCCTCCGGTCGGCGGGCTACACGGTAATCGAGGCCTTCGACGGCGTGCACGCGCTCGAGGTCGCGGCGCTCCACCCGCGCGCCATCGACGCCCTCGTAACCGACGCGGTCATGCCCCGCATGGGCGGCGCGGATCTCGCCCGCGAGCTTCGCGCGCGGAGGCCCGCGATCGTGGTGCTGCAGATGTCCGGCTACAGCGACGCGTGCGTCCACCACGACGAGCTCCCTCGAGACTCGCGCTTCCTGGCCAAGCCGTTCGAGGCCGAGGGGCTTCGACGCGCGCTCTCGGGCCTGCTGCTCGGTCGCGCAGACCGTGACGCGACCGAGCCCGCGACCGCCCTCCCGACCGAGCCGGCGCCGCACGCGTGAGAGCGCCCGGCGCGCGCCGGGCTCGAGGTCCCTCCCATGACTGCCTCCCGATGAGCCGACGATGAGCCACGATTCGCACGCAGCGACGGGACACCTGGCGCGCCGCGTCGAGGGCGGACGGCGCACGGACCGCGACCGGTCGGGCGAGCTCGAGAAGCCACCGGCCTCGCCCCGCGACGTCGAGCTCGTGATCCTGATCGTCGACGACCGGCCCCACAACCTGTTCGCGCTCGAGCAGCTCCTGAAGGACACACCGGCGAAGCTCGTCACCGCGCAGAGCGGCGACGAGGCGCTCGCGCTCTCGCTCGTGCACGACTTCTCGCTCGCGATCCTCGACGTCCAGATGCCCGGCATG
Organism: uncultured delta proteobacterium; assembly: GCA_903923175.1. Taxonomy (GTDB): domain Bacteria; phylum Myxococcota_A; class Polyangia; order Polyangiales; family JADJMO01; genus CAIXWQ01. The sequence continues at coordinate 9,240 of CAIXWQ010000780.1, read as the reverse complement.
GACGGCTACGAGCTCGCGGAGCTGCTCCTCGGCAACCCCTCGACGGCCTCGCTGCCGATCATCTTCGTGAGCGCCGCGTACGGCGACGAGGCGCATCGCTTCCGCGGCTACGAGAGCGGCGCCGTCGACTACCTCGTGAAGCCGATCGAGCCGAAGATCCTGCTCGGCAAGGTGACGGTCTTCCTCGAGCTCGCGCGCATGCGCGCGAAGCTCGAAGCGCTGGTGCGCGAGCGCACGCTGGCGCTCTCGCAGCGGGCAGAGCAGCTCGCGCTCCGCAGCCGGGTCAAGCGGCTCGTCTGCGAGGTCTCGCGCGAGGTCATCCGGCGAAACCCGTCCGACACCCACCAGGCGGTCGTCGCTGCGCTGGGCAAGGTCGCGCGCTTCGTCGGGGCCTCGCACGCCGTCGTGCTCTCCGATCCGGTCGCGAGCCCCGATCGCCACGAGCAGCCGGAGTCGCTGCGATGGCACGCGCCCGGCGAGGGAGCGCCGCGCGACGAGCCGTCGAGGCCCGAGCTTCTCGCGGCGATCTTCTCGCTGCGCGCGCTCCAGCGGGGCGATGGGGTAGCGCTCCCCTCGGGCGCGGCGCGCGCGGCAGACGCGGGACGGCTCGCCGACGCCGAGGTTGCCGACGCCGACGCCGACGCCGACGCCGAACGAGCGGTCCTCGCCGGACTGGGACCACACGCCGCGCTGCTCCTGCCGATCGTCGAGGAGGAGCGTTGCCTCGGCGTCGTCGCCTTCGGCTGGAGCCTGCCGACCGAGCTGCCACGCACGTTCGACGAGCTGCCGTCCCTGCTCGCGATCGTCCCCGAGGTCCTCTACAGCGCGCTCGAGCGCGCAGCGGCCGAATCGCAGCGCGCGGAGACCCAGGCGCAGCACCTCCTGCTCTTCGCGACGATGAGCCAGGGGGTCGTCTACCAGAAGGCCGAAGGGGAGATCTTCGCCGCGAACCCCGCCGCCGAGCGGATCCTCGGGCTCACGTCGGACGAGCTGGCCGTGCGGCGTGCCGAAGATCCGCGGAGCTTCGCGTTGCGCGAGGACGGCACCCTCTTCGGCGCGGACGAGCACCCCGCGACCGTCGCCCTCCGGACGGGGCAGGCGGTCGACGGGGTCGTGATGGGGGTCTTCAACCCGAAGGACGCCGACTACCGCTGGATCAGCGTGAGCGCCGTCCCGCTCTTCCGCCCGGGCACCGACACGCCGTTCCAGGTCTACACGACGTTCGCCGACATGACCGAGCTGAGGCGCGCGACCGCGGAGAAGGAGCGGCTGATGAACATCGAGGCGGAGAGCCGCGCGAAGAGCCGCTTCCTCGCCAGCATGAGCCACGAGATCCGCACGCCGATGAACGCGATCCTCGGCTACACGCAGCTGCTGCTGCGCGAGGCCGGGCTCACCGCACGCCAGCGCGACTACCTCGAGACGATCGACCGCAGCGGCGAGCACCTGATCACGCTGGTGAACAACGTGCTCGACATGGCCCGCATCGAGTCGGGCAAAGAGAGCGTGGAGCTCGCGCCGGTCGACCTCGTCGACATCCTCACCGACGCCGAGCGCATGTTCCGGCTCCGCGCGTCGGAGAAGCGCCTCGCGTTCCGCGTCGAGCGCGGAGCGAGCCCGCCGCGGCGGCTGCGGCTGGACGCGGGGAAGATCCGGCAGGTGCTCTTCAACCTGCTCTCGAATGCCCTCAAGTTCACGCAGGCGGGCGAGGTCGTCCTGCGCACGACGACGACGGCGATCGGGGCCGGGAAGATCCGGGTGGTGCTGGAGGTGCACGACACCGGAATCGGCATTCCTCCGGACAAGCTCTCGGACGTGTTCGAGCCCTTCGTGCAGGTGTCGCGGAGCTCCGCGTCGCTCGGCGCGGGGATAGGGCTCTCGGTCTGCCGCCGGTTCGCGCGGCTCATGGGCGGCGAGATCTCGGTCGTCTCCAGGCTCGGACTCGGCAGCACCTTTCGCTTCGAGTTCGACGCGGAGAACGCGGCGACCATGCCGCTCGATCCCACGCCGGAGCGCGTCGTCGGGCTCGTCAACGACGCCACCAAGGTCCGCGTGCTCCTCGTCGAGGACGATCCCGACAATCGCGCAATGATGACGAACCTGATCCGGTCGGTCGGCTTCTCGGTCCGCGAGGCGGCCGACGCGCGGGAGGCGGTCGAGGCCTTCACGAAGGAGCCCGCCGACATCGTGCTGACCGATCTGCGCATGCCCGACGCGGACGGTCTCGATCTGATGCGGCTCCTCCGCCAGCTCCCGGGCGGCGCGGAGGTGCCCGTCGTCGTGGTGTCCGCGAGCACGACGACGGAGGAGCGCGCGCGCGTCCTCTCGGCGGGCGCGGACGGCTTCGTCTCCAAGCCGGTGCGCGAGAGCGGCATCTTCAGCGAGATCGCCCGACTCACGCGCGCCAAGCTCGTCTACGCGGGGGAGTCCGAGCCCGCCGCGGTGGATGCCGGGCCCCTGACCCACGCGCGCGTGGCGATGGTCCCGATCGTGCTTCGCAGGAAGCTGCTCGACGCGATCACGCGCGGCTACCCCGACGTGATCGCCACCGAGATCGACGCCATCGAGCGCTGCGCTCCGGACGTCGCGCGCGAGCTGCGCGTCCTCGCCGACGGCTTCGCCTACGAGCAGCTGTTCGACTTGCTCCACCTCGACTGACCCCAACGGCCGCGCGAGCCCCGCGCAACGCATCAGGACCCCGCATGAATCACGTCGAGATGAAGCTCTCGGATCGAGACGCGACGTCGACCATCCTCGTCGTCGACGACACGCCCGAGAACCTCCGGCTGCTGGTGCGCGCGCTCTCGGGCGCGGGTCATCGCGTCCGCGCGGCGCCGAGCGGCGAGATCGCCCTCCGGATGGCGCGCAGCGAGCGGCCGGATCTGGTGCTCCTGGACATCGACATGCCCGACCTCGACGGCTTCCAGGTCTGCGAGCTGATGCGCGCCGATCCGGCGCTTCGCCCGGTGCCCGTGCTCTTCATCAGCGCGATCCACGACTCGCGCGCGAAGGTGAAGGCCCTGCGCGCGGGGGGGCGCGACTACGTGACGAAGCCCTTCAACATGGAGGAGGTCCTCGCCCGCGTGGCGATGCAGCTCGAGCTCCGGCAGCTCGAGCTCGCCCTCAAAGACATGAATCTCCGGCTCGCGGAGATCGTCGAGAGCCAGGTGCGCGAGATCTCCGACGCGCAGCTCGCCACGATCGTCGCGCTCGCGAAGCTCGCCGAGTCGCGCGACGACACCACGGGGATGCACGTCGTCCGGATGGCGGAGATCTCGCGCGTGGTGGCCGAATCCTACGTCCGCCAGAGCGACGGCTCGACGGCGCTCGACGCCGAGCGCGTGCGCGTTCTCGGCCGGGCGGCGACCCTCCACGACATCGGCAAGGTCGGCATCCCCGACGCGGTGCTCCTCAAGCCCGGCAGGCTCACCGCCGAGGAGCTCGAAATCATGAAGACCCACTCCGAGATCGGCGCGAAGACGCTCGAAGCGGTCATCCGGAGCTACCCGCGCAACGAGCTCCTGCGCGTCGGCGCCGAGATCGCGCGCAGCCACCACGAGCGCTGGGACGGAGCGGGCTATCCCGCGGGGCTCGCCGGCGAGGCGATCCCGCTCAGCGCGCGCATCGTCTCGGTCGCCGACGTCTACGACGCGGTCCGCGCGGTGCGTCCCTACAAGCCGCCGCAGACCCACGAGGCGACCGCGGCGGCGATCCGCCAGGGGCGCGGCACCCAGTTCGATCCGGCGGTCGTCGACGCGTTCTTCGGCGTGGAGGGGGAGATCGAGACGGTCTGGCGCGCGATGCAATCTGCGCGCGAAGTCGAGCTCGCGCGCGGCTGACGGCGACTCGCGGCGCGGCTTCGGGGCTCTGGCGGCCGGAAACGAACCGATCATGTTGAAGACGATCCAGTCGAAACTGCGCGCGCTCATGGGCCTCGTGGCCCTCGCGATCGTGCTCGTCGCCGGCGTCAGCTACCGCGAGCGGCAGCACGCCGACCAGGGGCTGAACAACCTGTCGAGCAACCTTCTCCCCTCGGGCATCGCGCTCGGTCGGATGGCGACGGGGGTCATCAGCGTCCAGTACTGGACGCAGGCCGCCGCGACCGATCTCCTCACGCAGACGGCGGAGATGGTCGGCACGCACCGCGCCAAGCGCGATGCAGCGCTGGCCGACGTGGAGCGGTCGCGGAGCGTCTACGAGGCGCTCCCGATGCGCGAGGACGAGGCGCGGCTGTGGCAGTCCTTCGCCGCGAGCTACGCCACGCTGAAGCAGACCAACGAGCAGATCTGGCTGGCGATCCTGGCCGGCGACGCCGCGAAGGCGCGCGAGCGGATGGCCACGAACGCGCCCCGGTACGCGGAGGTGATCGACCTCTGCACGCGCGCCTCGGACATCCAGTCCGTGGCCGCGCAGGGCGCGATCGGGGCGGCCATGGAGGCGCGCGCGTTCGCGAACGTGACGGCCTTCTCCGTGATGGGGCTGACCCTCGTGCTCCTCTTCGCCGCGACCTCGATGCTGGCGACGGGGATCTGGACGCCGATCGGCGATCTCAAGGGGATCGCGGACAAGCTCGCGCGGGGCGAGCTCGACATGGAGTTCGGCGCCCGGCGGCAGGACGAGTTCGGCGAGATGCAGGAGTCGCTCCGCGTCGCCGTCGAGGGGTGGCGCGACGTCGTCAAGCTGGCCGAGGCGGTCGCCGAAGGGAACGCGGAGCTCCAGATCACGCCGCGCGGCCCCCGCGACCTGCTCTCGAACGCCGTGAACCTCGTCGCGCGCACCTTCCAGGACACGACGCGCCAGGCGGAGCGGGTCGCCGCCGGCGACTACACGGGGGACTTCACCCCGCGCGGCAACAAGGATCAGCTGGGGATCGCGATCGTCAGGATGATGGGGACGCTCAAGGAGATCGGCAGCGCCGCCGAGCGGATCGCGGCCGGCGATCTCGACGTGGAGATCGCGTCGAAGGGGGAGCGCGACTGGATCTCGAGCGCCATCAACGGCATGGCGAAGACCCTCAAGGACGCGGCCCGGCAGGCCAACGTCATCGCCGACGGGAGCTACGAGACCGACCTCCGGCCGCGGAGCGAGAAGGACGAGCTCGGGATCGCGCTCCAGAAGATGACCCGATCGCTGCGCGAGGCCGCGCGCGAGGCCGCGGAGGCCGACTGGCTCAAGGTCGGCGTCGCGAGCATGAACGAGCTCGTGCTGGGGCAGAACGACGTGCAGGCGCTGGCGACCGCCGCGGTCGGCGCGATCGCCAAGCACCTCGACGCGAAGGTCGGCGCCTTCTACATCCTCGATCAGGACGGCTCCGAGGCGCCCCTGAGGCTGCTCGGCACCTACGCCTACACGGCGCGCAAGAACCTCGCGAACCGCTTCGCGCTCGGCGAGGGGCTGGTCGGGCAGGCCGCCCTCGAGAGGAAGCAGATCGTCCTGCAGCACGCGCCGGAGGACTACGTCCGCGTCGTGTCGGGGCTCGGCGACACCGTGCCGCGCAACCTCTGCGTCGCGCCGGTGCTGTTCAAGAACGAGCTGCGCGGCGTGGTCGAGGTCGGCACGCTCGGGGCGCTGACCGGCGTTCACCAGCAGTACCTCGAGCAGGTCACGTCCATCCTCGGCGTGTCGCTGGAGATCGCGCGCAACCAGACGATCTTGAAGAAGCAGCAGGAGGAGCTGCGGGCCAGCAACGAGGAGCTGCAGGAGCAGACGCGCGCGCTCGAGCACGCGAGCCAGGAGCTTCGGGCGCAGCAAGTCGAGCTCGAGCAGTCCAACGCGGAGCTCGAGATCCAGATGAAGAAAACCAAGGAGTCGGAGGTCCGGCTCAGGCTCCAGCAGAAGGAGCTGGCGGGCACCAACGCGGAGCTCGAGACGCGCAACGAGGAGCTCGAGCGACAGAAGGCCGAGATCGAGGCGGCGCGCCGCAACCTCGCGGGGCAGGCCGAGGAGCTCGCGATCGCGAGCAAGTACAAGTCCGAGTTCCTCGCGAACATGTCGCACGAGCTCCGGACCCCGCTCAACAGCCTGCTGCTGCTGGCGAGATCGCTCCGCGACAACCCCGAGGGGAACCTCAGCGAGGATCAGCGCGAGTCGGCGTCGGTCATCTTCGCGAGCGGCAACGATCTGCTGAACCTCATCAACGAGATCCTCGATCTGTCGAAGATCGAGGCCGGTCGCATGGACCTTCGCCTCGAGCACGTCGAGCTCACCGACCTCGCGCAGACGCTCGTCCGGCAGTTCGACCACATGGCGCGCAGCCAGGGGTTGAAGCTGGAGGTGAAGATCGACCCCGAGCTGCCGAGCTCGATGGTCACCGACCCGAACCGCCTCGGCCAGGTGCTCAAGAACCTGATGGGCAACGCCCTCAAGTTCACCGAGCACGGCGGCGTCACGGTGACCTTCGCGCGCCCTGGGCCCGGCGACCTCATCAGCCGGGCGGGGCTCTCGGTCGAGAACGCGCTGGCCCTGCGCGTCGTCGACACGGGAATCGGCATCCCGCTCGACAAGCAGCGCATCGTCTTCGAGGCGTTCCAGCAGGCCGACTCCGGCGATCGTCGCAAGTACGGCGGCACGGGGCTCGGGCTCTCGATCTCGCGCGAGCTCGTCGCGCTGCTCGGCGGCGAGATTCACCTCGCCAGCGAGCCGGGGGTCGGCTCGACGTTCACGGTCATCCTCCCCGTCATCCTGCCCGTCCTCCCCGCCATCGACGCGAGCCCCGGGGACGCGCCCACGGCGGAGCGACCCGCAGCGCCCTCGCTCGCGAGTACGAGACCGCTCGCCGCGTCGGCGCGCGCGCCGCTGGCGTCCGTCACGCCGCGGGAGCCCGCTCCGCCGGGGCGCCTCGTCGCCCAGGTCACCGATGACCGCGACGCCATCGACGAGGCGAGCCGCACCATCCTCATCATCGAGGACGACGCGGCCTTCGTGAAGGTGCTGCTCGGCGAGGTGCGACGACGCGGCTTCAAGTGCCTCGCCGCCCTCAATGGCAAAGACGGGCTGAGCCTCGCGAAGTCCTTCCGACCGAGCGGCATCCTGCTCGACATCAACCTCCCCGACACCAACGGCTGGATGGTGCTGAGCGCCCTCAAGCAGGACGTCGACACGCGCCACATCCCCGTGCACATCGTCTCGGGCGAGGAGTCGAGCCTCGAAGGGCTGCGCATCGGCGCCATCGGGCACGCGCGCAAGCCGCTCCGCACCGAGGACGTCGACGCGATCCTCGCCACGATCGAGAAGTCGTCGGCCAGCGCCGAGAAGCTCGTGCTGGTGGTCGAGGACGACCCGATCATGCGCCGCGAGACGGTGCGGATCATCGGCAACGGCACGGTCCACGCGCAGGAAGTGGGCACCGGCGCCGAGGCGCTCGCGGCGCTCCAGCAGCGCCGCTTCGACCTGATGGTCCTCGACCTCGGGCTCCCCGACATGCAGGGGCTCGAGCTGCTCGAGGCCGCGAGCGCGGCGAGGGTCACGCTGCCGCCGATCATCGTCTACACGGTGCGCGAGCTGACCGGCGCCGAGGAGCTGTCGCTGCGCAATTACGCCGACTCGATCATCATCAAAGACGTGCGCTCGCAGGAGCGGCTGATCGACGAGGTCGCGCTGTTCCTCCACCGGGTGGTCAACGATCTCCCCGAGGACAAGCGCCGGACGATCCGGCACCTCTACGAGTCGGACGAGCAGCTCCGCGGCAAGAAGATCCTCATCGCCGAGGACGACATGCGCACGATGTTCGCGATGGCCAAGCTCCTCGCGAGCCACGGGATCGCCCCGCTGAAGGCGGCGAACGGCGAGCAGGCGCTGGCGATGCTCGCGACCCACCCGGACGTGGATCTCGTGCTGCTCGACATGATGATGCCGGTGATGGACGGCTACGAGGCGGCCCGGCAGATGCGACGCGATCCGCGCACCGCGAACCTCCCGGTGATCGCGCTCACGGCGAAGGCGATGAAGGAAGATCGCCAGAAGTGCATCGAGGCCGGGTGCTCCGACTACCTCACGAAGCCCGTGGATCAGGACCGCCTGATCTCGCTGCTGCGGGTGTGGCTCAGCCGATGAACGGCGACGCCGAGCTGTCGGAGGTCGCGAAGATCGAGCTGAACCTCCTGCTCGAGGCGATCTACCAGCGGTACGGCTACGACTTCCGGGGCTACACGATGCAGAGCATCCGCCGTCGCCTCTCGCAGTTCCTGGTCGACCACCGGATGTCGAGCTTCCTCGAGGTGGCCGGGGCGATCCTGCGGGATCCGGAGGTGTTCCACGTCCTCGCGCCGTACTTCTCGGTGTCGGTCACGTCGCTCTTTCGCGATCCGTTCTTCTACGCGGCGCTCGCCGAGCGGGTTCTCCCGCGGCTCCGCAGCTGGCCGCACATCAAGATCTGGCACGCAGGCTGCGCCACGGGCGAGGAGGTCTACTCGCACGCGATCCTGCTCCGTGAAGCGGGCCTGCAGGATCGGTGCATGCTGTACGCGACCGACATCAGCCAGCCCGCGCTCGACACCGCGAAGGCGGGCATCTACTCGCTCGAGGTGATCCGCAAGGGCATCGTCAACTACCAGGCGGCAGGCGGCAGCCGGGCGCTCTCGGACTACTACCTCGCGCGCTACCAGGCGGCGATCCTGGACCCCTCGCTCCGCCAGCGGATGACCTTCGCGAGGCACAACCTCGCGATGGACACCTCGTTCGGCGAGATGCAGGTCATCGTCTGCCGCAACGTCCTCATCTACTTCGACGAGGCGCTCCAGAACAAGGTGCTCGAGCTGTTCTGGGAGAGCCTCGATCACGGCGGCTTCCTCTGTCTCGGCGACAAGGAGAGCCTCACGTTCTCGAGCGTCGCGGGCCGCTTCGAGGTCGTCGACGAGATCGCGAAGGTCTACAAGAAGATCGTCCCGAGACCCTGAGGGGCGGAGCAAAAACCCTCCACGGGAGGGTGTTTGCGCAGACCCGAGGCGAGAGTTGCGAAGCCATCTCTCGCGAAATGGTGACCGTCAGGGCCGGAGCCAAGCCCCCGCCAGGGGGATTTTGCGGAGACCCTGAGCGGACGCGGCCGTCGTCAGCCCATCCTGGCCGTCGCGACGAACCCGAATTCGCGCAAGTACTTCAGCAGTACCCGTTCACGGGTAGCGTAGACGTAGGTTTGTTCGGCAGGCCTCGCACGTTGTCCGATCAATCGTCCTGACAACTGCCGATTCTGCTGTTTGTCAGAAGGCTGTTCAGGCATTCAGTCAGTCGTGGCCCGCGACTGGC
>CAIXWQ010000779.1 GCA_903923175.1 uncultured delta proteobacterium | reverse complement strand
GTCGACGCCGCGAACGTCCCGATCCGAGCCGCTGATTCCGCCGCCTCGCGTGTCGCCCCACGGCGGAGTTCGGAGGTTGAACGCCCTCGAGTTCAGGGACTGAACTCGCCGTTCGTGAATTGAACTCGTGCGTAGCGGCGATCCGCGAAATCGTCGGAGATCTCGTGAGAGCGGCACGGTGGCAGCGTCATTGCTGAAGGGGAGAGCATGAACAAGCTCCTCGCCGCCGCCGCCCTCGCGACCGTCGCCTTCGCTTCCGGCTGCGCCGGCAACGTCGCGTCGCAGGACCCGACCGCGCCCGCGAGCGAGGCGAGCGCCATCACGATCACCACCGAGACCGACACGGATCTCGTCGGCAGCTTCGTGAACGGCGCCTCGGTCATCAGCTTCGAGGAGCACCTGGCGACGCCGATGGTGAACACGAAGCTCGTCATCAACGGCGCCGAGTACGACTACGCGTACGACATCGTTCACTCGACGCTGACCATCGACGGTCACTCGAACTCGATCCTCGGCGCCGACGCGAGCGCGCTTTCGGTGCTCGAGAAGGCGTTCGATCGCCTCGGCAGCCCGAGCCGCATGCGCGAGCAGCTCTACAAGACCATCTCGCTCATGGCCGCCGCGCCGCGCGGCACGACCTTCAAGGTCCGCACCATCGAGCCGCAGGCCGCCAAGACCGCCGAGATGAACCGCGGCGACTGCGAGAGCAACGACGGCATCACGTACATCTGCGCGCAGAACAACATCGGCAACTGCCCGGCCGTCTACACCGGCACGTCGGCCGGCAACCCGATGTACAGCGCGAGCCAGGGCGTGGCCGGCGTCGGCGGCGGCACCAACTCCTACGGTGGCTGGGTCAACGGCTGCTCCTCGACGCCGAGCTACACGCACGAGCACGAGGTCTGCGAGTGGACGGGGAGCTCGGACCACGAGGCCGGCCAGGGGAGCTACCACGGCCGCGTGACGTGGGGCTCGCGCATCGGCTGGTCGGCGAGCGCGTGCGAGGGGCGCTGTGGCGCCGGCTGCCCGAACAGCTACAACTTCTACATCACCAAGGACTGCCTCGATCACGACGTCTGCCTCGACAACCACCCGAGCGCGTCGTCGACCAGCACGTTCGGCGACTGCGGCAACGAGTTCGACAGCGCCTCGGGCGACTTCGTCTCCGGCACGTCGTCGGGCTTCACGTCGGCCTGCGGCTTCGCGATGTGGGGCGACAGCACGCGTTGAGGCTCGTTTGAGCGGACCCTCGAGCAACGCACCCTCCTTCCGAACGCCCGTCCTGCTCGTCGTGATCTTCACGGCGGCGACGGGCGTTTTCGCCTTTTGGATGACCCGCGGCGGCGGGCTGGGCGCCGGCTCGAGCGGCGAGCAGGCGTCGACGAAGGGCTCTGCCGTCCTCGCCGCGCAGCCCGCGGCGACCACGCCCTCCGCGGTGTCGCCGAGCGCGCCGTCGGTGGGCGCCGTCGCGTCGGGCTCCGCGCGCAAGAAGTCGGAGGCGGAGCTGTGGCCCGAGCCGCTGCCGAACCCTGCCATCCGCGTGTCGCGCGATCCGAGCGAGGGCGATCCCTTCGAGAGCAAGCAGCAGCGCCCGACCGACGTGCGGGTGCTGGCGCAGGTGGGCGGCGTGCGCCTCGGCGTGACGTACGCCTCGAAGCTCAAGGACGAGGTCGCGGTCACGGCGGTGCTCAAGGAGATGGGCGCGGAGATCGACAAGGCCGAGCAAGGGCGCACCGACGGCTACGAGGCGCGCGTCGTCGAGTACCAGAAGATCTTCGACCGCTACCGCGGGCGCCTCGCGCCGATCATGGACGGGTCGTTCGCCACCAAGAGCGGCGACTGGACCGACACCGAGCCGATCGTGCACCCGGGCGGGCCCGCGCCGTCGACGTCTCGATGAGCGCCGCGCGCCGAGGTGGCGAATCGGGCGCGCTCCGAGCGACACTCCAGGCCCACTCCATGAAGCGCCTCCTTCGCGGCCTCGCCGGCCTCGCGCTCGTTGCCCTCCTCGGCGTCGCGCCGGGCGCCTGCAAGCGCTCGTCGGCCCCCACCTGCGCGCGCCCGGCCGACGGCACCGTGGTCGCGTGCGTCGACGGCGTCGGCGTCACGCGCGGCCAGGTCGCGCAGTACGTCGAGGAGCCGTGGTGGGTCCCGGGCGTCGCGACGCTGCCGGACGCCCGGCGAGCGGCCGTCCAGCAGGCGATCCGCACGCAGCTCTTCGCCGCCGAGGCCAAGCGGCGCAACCTCGCGCTGCTGCCCGGCACGCCCGACGCCGCGGCGAGCTGGGCGCTCGCGCTGATGGCCGACGAGACCAAGAAGGCCGGCCTCTCGCGCGACGCGATCTCGCACGAAGAGGCGGTGAAGCGCTACCGCGACCACCTCGAGCAGTACAACCCGATCAACCGCGTCGACACGCAGGTCCTGATCGTCGCCGATGGAGCGACCGCCGAGCGCGTCTACCGCGAGGCCGTCGGGCTCGACGAGGCCGCGTTCGGCGCGCTGGTCGGCAAGAGCTCGATCGACGAGAAGACGAAGGCCGGCGGCGGCGCGCTGCCTCTGCTCGCGGGCGACGCCAACGATCGACAGCTCATGAAGATGGCGCTCACCCTGCGGCGCCCGGGCTCGCTCGGCGGCCCGTTTCTCCTGAGCGACGGCCGGTGGTGCGTGATGCGCGTGAAGGGCAACGACGTCGGCAGCGGCAAGGCGCTCGACGATCTGCTCGAGACCGCGGTGAAGAACTCGATCGTCGACGAGCGCAAGCGCGCGCTCGCCGACGCTCTCGGCGCCCGGCTGCTCGCGGCGGCGCGCGTCGAGATCTACGACGACGCGCTCGCCGCGGTGCCCGTGCCGTCCGCGAAGTGAGGCCGGGACGCGCGCGCCGAGCCGGGGCGCGCGGTCAGCCGCGCTGCCCCTTCAGCTCCGAGAGGATCGCGTCGAGCTTCCCCAGGATGGCGCGCTGGATGGCGATCTGATCGTCGTCGAGCCGCGGCTTCTCCGCGGGCTCCTCGAGCAGGGCGCCGCTGAGCGCCGGGCCGAAGGTCATCATCGCGGTCGCGATCGCCTTGCCCGCCGGAGTGCGCGCGAAGATGTCGGCGTAGCCGACCGAGAGGCACGTCGAGATGAAGACGAGCGCGTCGAAGTAGCTCTCGACCTTCGGGTTGTGCCCCTTCTCGGCGAGGTAGAACAGGTACGACCCGCCGAGTACGGTGACGGAGACGGCGTCGATCGGATCCTTCGCGATCGCCGCCTTCGCCGCCTGCTTGAGGCCGCCGACGCTCATCGGCACGCCGTACACGCTGCACGCGCTCGCGACGACCGCGAGCAGCGGCGCGAGGTTTTCGCCCGCGGCGCCGCCCACCTTGCGTGGCGACGCCGTCGGGATCGCTTCGCTCACGTCACTCCCCGCCGGCCGGCGCGTCGGCGCCCGCGCTGGCTCCGCCGATCGGGATGGGCCGCTGCGTCACGACGACCGGCCGCTGCGTGATCGGCTCCGGCTCGCTCCCCTCGGCCTGCGCGCCCTGCTTCTTGCCGAGCAGCTCGCCGAGCTCGTCGCCGAGCTCCCCGAGCATCCCCTTCGCGCGCTCGCCGAGCTTGCCGGGATCGTTCTGCGCGAACTCGACCAGCTGCTTGAAGAGCGGGTACGCCGCGCCCGCCTCGAGCACCGTCTTGATGATCGGCGAGGCCGCGCCCAGCGCGCCGTTGCCGCCGCTGCCGCCGTTGTTCGTCTGCAGGACGCGGATCTCCTTGATGGCCTTCGCCGGCTCCATGAGCTCGCGCGCGAGATCGGGCGCCTTGTTGATGGCGTGGATCAGCACGTCGCGCAGCACGAACTTGAGCGCGACGGCGTTCTCGGCGTCGACCATCTTGCGGCGCGCCTCGGCCTCGGCCGCGCCCTTCTGGGCGAGCGCGTTCGCGAGCGTGATCGTCGCCTCGGCGTCCTTGCCGGCCGCGATCGCCCGCGCGTCGGCGCCGATCTTGAGCCGCATCGCCTCGGCGTCGGCGTCGGCCTGCACGACCGCCGCGCGCCCCTTCGCGGCGTTCAGCCCGGCCTCGGCGAGCCCGCGCGCCTTGGCCGCTTCGCCGTCGGCGAGCGCGCGCTTCACGTCGGCCTCGGCCTCGGCCTTGATGACGAGGATCTGCTTCTCGCGGCGCGCCTTGGCCGTCTCCTCGACGGTGACGATCTCCTGCTTCGCCTTCTCTTCCTCGGCGAGCGCGATGGCCTTCGCGGCGGCGGCGCGCGCGAGCGCTTCCTCGCTCTGCGTGACGGCGACCGTCTTGGAGATGCGCGCGACCTCGATCGCCTGCTCCTTGCTCACGAGCGCGGCGCCGACGACCTTCTCCTTGTCGATCGTCGCGGCCTCGAGCGCCTTCTGGCGGTCGATCTCCGCCGCCTGGACGATCTTCTCCTTGTCGATGTTCGCCGCTTCGATCACGCGCTGCTTGGCGATCTCGGCCGCCTGCTGCCCCTGCTCGGCGGCGATGAGCGCCTCGCGCTCGGCGCGCTGCTTGGCCGCGTTCGCGATGGCGATCGCCTGCTCCTGCGCGATGCGCCCCGTCTCGACCGCCTTCTGCTTCTCGTAGCCCGCGAGGTCGCGCGACTGCTCCTGGATGTACACGGCCTTGGCCGTCTCGGAGGCCTGCAGCGCCGCATACTCGGACACGCGCCGCGACTGATCGGCCTCGGCCTGCTTCTGCGTCTGCTCGAGCTCGAGCTGCCGCATGCGCGCCGTCACGTCCTGCGCGTGGATGGCGTTGTCCTTCTCGCGCTGGATCTGGTTGGTCTTCTCGCGGTTGGTCTGCACCGACTCGGTGATGGCGCGCAGGCCGTCGGCGTCGAACACGTCGTGCGCGTCGAGCTCGGTGACGGGGACCATCGCGAACGCCGTGATCGAGACGTTCTCGAGCGTGAGGCCGTTCTTCTTCAGCTCCTCGGCGAGGACGGCCTGGATGCTCTCGGCGAACTCTTTGCGCTGCGTGTGCAGGGCCATGAACGTCTTGTTCGCGGCGACCGAGCGCAGGGCGTCGGTGAGCTTGCCCTCGATGAGATCGCCGATGGCGTGCTCGTCGAGGTTGCGCTCGCCGAAGGAGCGCGCGGCGGCGAGGACGTCCTCCGCGATCGGCTCGACCTTGATGTAGAGCTCGGTGGTGACGTTCGCCTTGATCTTGTCGGCGGTGACCAGCGCGTTGCGCCCCGAGCGCTCGACCGAGAGCTTCACCGAGCGCAGCGACACGCGCAGCAGCTGGTGCAGGATCGGGTAGACGACGGTGCCGCCGCCGATGACGACCTTGTTGCCGCCGGAGCCGGTGCGCACCAGCGCCTCGTCGGCGCCGCAGCGGCGATAGAACTTCGCGATGACGGTGAAGAGCGTCACGAGCACGAAGACGCCCGCGCCCGTTCCGACCGCGACCACGACGAAGTTCGGGTTGTCGAGGATCGAGGCCGCAGCAGTTGTCGGTGACGCAGTGATCATGAAACCCCTCCGTGAAACGTTCGATCAGGCTCGGTTCTTGGTCTCTTCTTCAGGCTCGTCGTCTTCGAGCGGCGCGACGAGGAGCTCGCCGCGCTCGCGCGCGTACTCGACGACGACGACGCGCTGGTGCTCGCGCGGCGCGGCGGCGCCATCGGCGAGCTTGCACACCACCCGCAGGTCGTGGCCGGTCTTGTCGCGGATCCTCACCTCGCCGAAGTCTGCAGTGACCTTCGAGGAGATAACCACGCCGGTCTGGCCTACCAGCTCCGCCCGCGACGTCGCGCGCTCGTGCTCCGAAGCGAAGACCGGGCCGAGGAAGCGCGCGAGGAGCGCCACCACGCTCCAGCCCGCGACGAGCGCGATCGGCAGCGTCCAGGCGAGCGACGCGGTGCTCGGCTCGCGCCCCCAGTACGTGTGCGCGTTGAGGGCGAGCCCCGTCGCGGCGAAGACGATCGCGTAGGTCTGCCAGATCAACGAGAAGGGGATCTTGCCGAAGCCGAGCGAGCTGGTGACGAAGTCCCGCATTCCGGGGCTCTCGTCCGCGTCGTGCTCGGCGTCGGCGTCGTGATCGGCGTCGGCGTCGTGCCCGCCGTCGACGTCGTGGCCCGCCTCCGCGTCGCCGCCCGCCTCGGCCTCGTGGTCGCCCGCGAGCAGGCCGAGCACGCCGCTCGCTTGCAGGAGCGCGAACAGGATCGCGATGCCGGCGGCGATCGCGAACGGCACGTTCGCCCAGGCGACGAGAAACCGGAGAAACGCCACGCATCCCCTCCGCGAGGAACGTCGGTCGCCTGCGGGGCGGGCGCAAGGCGGAGGGGTTGGGATTCGGGGCCGTGGAGCCGTGCGACGGCGGTTCGGGCGGCGATCGCCGGCAAGTCCGGCGCGCGGGGGCGGGCGCCTCGTAACAGCCGCTGCCGCGGCCCTACTGACGGGGGATGGCCTCGGCGTGGCGTGCGCTGCCGACCCGCGCGCGCGCCGACGACCGACTTCGCGGAGTTCGT
>CAIXWQ010000778.1 GCA_903923175.1 uncultured delta proteobacterium | reverse complement strand
TGTCGGGTGCAGGTGCGACTCGGTCGCGATCTCGGCGACGCGCGCGCGCAGCGGTGCCGCCGCGCGATCGTCGAGCAACGTCGCGATCACGCGGTAGCGGAACAGCGCCTCGGTGCGGGCCTCTTCGTCGTCGCGATGACCTCCCTTCTTGCTCACGCCTGCGAGGGTGGATCGCCTCGAATTCGTGGGCACTGGGCATTCGCGGGGATGCGCGGGACGAGGGCGGCGGCGTGCGCGAGCGCCGGCGGCTCGAGCCCGCGGAGGCTCGCGAGTGCTTCGAGGAGAGCGAGCACCTGGAGCGCGCGAAGCAGGCGTGCGAGCGTCCGCGGCGGCGCGGTGGGGCGCGCGACTTCGGTCGGGATCGCGGGGAGCACCGGCGCATCGGCCTCGTGCACGACGGCGCTGGCGAGCACGGCGGGCTCCGCGATCGCGGCGACGCGCTCGATCCAGCGACCGAGCGTGCGCCGGTGGCAGCCGTGCGCGGCGGCGATCTCCGCCGTGGACGCCGCCGGCTCGGCCGACATCGCGCCGAGCGCGTGCGCGACGACGCACGGCTGGTAGTGGGCGCGACTGGTGATCCCCTCGGGCGGGTGGAACCAGTGCGCGTTGCAGTCGCGGCAGCGCAGGCGGCGTTGCGGGATCTCGGGGACGAACTCGACCTGCTCGATCAGGCGCAAGCTCGCCTTCCGGTCCCGATGGCCGTCGTGCCAGACGCGCCCGCTGCCGCACGCCGCGCACAGCCCCCGATGCGAAAGAGCCTGCTGCCAGCGCACGCGCAGCTCGACGAGCAACATCTACGAGACGTCGCGCAGGTCAGCGACGATGATCCACTTCGTGACAACCGGCAGAAACGACCCGTGCCCCTGCGGCAGCGGCAAGAAGTACAAACGCTGCTGCTTCGACGCCGATCGACTCAAGAAGACGCCCATCCAGCCGCCGCCCGCGCCGCTCGTCTCGACGGCCGACGCCGAGGCGATCCTCCGCCGCCCGATGCCGCCGGATCCGCGCGAGCCGATCCTCATCCTCGAAGATGACGGGCTCGACGACCTCTCCAACTCGGTCCTCAGTCTCGTGCGCGAGCGTCGCTTCGACGAGGCGCTCGTCGCCTGCAAGCGCTTGCTCGACGACTTCACGGACGTCGAAGACGGATTCGAGCGCTCCGGAATCGTCCACGCGGCGATGGGCAACCACGCCCTCGCCGCCGACTTTTTTCGCCGGGCCTACGCCTTCGTGAACGACCCGGTCCGACGCGACGGGTTTGATCAGGAGCTCATCGATCACTACCGCGAACTCGGCGAGGAGCAGGCCCGACTTGCAGGGCTACGCTGAAGCCGAACGCGCTTCACGTGGTGAAGAGGTGCGTGCGCACTGACAGACGTTCTGCCAGCGCGCGCCCGCGGCGGCGCTCACGCTCGCCGACTACCCGCACGCCGCGGCGGTGGTGGCGTCGATCCGTGCGGTGCTGCGCGGTGCGATCGAGAAGCGCGCGGTGGGGATCAACGTGCTCGTGTACGGCGCCGCCGGCACCGGGGGGCGAGGACTCCGACGGCGATCCGGTGAGCGTGCTGTACCGGATGGTCAGCTACGGCCTCGCGCAGCGCGTGCTGGCGAAGCGTGAGCAGACGCTCGTGCCGTTCGACGAGATCGAGGACGCCTTCGCGCAGCCGACGATGGAGATCGAGCTCCCGTTCACGCGCCCGCGGCCGAACGCCAAGGCGTGGAAGACGCGCCTGCTCGAGCCGAACCCCAAGCCGACGCTGTGGATGTGCAACTCGATCCAGGGCTTCGACCCCGCGTACCTCCGGCGCTTCGCGCTGGTCGTGGAGCTCCCGCGACCGGGGCTCGACGTGCGCCGCCGCATCCTCGGCAGTTGCCTCGAAGGGCTCCCGGTGAGCGACGCGTGGATCGACGCCGCGGCCGCCGACGAGCGCCTCACGCCGGCGCTGGCCGAGCGGGCGGCGAGCACGCTGCGGCTGGTGGGGCACGCCGAGCGCGAGCCCGCCCAGCGGTTCCTGAGCGACGCGCTCGCTGGGCTGCTCGACACGCAGGGGCCTAGGCGGCTCGTCACGCCCACGCGGCCCGCGCGCTACGACCTGCGCTTGGTGAACGCCTCGATCGAGCTCGGCGAGCTCGTGCAGGGGCTCGCGCAGCGCGCGCGCGGCACGGTGTGCCTCCACGGTCCGCCGGGGACCGGGAAGACGGATTTCGTCCGCTTCCTCGCGGCGGGGGTCGGCCGGCCGCTGATCGCGCGCCGCGCCAGCGATCTGCTCGGCAAGTACGTGGCGGAGACGGAGCGGATGATCGCGCAGATGTTCCGCGAGGCGCGTGACGCATCGGGACTCTTGCTCCTCGACGAGGCCGACGGCTTTCTGCGCGACAGGGCCGGCGCGAGCCGTTCGTGGGAGATCACGCAGGTGAACGAGCTGCTGGTCCAGATGGAGGCCTGCGAGGGGATCTTCGTCTGCACTACGAACCTCTACGAGACGCTCGACGCGGCATCTCTCCGCCGGTTCGACGTGAAGGTGCGCTTCGACGCGCTCCGCGAGGAGCAGCGACGGGCGATGTTCGCCGCGACGCTCGGCGCCGAGGCGGCCGCGCTCGAGGGCGACAGCACGACGCACGCGACGCTCGCCCGCCTCGCGGGGCTCACGCCGGGCGACTTCGCGACCGCGGTGCGGCGCGCGGCTGTGCTCGGGAAGTCGCTCGGTGCGCCCACGCTGCTCGCGGCGCTGGAGGGGGAGTGGAAGGCGAAGCCCGAGGGGGCGCGGCGGCGCGTGGGGTTCGGGCGCGCGGCGGAGTGAGGGCGGGGGCGGAGGTCGGCGCGCGCGTCAGAACTTCGGCTGTCCCGCGTCGTTGGGAGCGGAGGTCCAACATGCCCATCGCGCCCGTCGCTGCCATCCTGCTCACTTCGACGCGTCACTTCTGCCCGAGCTGCGGCTGGTCGGTCGTCGAGACGCAAGGGTGCATTCGCCTCGGCTGGCCGCGCTGCCCGTCGTGCGGCGCCGCGGGGGTGAAGGAGACCGCGCCCTCCTGGCTCGATCGCCTCTCGCCGTGCAACGACCTGAAGGCGCTGTACTGGCGCGCGTGCCAGGCCG
>CAIXWQ010000777.1 GCA_903923175.1 uncultured delta proteobacterium | reverse complement strand
GGACAGGCGCCCCCCAGTCGGGCGTCGAGCGCGCGCGCCGCGAGCTCGGCGCTCGGCTCGCGCCCCGAGCCGCGCCGCTCGACCACCAGGGCGCCGTGACGGACAGGTCGCCGGACCGCGTGCCGCCGGCAGCCGGCGGCGAGCAGGGCGAGCAGCGCCAGCGCGACCACCGCCGTCGGGCGTGGGAGCCAGCGCTGCCGTCGGTCGCGCGTCACCACCCGACGATCACCGGCGCGCCCGGGCCGCGCAATGCCCTTGCCCGCGCGGGCCTCGCCGCGTACCGTCCGCCCGGCTGGAATAGCCCAGCGCCTCGTGGTCGTTCGCGAGGTGCCCAGCCCGATGTCGATGCAGCTCCCCCCCTCGCTCCGCGCCCTCCTGGTCGCCGTCCCCCTCGCTCTCTGCGGCGCCTCGTCGCTCGGCGGGTGCACGAAGACGACGATCCCGAACACTGACGTCGAGGACTCGAGCGAGAACCGCAAGGTCATCGACTTCTGCGAGAAGTACCGCCGCGCCGTCGAGGAGCGCGACGTCGACGCGCTCATGGGCATGGCCTCGAGTCGCTACTTCGAGACGGGCGGCAACGCCAAGTCGAGCGACGACATCGATTTCGCGGGCCTGCGCACGTACCTGTCGACCAAGTTCAAGATGACGAAGGCGATCCGCTACGAGATCCGGTACCGCCGGGTCTCCGTGACGGAGACGAAGGTCATCAACGTCGACTACACCTACACGGCGTCGTTCCTGATCCCGACGACCAACGGCGATCACTGGAACCGCGCGGTCCGCGAGAACCGCCTCCAGCTCCTGCGCGAAGGCGACACGTACAAGATCCTCGGCGGCATGTGACGCGTCGCGCGGCTCGGCTCGGCGCCGCTGCGTGGCGGCCCCGTTCCGAATAGCCCGCGCGGAGGGGACGCGCTAACCGACCCGCCATGCGCAGTCTCGTCCTCGGCGGCGGCGCGCGCGAGCACGCGCTCGCGGTCGCGATCGCCCGCTCGCCTCGCGTCCGCGAGGTCCTCGCGCTCCCCGGTAACGCCGGCATCGGTGCGATTGCCCGTTGTCTGCCGGGGAAGGCCGACGACGTGGCCCACGTGGTCGCCGTCGCCAAGCGCGAGCGGGTCGATCTCGTGGTGGTCGGCCCCGAGGCGCCCCTCGTCGCCGGGATCGTCGACGCGCTGGCGCAGGCGGGCGTGCCGGCCTTCGGGCCGAGCCGCGCGGCCGCCGAGATGGAGGGGTCGAAGGCCTTCTCGAAGCGCTTCATGAAGCGTCACGGGGTCCCGACGTCGGACTTCGAGGTCTTCGAGGGCGCGGCGTCGGCCGAGGCGGCCAAGGCGTTCGTGCGCAGCCGCGGCCGGCCGATGGTCGTGAAGGCCGACGGGCTGGCCGCCGGCAAGGGGGTGGTCGTGGCCGCGAGCGTCGAGGAGACGTGCGCGGCGATCGACGACATGCTCGTCGGCGGCGCCTTCGGTGAGGCCGGGCGCACGATCGTGGTCGAGGAGCGCGTCACCGGGCTCGAGCTCTCGTTCCACGCGCTGTGCGACGGCGAGCGGTTCGTGCCGCTCGCCGCCGCGCGCGATCACAAGCGCGTGTTCGACGGCGATCGCGGGCCGAACACCGGCGGGATGGGCGCGTTCTCGTCCGACGAGCTCGTCTCGGCCCGCCTCTACCAGCGCATCGTCGACGAGGTGATCGCGCCGACCGTCCGCGGCCTCGCGGCCGACGGTCGGCCGTTCCGCGGCGTGCTGTTCGCGGGGCTGATGCTCGGCGAGGGCGGCGGCGACGACGCGGCCGACGCAGCGCGCCCGCTCAGCACGCTCGAATTCAACGTGCGGTTCGGTGATCCCGAGACCGCGGTGCTCCTCGCGCGGCTCGACGCCGATCTCGTCCCATATCTCGATGGGGCCGCCCGGGGCGCGCTCGGCGCGCTCGCGGAGGCGCCGCCGCCGGTCGCACGCGACGCGGCCGTGGCGGTCGTCATCGCGGCTTCGGGGTACCCGGGCGCGCCGCGGCTCGGCGACCCGATCGGCGGGCTCGCGCGCGCGGCGGCGATGCCTCACGTGCAGGTGCTCCACGCCGGCACGGCGCTTCGGGAGGGCGCCATCGTCTCGGCCGGCGGGCGGGTGCTCTGCGTCGCCGCGCGCGGCGCCGACGTCGACCAGGCGTGCGAGCGCGCATACGCCGCGGTGGACTGCGTCGAGCTCGCGGGCGCGGTCGTGCGCCGTGACATCGCGGCGTCCGCCCGGCGCCGCGGCGGTCACTGATCCGTATCGCCCTCGTCGCATTGCGCAGAGCGCATCGCGCATTAGGGAGCGCCGCGCGGGGGAGGCGGCCGGACAGCTCTGCCGCAAGACTCCACGCCCATTGGATGATTCCACCGCGGCGGTGGTGTGCGCTGACGTCGGTGGTCGTTTTCGCTAACTTTTTTGGTCTGACTGGTTGACCCCCAGGGCACCAGTACGCGAGCCTTCCGCGCACGATCTCCACGCGTGCGAGGGGGCGCGCGCGGTTTTGCCGCACGACCCTCGGGCTACGGGCCCATCGGAGCTTCTGGATGCGCTGGTTCGTCGACGTTGCGTCGCTGTCGGGCGGGTCCGCGGGGAGGACCCACAAGCACACGGTGGAGGCGTCCAGCTGGCAAGCGGCGCTTTCGCAGGTGCGCACGGTTCGGCAGGATGCCGGGCCGCTGTCGGGCTTCTCGATCGAGGTCCTCGCGGACGGCTATCGCGCCACCAACGTGCAATCGCGCGTCCGGTACACGGTGCAGCGCGCGCCCGAGGACGCGCCGGTCGGCGCTCCGCCGGCCTCCGGCTCGTTCCAGGCCGCCGCGCCGGCGGCAGCCGCGGCCGCGAATCCCTTGAAGTCCACGGTCGTCATGGGCTCGGGCGCAGGCGTCGTCGCCGAGGCTTCTGGCGCGACCTCGTCGCCGAAGCCGCCGGAGGCTGCCGCGCCGGTCGCGCCGGTCGCCGCGCCGGTCGCGCCTGTC
>CAIXWQ010000776.1 GCA_903923175.1 uncultured delta proteobacterium | reverse complement strand
TGGAATCAAGGGGGGGCGTGACGCGCAGCGAGAGCTCTTGGCGCTGGCCCGGTGGGCCATCGGGCGCGCGGCGGCGGCGGTCGCGGTGGCGCCCACGCACGACGCGACCGGGCGGCGCGTGGCCTTCCCCGTCGATCTCCTCGGCGAGGTGCGCTTCGACGATCGCCACGCAGCCGGCGCCTACGGTCGCGGCCTCACCGGAGAGAAGGGCGAGACCGTGCTCGCCGAGCTGGCCGATCTCGGGAAGTTCCACGAGGCCGAGGCAGGAGAGAAGGACGACGATCTCGCGATCCAGATCGACGCCGAGTGGGCGCGCGCGGGGGCGCGCTTCGAGGAGCTCGCCGAGCAGGCTGGGGCCGAGACGAAGGACGTACCCAATCCGAAGGCCGACGCGCTCGACGCGTTCCTGACCTACGCGCCGCCGCGGCCTCTGCGTCTGCTCCCCCTGCTGGGCAAGCTCGAGCGAGGCAAGGACGAGCGCGCCGCTGCGCGCCAGGGCTTCACGCTCTCGGCGACCGAGCTCGGGCACTTCACCCAGTGCCTCTACAAGGCCTTCTGCGCGACCGCCCTCGGCCTGCGCAAACGCGATCCGGTGGAGGACGAGGCGAACGCGCGCGACCTCGGCACGCTCGCGCACGCGGCGCTGGAGACGGCGGTGAAGGGGGAGTTCCTCTTCGTGCCCGACGACCAGCTCGAGATCGCGCGCTCGCGCATCCTCAGCAAGCTGCAGGAGGGGACGCGCGAGGAGCTCGCGAAGTTCGTGAAGGAGCTCGGGCTCCCGAAGGGCGACGCCGTGCACACGGCAGCCTCCGCGCAGGCCGACCGCTGGGCGGAGAACTGGAGACGCTGGCTCGAGGGGCGACTCCGCGCGGTCTCCGAAGTCAGGGCGGAGCGAAACGCGGAGATCGTGAAGGCCGCGAAAGCCTGGCCGGAGCGCAACGCGCTCTGGGAAGCGCTGCGCACGGGCGCCGACGCGGCGAAGAAGTCGCTCGACGACGGCATGGCCGCTTCGATCCGCGCCGCGCTGGAGTCGGGCACACTCCCCGCCGACTTGCCGCTGCTCATCGCGGAGATCGCGCCGAAGAAGCAGGGCGCCGCGAGCGCCGTCCTGGCCCAGGCCGCCCAGCAGGTGCACGTCGCCGGCCTGCGCGATCGCATCGACGAAGCCCGCCTGCGCACGGCCGTGAACGACGACGGCGATGCGAAGTTCGTCCGCACGGAGCTCGCGTTCGGCGACATGAGGCACCGCGACGACGCGATCCCCATCGGGCCGATCGCACTCGGCGAGCTCCAGGTGAAGGCTCGCGGCAGCATCGACGCGGTCCTCGCGCACGTCGCCGGCGCCTCGGCGAGCTACGAGGTCGTCGACTTCAAGACCGGCCGCTCGGCGGGGAAGCTCCACGAGATCCTCGGGACGCTCACCTCGCCGCAGCTCGCCTTCTACGCGTTGGTGCTCTCCGCGGTCGCCGAGGTGAAGGGGAGCGACCTCGAGGCCCGCGAGACGCGGCGGCTCACGTACGATCTCATTCGCGGCAAACCGACCGAGGCCGAGGCCGAGTCCGGGGATCTCGATCGCGCACGCCAGATTTTCGGCGCTCTCCTGACCCGTGCGCTCGACGGTGACTACCCCCTGTCGCCCCACCCCCTCGGCTGCCCACACGAGCGGAGCGGCTACTGCGACTTTCAGGAGCTCTGCCGACACCGCGGCACGCCTGAGGCCCCAGAGGAGAGCGAATCGTCCGATCAGCCTGGGCAAGAGGTGGCGTCGTGAAGCACCCGAAGCTCGTCAGCGCCCCCGCCGGCTCGGGGAAGACCACGCGGCTGGTGCAGGAGTACCTCACGCTGCTGCAACGATTCGAGGCCGATCGCGTCGTCGCCATCACGTTCACGCGCAAGGCGGCGGCGGAGCTGATCGACCGCGTCTCGTCGGTCCTCCGAGCGATCCTCGGGCACACACCGATGAAGGATCTCGAGCTGTACAAACCGTACGCGCCGACCGATCCGAACGTGATCCGCGAGGCGCTGGCGAAGCTCGCGGGGGCGCCGATCGGCACCGCCGACGCGTTCGTGCAGACCATGCTGCAGGAGCAGATCCTCCATGCGCACCTGCCGCTTCCCGACGGCAAGAAGGCCTGGCTCGACGGCATCGAGCGAGCGAGCGACGAG
>CAIXWQ010000775.1 GCA_903923175.1 uncultured delta proteobacterium | reverse complement strand
GCCGCGAGCGCGGTCGCGAGCCCGTCGGCCTCGTCCCGCTCGGCGCCCCGAACGCCGCCGGCGGACCTGTCGAGGCTCGGCCCGCTCCACGTGCCGCCGATCGATCTCGGCGACGCCTGGCTCGTACTTGCTGGCACGCCCGAGGCGGTGCATCTCGCGTGGATCGCCTCGGACGACGACGGCAAGGTCGCGCCGATCCTGGGCTTCCCGACGGCGTGTCGCGTGCTCGGACACGTGACGCGCGAGGACGGGGCGCACCTGCTCCTCGAGTCGGCGGCGGCGCTCGATCAGCCCGCGGGGCTGCGCGCGGTGGTGCGCGTCACGAGCTTCGCGAGCTACTGGTCGCCCGCCGACGCGCTCGAGCCCGAGCTCGCCGACGCGAAGGACGAGGCCGATCTCGCGCGCCGCCTGCCGAGCGCGGGGCGCCGCGCGACGCCGGGAAAATCGCTCGCGGAGCGCATCCCGCGTGACGCCGACGCGATGGTCCCGAAGCTCGCGGCGAAGGACGTCCCGGCGCTGCTGGCGCCCGGCGGCGCGAGCGTCGCGCGGCTCTGGCAGCGCACGTTCTCGCAGCCGCTCGGCGCGCGCGTCGACGCGGCCTCGTTCGCGAGCTCCCCGCACGCGAGCGCGATCGTCGACCTGCTGCGCGCGGAGGCGATGGTGGCGAGCCAGGGCGAAGGGCGCGTCTGCGCGCCGTCCGGGGCGATGGGGAGCCCGAGCCTCGGCGCCATCGAGGTCGACGCGGCCGGCCTCGTCACGGCGTTCCACCTGCGCGCGCTGCTCGCCCCGGTCGCGAAGCCCGCGCCCGCCACGCGCATCGCCGCGCAGCCGCTCTCCGACGCGTTCGCGGCGCGCCTGAACGCGCTGACGGCCACGCCGACCCCCGCGAAGCGCTCGGGGCAGGTCCCCTCCGGCACGGGGGGCACGCTCGCGTTCCTCAGCGACGACGAGGGGACGACGCTCCTGTTCGTCGATGGGGCGTTCGCGCGCTTCGCCGGCTTCTCGAACCAGGCCGCGCAGGACTTCGCCTTCGCGGACGTCGACGGCGACGGGCGCACCGACCTCGTCGTCCAGTCGAAGACGAGCTGGCAGGCGCCGGCCTCACCGACGTCGTACCGCCTCTTCCTCGCGCCGCGCAGCGTCGACGACGACCGCGCCGATCGCGCCCGCGAGCTCGCGATGATCGGCGCGCCGTCGCTCGACGCGGCGATCCAGGCGGCGAGCGCGGTGCCGAACCGCGGCGTCGAGCGCGACGCCGTCTGCAAGCTGCTCGGCTCGATCAACTCGGTCGCGAGCTTCAAGGCCGCGCTGGCCCCCGGCGGCGCGCGGATCACGTTCGCGATCTCGCCGGGCGATCCGCTCGACGGGCCCGTCTCGATCCCGGCGGCGAAGCTCGCCAAGGACGACGTCAGCGGCCTCGGCGAGCGCTGCGAGACCCTCTACTGCGACGCCGCGAGCCCCTTCTGCGAGAGCACGCACAACGGCCCCGGCAGCGAGCACTACGTGTTCACCTGGGTCGGCACGACGCTGAAGCTCCGCTTCGCCACCGACTACCGCGGGAGCTGAGCGTCCGGCTCGCCCGCGCGCACCGCACGCGCCGCGCGCGCCGCGATCACGCCGAGCGCGGCCCACGCGAGCAGGAGCGGCAGCAGGCTCGCGAGCCCGCGCAGGCCGACGAGCTCGCCGAGGTTCATCGCGTCGCGCTCGTGGCCGGGGGCGAGCGACGAGAACCCGATCCGGCCGTCGCGCCCGAACCCCTTCTCGCCGAGGCGGCCGCGCACGAACATCGGGACGACGAAGTCGCGCAGCGGGCGCTGCATGTCGATCGCCCCGAGCTCGGCGATCGGCGGCGTCGGGTAGCGGACGTCGAGCAGCTCGGGCATCACCGAGACGGTCATCGTGCAGATGGCGATCGAGGCCGCCACCAGCGCCCCGGCGACGGCGACGCCGACGACGCGCGCGCGGGTCGACAGCGCGCCGAGCCGATCGAGCGCCGCCGCGACCAGCGGCATCGCGAACGGAAGCATCGGCACGAGGTAGCGCGGGCCCATGGCCGCGCCGCCGTGCCAGAGCGGGTAGCTCGAGAAGAGCAGGAGCCCGTAGAGGCACACGCCCGCGGAGGCGAGCGCGACGGGGCGACGCGCGCGCTCGCGCACCAGCACGACGAAGCCCGGCAGGGCGAGCAGGAGGAACGGCGAGAGCGGCAGCAGGCCGCGCGCCTCGCCGACGAGCAGCTGCGAGAGCGCGTCGAGCTTGGGCGTCGAGAAGCCCATCACGCCCCCCTCGATCACCTTGCGGAAGCGCTCGTCGGCGAGGTTCGAGTAGCCGAGGGCGAACGGCGAACCGAAGCAGCGCGCGTTGAAGAACGCGAGCAGCGCGAACGGCGGGAGCGTGCCGAGGACGAACGGCCACACGCGGCGCGGGCCGACCGCGTGCAGCGCGTGCGCGAAGGCGAGGACGCCGAGCGGCGCGACGGGGAACTCCGAGATCGCCGCCCACGCCGCCGCGTGCCCCGAGAGCGCGAGCAGGGCGCGTTGGCGCGCGGCGGGTGCGGCGGGGGCCGCGCGCGCGAGGGCGAATGTCGCGACCAGCAGCGCCGCCGCGAGCTGGTGCGCCATGAAGAGCGTCGCGTAGCCGAACGCGTTGGTGCCGAGCGTCCACGCGAGCACGGTGACGCTGGAGGCGACGACGCCGAAGCCGAGCGACTCGAGCAGCCCGAGCAGGAGCACCGCTGCGCCCGCGCTCGCGAGCCCGACCACCAGGAAGGTGAGCGCGTGCAGCTCGAACGTGGCCGGCGCCTCGGCCGCCTTCGTCTTCACGAACGCGCGCTCGACGGCGAACACCGGCACCGCGGCGAACGAGAGGCCGGGCGCCTTGTCGGAGTAGAAGTGCTCGCCGCGGAAGGCCTTGTCGACCGTGTTGCGCTGGTAGGCGTCGATCGCGAAGCCGTGGTGAACGACGATCGCCCGCGTGAGATCGTAGCGCGAGTTCGGGTTCATCCCGCCGCCCTGCGCGAAGTACGCGGCGCCGAGCGCGACGATCGCGAAGATCGCCAGCCGCAGGCTCCTGCGCGCGCGGCTCACCGGGTCCATCCGGGTCCATCGTAGTGCGATACGCTCGCGCCGTGGACCCGGCGCACGCACGCGACGCTCACGACGCTCACGACGCTCACGACGAGAAGCGGGCCCGAGAGGCGCGGTACGCCCGCTACTGTCGCGCCATCGCCGGCGAGCGCCTGCCGCTCGCGCTCGTCGACCTCGACGCCCTGGAAGCGAACGTCGACGCCCTGGCAGCCAAGGTGCGCGGCACCGGCAAGCGCCTGCGAATCGCGAGCAAGTCGATCCGCTCCCCCGCGCTGCTCCGCCGCGTGCTCGATCGTCTCGGCCCCACGCTCGCCGGCGGCGTCATGACCTACGACGCCGCCGAGACCGCGCTGCTCGCGGCGCAGGGGTTCGACGATCTGCTCCTCGCCTACCCGACCGCGCAGCCGAGCGACGCCGCGCTGCTGGCCGACGCGGTCGCGACCGGGCCGCGCCACGCGCGCATGGTGGTGATGGTCGACGACGCGCGGCAGCTCGAGCTGCTCGGCCGCGCCGCCGAGGCGCGCGGCGTCACGCTCCCGGTCGCGATCGATCTGGACGTCGCGTACCGCCCGTTCGGCGAGCGCGGCGTGCACCTCGGCGTGCGGAGGAGCCCCATCCGCAGCGTGGCCCAGGCGGAGCGGCTGTACGCGCAGATCGTCGCGACGCACGGCCTGTCGTTCGCCGGGTTGATGGCCTACGAGGCGCAGATCGCCGGCGTGGCCGACGACGCGCTCCACAAGCGCGCGCTCAAGGCGCTCTCGCGGGTCGACGTGGCGGCGCGGCGCGCGGAGGTGGTCGAGGCGCTGCGCGCGGCGGGGGCGACGGTGGCGCTGGTGAACGCCGGCGGCACCGGCAGCCTGGGCTCGTCGCCGCACGAGCCGGTCGTCACCGAGGTCACCGCCGGCTCGGGCTTCCTCTGCAGCCACCTGTTCGATCGCTACGCCGACGTCGCGCTGCAGCCCGCGGCCTATTTCGCGCTGCAGATCACGCGCGCGCCGGCGCCCGGGCTCGTCACGTGCGCGGGCGGCGGCTTCGTCGCCTCGGGCGCGGCGGGGCGCGATCGCCTCCCCTGCCCCGCGCTCCCGCCCGGGCTCGCCCTGCTCGATCTCGAAGGCGCGGGCGAGGTGCAGACGCCGCTCGTCGTGCCGGCGGGCGTGACGCTCGGCCTCGGCGATCCGGTCTTCTTCCGCCACGCGAAGGCGGGCGAGCTCGCCGAGCACGTGGCGCGCTACCTGCTCGTCCGCGGGGACCGCGTGGAGGGGCGCGCGGCGACGTACCGCGGCCTCGGCCACGTGTTCCTCGGCTGAGGTCTCGAGGGGCATTTCCTGGGAATTCCTGGGAATTCCTGGGATCGCGTAGGCTCGTGCGCCATGAAGGCCTGGCGCGTCCTCGAGAGCCGCACGATCGTCGATCGCCGCTGGCTCAAGGTGCACGAACAGCGCATCGAGCTGCCCCACGGCGGCGAGATCGACGAGTTCCACCTGCTCGAAACGCCGAGCTGGGTCGCGACGCTGGCGCTCACCGAAGCCGGCGAAGTCGTCCTCGTGGACCAGTACCGCCACGGCGCCGCTCGGGTCAGCCGCGAGCTGCCCGCAGGCGTGATCGACGAGGGCGAGAGCCCCGAGCGGGCGGCGAAGCGCGAGCTGCTCGAGGAGACGGGCTTCGCCTCGGACCGCTGGTCGCCGCTGATCGAGCTCGCGACCGAGCCGGGCCGCAACACCACGCGCGCGCACTTCTGGGTCGCCCTCGGCGCGCACCGCGTCGCCGCGCAGAGCACCGAGCCCTCCGAGCACATCGCAGTCGCGGTCGTCCCCGCGCGCTCGCTGCTCGCGGAGATCGACGCCGGCGTCATCGTCCACGGCGTGCACGTCGCGGCGATCTTGCTGGCGGCGCAGCGAGGGCTGTTGACGTTGTGACGCACGGGCCCGCGCAGAGCGGGCCCGCTACGGGTGGATCCAGATCTGCGTCCCGGTGCTCATCGGCCGCGCGAAGACCCCGTGCCACCCCTCCGGCAGCTCGGGGCCCGACCAGCGGAAGATCCAGCTCGCGTCGATCTCCGGCAGGTTGATGCACCCGTGGCTGCGCGGCTCGCCGAAGCCGTCGTGCCAGTACGCCGCATGCAGCGCGTAGCCGCTCTCGAAGTACATCACGTACGGCACGTCGCGCAGGCTGAAGGCCTCGCCGACCTCGGTCGAGTCCATCGTCATCGTCGCGTGCTTGGTGTGGATCCGGTACACGCCGCGGATCGTCGCGTGGGTGCTCTCGGCGTCGCCGAGGCCGTCGCGTCCGGTGGAGACGAGCGTCACGTAGACCGGCTTCTCCCCCTCGAACGCGATGAGCGACTGGCGCGCGATCGACACGTCGATCCACTTGTCGCCCTTGTGCGCGAAGGCCGGCAGGATCTTGGGCGGCTCGACGCGCACCAGATCGCTCGCCTTCACCCAGCGGCCGTCGGTCGTCCCCCAGTGCTCGACGCCGCCGATGCGCTTGGTCTCGTTGCTCAGGAAGAAGAGCGTGCGTGGCGGCGACGGCGCGGCGTCGAGCACGACCTTCTCGCCCTTGCCCCCTTCGCCGGGCTCGAGCTTCAGCGCGGTGGTGTGCTTGCGCGTCTTCACGAACGCCGCGGGGAGCGTGTGGGTCGCGTCGAGGAGCGCGCCGTGGAACTGCGAGGGGCGCACCTCGCGCAGCCGATCGTGCGGCACGATCAGGTACTCGGTGGTGACGTCGTAGCGGCGATCGTCGACGCCTCCGTCCGGCGGCGCGCCCCCCGGCCCCGCCACGAACGACTGCACGATCGCGAACCCCTCCTTGGTCTTCGGCCGCCCGACGTGCAGCGTCTTCGGCGAGCCGACCAGGCCGCTCACGTTCGGCACCGCGCCGCCGTCCTGAAGATACCAGGGCGGGCCGTCCGACCACGTGCCTGCGTCGTACTCGACGCCCGCGTCGCCCGCGCCGGCGGGTGGGAACTTGAGCGCCCGCTGCGAGCGCGCGTACGCCTCGCTCGCGTCGCTCTCGAGCCCCGCGGCCTCCTTGCGGGTCGGCACGCGCGCGTAGAACGGCGACATCGGGTTGCGCGCGACGCCGTAGGAGTACGGCAGAGCCGCCGTCAGGTCGGGGCGCCGCACGACCATCTTGAAGAACGGGTCGCCGTCGGGGTCGACGGAGGCGCCGTCGCCGAGGCAGACGTACCCCTTGGGGCGGATCGCGTACCACCCCTTCGGGCACTTCTCGTCGCCGGCCGAGGCCTCGTCGCGCTCCACGACCGCGCCGGCGCGCAGGTACCCCTGCTTCAGCGAGGTCTTGCGCGGCTCGCCGTACACGAACAGGAAGTGCGCCTTGGCGCCGAGGCGCGCGCGAGGGCCGGCGTCGACGACCGCATCGACCTCGGGCCCCTCGTCGAGCGCGCCGTCCTGCGCGAGATCGGGGACATCCGGCAGCGCGTCGGCCGGGAGCGACGCCGGCGGCGCGTCGAGCGGCGCGGGCGGCGGGCCCTTGCGGCAATGGAGCCCGCTCACGACCAGCGCGGCGACGAGCGCGGGGACGGCGAGGCGCGAGCGCCGCGAGG